>JAVBQI010000161.1:0-29501 GCA_031549145.1 Thermoguttaceae bacterium | reverse complement strand
GCGGCTGAAGCAGACGGGGGCAAGGTGGCGAGTGCGGCGAGCGAACCGGATGGCGACGCTGTGTGCGGTCCTTTACGGCGACCAGTGGAATCTTTACTGGGAAACCGCTAAATAAATACCATTAAACTTTTACTACACCCGTCGCGTGCTTTCTTGTGAACGGATTGTTGAATCTTCTCGAAACAGTCTCTATACTGTAGCGAAAAATGCGGTTTCGCTCGTTTTCAATCGCGTTTTCAAAAACTTCGTTCGTCCTTTCGAAAGGAGTCAACATGCCGGTCTCTCGAAACTTGCTTCTTGCAGCGCTCTTGGGCTCCCTGGTGTTTTTTCCGTCGGTCGCTTTCGCTGCCGCCGAGGCGGAACCCGATTCGGAATCTTCGGGAATTGAGCAAGCGGCCTCGCCCGAGCAATCCGGGCAATCCCAGAAATCCGAACAATCCCGGCTGCCTCCGCAATCCCAGGAATCTCTGGGCCGGAGTGTGATTTGGCTCGGTTTTCCAATCATTGATCGCAGTCGGCAGCCGGCGGAAATCAACCTCGCGGCCGACGAATCGCTCGGCTCCGCCTTTTTGTTGCAACTCCGGCGACAGGCTCTGCTCCTCGCCGCCCGGGAAGAGCTCGGAGCGTTGACCCGGGACGCCTTTCTCGACGAGCCGCCGTCCGAGGGAGCCGTCGAGGTGCCGGACATCGACGCCTTCCCGGGCGCCGATTTGAAATATGTCGATCACCGACAATTTCTCGCCGATGCGGAAAAGCTTTCCCGCGAGGTTTTTGTCGCCGAACTCCAAAAAGCCGGCCTCCAAAAGTCGGAGTATAAAAAACCCGAGAAGCCGCCGTCCGAAGAGTCAAAACAGGAAAACGGTGATGTCGATTCGGAAGCGGCCGATCTCGAAGCCGTTGATCCCGAAGCCGTTGATCCCGAGAAGAGAGAGCCTTCGAAATCCGGATCGCGGTTCTCGAAAATCAACGACCTGTTGGGGCAATGGGCATTGGTGCCGCAATTCGAGGCCGTTCGCCGCACGCACGAACAGATTCGGGCCGAAGGGGAGTCGCTCCCTTTGCTTGCCCTGCTAGTCCGCGGATATACGCAGTTGCAAATGATGACGAACATCGCTCCTCGCGACACGCATCGGGTTTTTCAGGCCCGGGCGATGCTTTACGCCCAACGGGCGGTCGCGAAATATGGGGAAAACCCGCAAACGCTTTCGCTTCGTGCGGCCGCCTGGTCGCTCAACAATTTTCACCGTCTCGGTCGGGAGGAGTTCGCGGCGATCCCGGCGAAAGAAACGAAAGACGGAACCGCCAAAAAAAAAACCGCCTCCAAGTTTGACGCTTGGGTCGATTTGGGCAGGGCCTACGCCGATTACGATTTCAAGCGGCTCGAAGAACTGGCCGCGACGGACGACGTCAAAATGCAGCGGCCGCTCGCACGGTTGCTGCATTTCATGCTGCTGGATGAATCGAACAACGACGATACGCTCACCCGACCGTTCGGCGAGGCGGCGATCGCCGATCTCCCGGATTGTTCGCGGTTGTACCACGGGGTGTTCACGATCAACAAATTCGACATGGTCCATGCCCCGGACGGCTCCATGTTTTACGAGCACTTGCAGCGGCAAATCTGTCCGAATATCCGAAAAATGAAGGAGCTCCCCGCATCCGTCAAGAAAGCGGTCGGCGATCTTCGAAAAACATTACCCGCTCAACGCGGCGGTTTGTTTTCCTCGCTTTTCGGCCGCGAAACGAAAGGAAAAAAAACGTATTACACGGAATTGGCCGCTCTCCTCAAATCGTTGTCCGAATCCGCGGAAAACAACGACCGCTCGGAACCTTCCCTCGCGATGCTCGCGGTCTTGATCAAGGACGACGAATTCAAATCGGTCGGTCAACTCGGTTACGGGGCCAGCAGTCACAACGGGGCGTTGGAAACCTATGTCGAACCGGCTTTACCCCTGATCAACGACCATCCGGCAATGGAGTACCTGGCGATGGGCTATCGCGACGAAGCGCTTAAGGCTCCGTTTTGGGCCAGGCTGAAAAGAAAATCGATCCCTTACAATCTTCTTTCGCAATACTGTACCGGACTTGACGTCAACGTTTTCGACACGGAATACGACGGCTTGTTTTATTCGAGTAATTTTATCGCCTGCATGTTCGCCGATCGGGAAAACGTGCGCGATATGTGCAGGTATTACGGGAAGACCGTTTGGACGATACCCTCCGGGCAGTATTTTTTCGTCGTCGATTTACTCTTCGAACTTTGCCCGAAAAATCCCCGGGCCGTCGGAGCTCGAATCGCACGCGGGAAAAACGTCGACCTCGAGGAAGCCGGGCGATTATACGAAAAATTCGGCGAATACCCCAATGTTCGCGGAGCGTTGACCGAATATTACCAGCGAAATAACCAGCCGGAAAAAAGGCTTGAAATGCTGCAGGCCGATTACGATGCGAACCCGACCTATGAACTCGTCAACCAATTGGTCGATGAGTATTTGCGAAAAAACGATTCCAAAAAGGCGCTCAGCGTTATGAAGCATTTCGCGAGAACCCCGGAAGCCGATCAAAAACTGCATCGAGCCAAGATATCGGAAAGAATCGGCTACATCTTCCTGCAAGACGGAAAATTCGAGGAAGCGGAACCGTATTTCGAGTACGCGGCCGAGACGCATTCCGGCTGGGGGCTTAGGTCATTGGCCATTTTTCGGGAATTGACCGGCCGCTTCGAAGAGGCCAGGGAGCTTTTTCTCATCGGGCAGCGCTCCTATCCGGAATCCGGTCCCTTCGAATGGTGGGGATGCTGTTATCGCACGAACCACGCCGAGTTGCCGGAAGCGACGGAAGCCATCGTCGCCCGATACGGGAGATTCCGGGAAGCGGTCGCCCGGCTCGATTCGGCAAACGTCACGCCAAACGAGACGAAGAATTACCAGATCATCTTTCCCTGTTACTGCACGGGGCACCCTTTCCCGAAATCTCTCGGGGAAGATCCGCTGGTCGACAAATTCCTGGAAGATGCCAACGGCATACTCGGTTTTCTCGCTTGGTTCGAAGCCGTGGAAAAAGGAGATCGCGAAAAAGCGGAACGGCTCTTGAAACTGCTTCGGGATTTCTGGTTTTTCGATGAAAAAGTGAACCCGTTCCTCGAAAAACAACGCCTCGCAATGCCGATTCTGCAAAATCGGATCTCTCTCGGCTACTACAGTCAAATGCTCGCCGCCTTATTCGAATTGGATCAGCGTTCGGAAAAACCCGGCTCCTTGAAACCGGAAGAGGTCGATTATCTGGTTCATGTTCAACAGGGTAGCGACAATGACAACACGTTCCTCTGGGTCCTCTATTTGCTGGGGAGGTATTACACCCTGTGCGGTGAGCAAGAAAAGGGATTGGAATGTTACCGCCGGGCCCTCGGGATTCGCTATCTTTTCGATGATTACCTCCGCGCGCTCATCGTCCGGGAATTACGGAAAGCCGGTTTGGCCGAAGAAGATTACCTCAAATTTTCCCAAAGCGACCCGGGCATTTCCCATGTCACGATTTCCTACGATCGGGCCGATGTCTTCTGTCGGCAGCATTTTCGCGACTATTCGGAATCCCCTTCCACTTCGCTCTTGGCGAGGCCTGTCGCCGCCAATCCGGCGAAGACGAGCGATTTTGGCAAGCCGACACCACTCGTTTCGGGGTTTTACAAGGTCACGAACATTCTTTTCCGGGGCGATTCGATTCCGGAAAATGAAACCGTCCTTTATTGGCGAATCCCGGAAACGGGCCGGGAAAACGACAAAAATTGGGGCACTTACGGAATCGCGGCGATCTGTTCCTTTGAAACCGACTTGCAAGAACCTCGCCCCGACGGTGCATACCCGCTGCGACTGGGAGTAGGGGAAACGGCACTTTCGGCTTTGGCCGCGTTTTCCGACGGGAGTTTGGCCTTGGTCGTTTCGCTCAAGCCGGGGGAGGTGCCAACGAGCCTGACACCGGAGCCCGGCTCGAATTGCGTGAGGGTCGAAATGCGCAAAGTCGCCGACATTCCGCCCGAAGAGCCGTTTCGTCCGGTCGAAAAGGCCTCGCCCCGGCCCGCCTTGGGAAAGCCTCGGAATCAGGTTCCCCCGACCGAAAAGGTCTCGCTCTCCCCCGCCTCGGGAAAGGCTTCGAACGGCCAAAACGGCAAAACGCCCGGACTGATCGCCGAGCCGGAGGAAGACAGCCTGTCGTTTTGGTTTGACGCCGCCCGAATCGCAGCTCTCGCGGTCGCCGGGTTCGCAGTCGTTTCGGTGGTCGCTCTGATTATTGTCAAAAAAACGCGGCGTATCGGTTGACGGCGTACCGGTTATTGATTATCACGTTAAAAATCGAACATCAAAACAGTAGCCCGAAGCGTCAGCGCCGGGTTCGCCCCGCATTTCCGCCCCGAGAACCGGGCGCTTACGCTTCCGGCTGCTGTCCGATTCGAATTTTTGGGAACTATATACTTGACTCCACAGCTCCTTTTTTCTCTCACAAAGACACAAAGATCACAAAGGATATTGAGAAATTTCGAGTTGTCCTTAGTGTCCTTCGTGCCTTTGTGAGAAAAAACAGGGAATCGAGGTAAGGATGTGGAGTTAAATATATAATTCCCGAATTTTTTGTTTTTTGTAAAGATCAATAAATGATTATTGAGGCAATACTTCCGCGAAAAAGCAAAAGGAATTGCGGCATATTTTTCCCCGGCCCCCTTGTCAATTCCTACTTTTTCGGGAATGATTATAGACCTTGAGGTTTCCTTAGATCACATTATACCCAAGTCGGTTTAAAATTCCGTCTTCAGGACGGTAGCGGCCCAACGAGGCTGCGGTTTGGCAGTGGGCGAAGCCTACCGCCCATACCGGCCACGGTATAACCTCCAAAGAAAATATCCCCCGTTGTTTTCCCGCTTGCTCAACTGTTATTGAATTCCAAGGAAAAATATGTCCCGAAAATTGCTGATTGCCGGAAACTGGAAAATGAACCTTGATCTCGCTTCGTCTTTGGCGTTGGCGGAAAGCATCAAAAAGGAAACGCAAAACATCACGAACATCGATGTCGCCGTCTGCCCGCCGAGCGTCTACATTCAACCGGTTGCCGCCGTTTTGAAGGGTTCCAGCGTCGGCGTCGGCGCCCAAAACGCCTATTTCGAGAAAGATGGGGCGTACACCGGCGAAATCAGCATGGGCATGCTCAAGGACGTCGGCTGTCAATACGTGATCCTCGGGCACAGCGAACGGCGGCACATCCTGCACGAATCGAGCGAAATGGTCAATCTCAAGGTGTTGGCTGCCCTCAAGGCCGGGCTGGTCCCGATCGTTTGCGTCGGCGAACTTTTGGCCGAACGGGAAGCCGGCACGACCGATCTGGTCGTTCGCCGCCAATTCGAGGGCTCGCTTTCCGGGGTCTCTTCTGAAGAAATGAAAAAGGTCGTGATCGCCTACGAACCGGTTTGGGCGATCGGAACCGGCAAGGTCGCGACCCCCGAGCAGGCGGAAGAAGTGCATGCGGCGCTTCGCAAGGTGATCGAACAACGTTACAATAAGGACGTCGCCGAAACGGTCCGGATTCAATACGGCGGCAGTGTCAAAGCCGACAATGCGAAAGACATCCTTTCGAAGCCGAATGTCGACGGCGCCCTCGTCGGCGGCGCTTCGTTGAAAACGGATGCGTTCATGGGAATCATTTGTCATTAAATTAAGAATTAAAAATTGAAAATTTCTGCGTAGGCTGTGCTCTTGAGCAAAGATTCTTAATTTTTCCTATTTCAATTCTTAATTCATAATTCTTAATTTTAGTAAGTCCAATGCAAGGGTTAATGATATTTTTGTTGATCACGGTCTCCGTGTTTTTGATCCTGTTGATCATGATTCAGCGGGGCAAGGGGGGCGGCTTGGCCGGAGCGTTCGGCGGGATGGGCGGACAGAGCGCATTCGGGACCAAGGCCGGGGACACGTTCACGAAAATCACCGTTTGGACCGCCCTGATTTGGTTCCTCCTCTGTGTTATTACAATCATCGTATTGAAGATGGGGGGCGGCGGTCTCGATGTCGATGCCGACAAAATCAGCATACCGTCTTCGGGCATGACGATCGAGAGCCCGACCGCGACGCCGACAGGCGTACCAGCCTCGAGCCCGACCCCGGCCAACGCTCCCGCTTCGACGCCGGCCCCGGCCGAGTCGCCGGCCGCGAACTAACCCGAAACCGTTTAACCAACGCGAGGAAACTGCTGTGCTGTTGAGTATGACGGGATTCGGTGTTTCGCGAGTCCGAAACGAAGGATTGACCGTGGTTACGGAGATTAAAACGGTCAACAACCGATACCTCAAGATTTCCCTGAGAATGACCGAAGGTTACGGTTTGCTCGAACCGCAAGTCGAAAACCTGGTCCGCGAAAAAATCTCACGGGGCACGGTCGGTGTTTCCGTCCGGATCAGTCGCGATTTTTCCGCCGCGGATTCCCGCTTGAACGAGCCGCTGTTGAAAGCCTATTTCGAGCAGGTCCGCGAAGTTGGCACGGCCTTGGGAACGGGAGCGGTTCCGGATTTGGGACTTTTTTTGGCGCTTCCGGGAGTCGTTCAGGAAGAAAAATTTCTTTCCGAGGAGCAAAACGAAGCCGTCGGAAAAACCGTATTGCAGAGCGTTCGGGAAGCGATCGAAAATCTGGAGCAGATGCGCAAGGCGGAAGGGGATTCGATGTCGCTCGATTTGACGGGCAACGCCTCCCTTTTGGAAACGGAGCTCACGGCCGTCGAAAAGCTCGCCCCGCTTGTCGCGAAAACCTATCGCCAGAAACTGACCGAGCGAGTCGGGAAAATCATGAACGAGCACAATTTGTTGCTCGACAGTGCCGATCTCGCGAGAGAAATCGCCCTTTTCGCGGACAAAAGCGACATTTCCGAAGAGATCGTCCGATTTCGCAGTCATCTCCTGCAGTTCGCCGAAATCATTCGCAAGGGTGAAAGCTGCGGTCGGAAACTCGATTTCCTGACCCAGGAATTGTTCCGGGAAACGAACACGATCGGCTCGAAAGCCAACGATTCGGAGATCACGAAACACGTCATTGAAATGAAAACGATCATCGAGCGGATTCGCGAAATGGTCCAAAATGTGGAATAACCCCGTTGAGCCGGACACCGCAGGCCGGAGTCGGTTTTTCAAAATGCAATCAACCGGTCGGCTTATTATCGTTTCCGGCCCTTCCGGAGTCGGCAAGGGAACGGTTTTGAAACGGGTTTTCGAGGAATCGCCGTTGCCGCTCCGATTGAGCGTTTCGGCGACGACCCGAAAGCCGCGTACCGGCGAGATCGACGGCGTTCAATACTGGTTTATTTCGCGGGAAGAATTTCAGGCGAAGCGGAAAAACGACGAGTTTCTCGAATGCTTCGAAGTGTTCGACGGCGGAGATTGGTACGGAACCTTGAAACGGCATGTTTTCGAACAGCTGGAGCAAGGAAATTGGGTCGTCCTTGAAATCGACGTCCAAGGGGCAAGAAAAGTGCGAGCCGCTTTTCCGGACGCGATCACGATTTTTATCGAACCGAAAAGTGTCGACGTTCTCAAGGAACGGCTGATCGGCCGGGGGACGGAAGACGAGAACAAAATGCAGGAACGGCTCCGTCGGGCAACCGAAGAGCTCCGTTTCGCCGGGGAATACGATCACCGAATCGTCAACGACGAACTCGACCAGGCGGTCCGGGAATTTTGCGAAATTTTAGAAAGGCTGTAGCCTCAAACAATCGGAGACTCATACCCATGCTTGAAGAATTGAAAGACGAACAGCTGATCAGCAAGGTCGGCGGCCGGTTCAAACTGTCCTCGCTCATCCAAAAGCGATTGGTTTACCTCAACAAGGGCGCCCGGTCCTTCGTCGATTCCGACAAAAAAAACAAGCTGCAGGTCGTCTTGCAGGAGATCGCCGAAGACAAAGTTTACCTCGATATGGATGGCAATCTCGGGACAAACGAAACCAGCGGCGTCGGCGGCGGCCCGCTCGATTTCGATTTTACCGATATGGGATAACGTATCGTTAAGTCATTTAATTTTTTTGCCTGTTGTCCGTTTAGCCGAGCGGCGCAGACGCCGGTGCTTTCTCATCGACGTCTGCGCCGTTCGGCTAAACCTTTTATCAAAATAAAATATGACACTTCAAGGAAACGCAATCATCGGACAAAGCGGCGGCCCGACCACGGTTATCAACTCAAGCCTTTGCGGGGTTGTCCAACAAGCGCTTCAATCGAAAGGCTCGATCGAAAACGTGCTCGGCATGCGATACGGTATCGAAGGGTTCCTGCGCGATGAGCTCGTCGATTTCGGCAAACAGTCGGCCGCGATCATCGAAGGGTTGAAAACAACCCCTTCGAGCGCTTTGGGAAGCTGCCGCTACAAGCTCAAGGACGCCGATTTCCCCGGCGTTCTCGCCCAATTGAAAAAACATAACGTCCGCTATTACTTTTTGATCGGCGGGAACGATACTATGGACACGATTCATAGGGTCGAAAAATATTGCAAAGAGCAAGGGTACGATCTTCGCGGGGTCGGGATTCCGAAAACGGTCGACAACGACCTGTACGCGACCGACCACACCCCCGGCTTCGCTTCGGCCGGGCGATTCGTCGCCCTGTCGGTGTTGCAATCGGGGATCCTGGCCCGGGATATGAAGCATGTCGATCAATATGTCATTTTTCAAACCGTCGGCCGCAGCGCCGGTTGGTTGCCGGCGGCCGCCGCCTGCGCGAAGAAAAACGAAGACGACGCCCCGCACATCATTTTGGTCCCCGAGAAGCCGTTCGAGAAAGAGCCGTTCCTCGCCGAGGTCAAATCGGCGTACGACCGTTTCGGTTGGGTCAGCGTTGTTTGCGGAGAGGGCGTTTGTTATGCCGACGGGAGCCCGATCAGCGAATCGGGGGAAAAGGACAAATTTTCCAACGTCGAATTCGGGGCGATGGGCGGAACGAGTGCCGCGATGATTCTGCACAAAATGATCAAAAACGCGTTCGGCTGGCGGGGGGAATTCCAGGTAACCGAGTCGCTGCAAATGTGTGCCGCCGACCGGGCCGTCGCCCAGGATATCGAGGAAGCCTATGTGTGCGGCCGCCGGGCGGTCGAGCTCGCGACCGCCGGAACCAGCGGGGTGATGGTTACGATCCAACGGGATTCCGACACGCCCTACCGTTATTCCCTCGCGACGGCCCCGCTTTCCGAAGTTGCTCTCGGGGAAAAACTGATGCCGGAAGATTTTCTCTGCAAAGACCGGCTCTTTGTCACGGAAAAGTGCCTGCAATATCTCCGCCCCCTGATCGGCCCCATGCCGGAATACTCGCGGCTTCAGTATTAACGAAAATCTCGGAATACTAGCCCCAAGCGTAAGCGCGGGGGGATATTTGTTCGTATCACCCCGCGCTTACGCTTGGGGCTGGTTTTTGCGAAAAATTTGGTTTTTTAAACGCGCCCGAGGTGCAGGAAGAGCCAAACCAAATGATAAAAGACTGGGGCCGCGAAACAGAGCGAGTCGATCCGGTCCAACACGCCGTTGTGCCCTTCGATCAGGCTCCCGTAGTCCGCGACGCCGTGATCCCGCTTGATCGCCGACATCGTCATATTCCCCGCCAATCCCATCAGCGCGACGGCAAATGCCGCGATCCCCGCCTCCCACCACCGGATCGGCGTAAACCAAAACAGCGTGATCCCCAAAAGGGCCGTCGTCGCCGCCCCGCCGAAAACCCCTTCCCAGGTTCGAGTCGCGTTGATCGTCGGGGCGATCAAATGCCGGAAACGAATCTGCGACCAGAGGTACTGGCAAAGGTCGCTCAGTTGAACGATCAGCACGAAGAAAAATAGCAGCCGAAGATTCTTGTTGTTTAATGTCGGACGCGGGGAATGCAAGGGCGTCGTCGTCCCGTCCGGATTGACCGCTTTTTCCAGGTTCAACTTGGAAACGATCTCTTCCTCGACCCCGCCGGAAAAGGTGCCCGGGGTCGTTTCCGTTTCCAACGCGGTCTCTGCCGTCCTCGGCAGTTCGAGCGTCAATAGCGCGGGAGCAAAACTGAGGCTGTAAACGCAGATCAACAGCCCGACCTGAATTTTGGCGATCCGTTCGAGAAAATGCTTGGAATCTCCCGACATCGCGATCAAGGCGGGGAGGATCAAAAAAGCATAGGCCGGAATCAAGATCGAATAAACCAAATAGCTGTCGATTCCGAAAACATGGCGAAACCAGGTTGGATCAAGCCCGACCAAAGCGAATTGGAGCGGCGTGCAGAGGAAAAAGACCCAAACCAACGTCGGGTGATCGGCCGGCCGGGTCGGCGTCAAGGTCATATATTCCCGCAGCGCCCAAAACGCGATAATTCCGAAAAGAATGACGGTTGCCGCATGCCCGAACATAAACGCCCCGATCAGGGAGCCGAACAGCAACCACCAAGCCCGGACCCGGGCGCGAAACGTTTCGAGAACCGCCTTATCGACCCCGTAATCCCGGTATTTGCGCAGCACGGCGACGATGATCGTTGCGAGAACGAGCATCAGGAGTACGCCTCCTAAAAAACCGATTGTTAACGGGTCCATAATTGATTGCTCGCCCGAAAATTTGAGCCGTGACGATCACGAAAGAAAAAAACAAAATATTCCAAAACACCGCATCCGACCCATTTTATCAGGTCTTGCGAAAAGTAAAACCGGGTTCCGGAAAACGAAAGCAAGCAATCGCCGACGTCTTTCCGTTTTCCCCGAGATTATTCCAAAATATCAAATTTTCCCCTGTTGACATGTCGAAAAACATGAGTATATTTTTTCAAAACAAGTTTTATTACTCAAACATTTGAACTGCGATTTGTGTCATAAAGCGACGGCATTTTTTTGCTTTCGTTTTTTGATCTTCCCGAACACGATTCTCCGGAAAATTTCAAGTTTGCGATGACAGCAATTTTTTATCGAACTGCCTGTTTTTACGATTCGCAAGGAAATCGCCAAAAATGAAATAAAATTCAGCGATATCCAAGTCTTGTCCTCCATGTTTCCCTTTGTCATTGAAATGCGAACCTTTCGCCAAAAAATGTTTGAATGATAAAACTTTTTCGCTTGTCAGAATACACAATTCATACTTTTATCCAGAAAGGAAAATAACAAAATGAAATTCAAAAAAACATCGATTTCAGCCTCGGGATATATGTTTTTGGGGTTCGCTCTCGTCGTTTTGAGCTCATTGACTCCCTCGGCACAATCGGCGGAGACGGTTTCTTCGACAAATCGGCCGGGATTACTGATTCTCGCCCACGGCTCTCCTTCCGCTTCGTGGGGAAATGCCGTCATGGAACTCGTCAAAAAAACAAAAGACTTAAATGAGGACCAAAAAAACTTTTTCGCCATCAACGGAGCGTTCATGGAATTCGCGAAGCCGGATGCCGCCTCCGGCATTGCGGCGTTGGAAGCGGCCGGTTGTGACCGGATCGTCGTCGTCCCCGTATTCGTGTGTCCAACGTCCCATACTCACTTTGATGTTCCTGCGGTTTTGGGACTTTACAGCTCCCCGAGCATTCGTAAAACCTTGAAAGAGGAAAAAGCCGTGATTGCAACGCCGCGCGTTCCCGTCGTCGTTACCCAAACTCTTAGCGAGGGAGATCTTCTCGACCGGTTTGTGCGAGATGAAATCGCCTCGCTTTCGCTTGATCCCCAAAACGAAGCGGTACTTTTGATTTCACATGGAGACGAAGACCATGCCGGCCTGGTCGACCCGATCATGCGTCGGCTTGTTACCGAAGCCTGCGGCAGTCGGGGAATCACCTCGGGAGATTGGGCGTTTTGCGAAGTCGGTCAATCCTATTCGCGAAACGTCGTTCCGCGTATCAAAGAGTTCGGCGAACAGAAGAAGCGGGTTTTGGTCGTCGGACTGTATCTTGCTTCTTCGGCTAAAACGATTCATGAAATGGGCATGAAACTCGGAAGCCGAAACCGCGAAACGGCTTCCGATCCCTTTGAGGGAATCGAGGTTCGTTTTTCCGAGAAAGGAATCATCGAACATCCCGATACGCCACAATGGGTTCTGGAATGTGCGAAGGCGGCCCTGCCATAAAAATTATTCGGTCATCTTATGCGAGAGAGCGGTATTAAAAGGATTGCCGCTCTCTTGCGGTCGTATCGTCAAAAATTTCAAACAATCTTCTTCCCAAATCAACATGGTTTTTCAGCAGAAAGGATAACATCGTGTCATATTCTAAAAACGACCGTGCTGAACAAGCCCGCATGCGGGCATTTACACTGGTCGAGCTTCTCATCGTTATAGCAATCACCGGAATTTTGATTTCCCTGTTATTGCCCGCGGTCCAGTACGCACGGGAAGCGGCCCGGAGAATCCATTGTTCCAGCAATCTTAAACAATTCGGACTTGCGTTGCATAACTATCACTCCGCCAACAAATGTTTTCCGGGATTGGGCGAAACATCGAATATGAGCTATTCGGTTCAGTCGCGATTGCTTCCTTACCTGGAAGCAGAAGACTATCATTCACTGATCGATTTTTCCAAACCATTGTCATACGGTTCGATGCCGACGACGTTTTATGAATACATGAGCGGAGTTGTCGATAATCCGATTCCGATCATGCGTTGTCCGAGCGAAAGTGTTGCCAAGCTGGTTCCGGGACCGTTTGCCATCGACCTTCCGTGCGAAGAAGGGGAAACTCCCGAAAAAGCAAGCACCAACGTCGCAACAGGAAGCTATGTCGTCTGCACCGGCAGCGATTGTGCAAGAATCGGTAAAAGGGCCGAACTGGGAAATTCCCTGAAATCCAACGGTCTTTTTTATTATACATCGAAGTATACGTTCGGGGACATCCTCGACGGAACAACGCACACGATGATGATGTCGGAAAGCACTATCGGAAGTGGAGAGACAACGGTTTCAGGCAGCCAGTTGACTTTGGAGGCGTTCAAAAAAAACAAACAACAGCGTTCGCTTTACGCCAAGATTTCGAATTTCAAGGCATTGGCCGCGAAAAACGTTTATGATTTGGATGCGGCAATCGGAGCCGCTCCTTCACAAGGTTGGGGGCAGGACCGTTGTTCGTCTTGGGTTGTCGGCTCCCCGCTCTACTCGACATATGGAGCGTTTTTGCCCCCTAATTCGAAGCATCCTTCCGTATGGTGCATGAATTACGGTTTTTATGCGGCAAGAAGCCATCATATCGATGGTGTTAACGTCGTTTTCGCCGACGGTCGGGTCGATTTTGTTTCCGACTCGGTCGCTCCCGAGATCTGGAAAGCATCCGCAACCATTGCCGATAGCGAAAGAGATTCGTTGTAGAGCGAAGAGGCTCTTCATCGACTGCGAATGACGATCGCCCCTTGTTCAAGAAAGGATCAGGCTTCGCAAGGTCTTGAGATTGACGGCGTCCCAATCGAGCGTAACGCCGTCGATCTCGGTCGTCCCCTTCGGCGTTTCGAGATACATCGGAATCTCGCGAAATCGCGGGTCGTTCAGCAAATGCCGGAACGGTTCCAATCCGAGCGTCCCGTGTCCGATCGGGGCATGTCGGTCGACCCGGCAATCGAGCCCTTTGACCGAATCGTTCAAATGAAACGCCTTGAGCCGGTTCAAGCCGATCACCCGGTCGAAACTCGCGAACGTGGTTTCGTAATCCTGCTTTTCGATGATCGGGTAACCGGCCGCGTGTATATGACAGGTATCGACGCAGACGCCGAGCCGGTCCGGATGCCGGGACAGTTCGATAATCCGGGCGAGATGATCGAACGACCAGCCGAGGTTCGCCCCCTGCCCGGCTGTCGTTTCCAAAAGCACGTCGGTCCGGTCCGGTCGTTGGGGCCTGTCTTTTTCAAGGGCTTCGAACACCCGGTCCAAGGCGGCGGCAATCCGTTTCAAACCGGATTCGACCGGATCGCCGCTCGCATCGCCGGTCGGCGTTCCCGGGTGCATCACGAGATACGGCACGCCGAGCGTTTCGGCCCGCCGCAACTCATCGAGAAAGGCTTCGACCGATTTTTCGTAAAGGTCTTCTTTCGCACTGCCGAGGTTAATCAGGTACGAATCGTGTATCAACGGATGGGAAATGTTTCGCTTGAGCAGCGTTTCCCGGAACAGGGCCGCGTCTTCGGGCGAAATCGGTTTTGCCTTCCATTGATTGGAGTTTTTGGAGAACAGCTGGACGCAGTCGAACCCGAGATCGGCCGCCGCCTCGACGGCCCGTTGGTGCCCCCCCGCAATCGACATGTGTGCTCCGAATATCGACATGGGTACACGGTTTCTCCAAAGGTTTATGAAATCATACTTACTAGCCCCAAGCGTCAGCGCGGGGTGATATGACCACGCACAATTTTATCCCCCCGCGCTCACGCTTGGGGCTAGTATTATGAGAAAAACGAGAGCGGGCCTATAAGCCGGGTTCTGTCTTCTTGCGAAGGACGGTCATTTATCCAGGAGCCCGATTGCTCGAGCCCTCCAGCGGCCTACCCGAAACTGGTTAACGGATCGGACCAATCCTCGTTTCTGTTCGGCCTTGCTTCTTGTGGGGTTTACCTAGCCGAACCGGTCGCCCGGCCCGCTGGTGAGCTCTTACCTCACCGTTTCACCCTTACCGGCAGCTGTGCTGAATTAAGAATTATGAATTAAAAATTAAGAATTGTAAGAAGAAAAAATTTTCCTTTATTCATAATTCTTCATTCTTAATTCGCGCAGCTGCCGGCGGTTTACTTTCTGTTGCACTTTCCCTGATCTTTCGACCGGTGGGCGTTACCCACCACAATGGTCCGAAGAAGCCCGGACTTTCCTCCCGTCGTCCTTAAAGTAACGACCGGCGACCGTCCGGCCCGCTCTCAAACGTCCTATTATAAGCGCTCGGCTTTCAAAGTACAGCCCGACGGGGTCGAAGGTCATTCGTCCGTCATCTTGGGAGCCGTGCTTGCAAAACCGAAAGGCTTGTCCGATAATGGCGATACTCTTCCCTCGAATCCCATTTTCTTTTGCAACATCGCCCAAAGACCATGAAAAAAAACCTGATCGTCGCCCAAAGCGGCGGCCCGACCTGCGTGATCAACAGTTCCCTGCGCGGGGTGATCGAAACCGCCCGGGAATTCGATTCGATCGGAACCGTTTACGGAGCCGTGCACGGAATCGAAGGCGTCCTCAAAGAGGAATTGCTCGATCTTTCCGCCCAACCGGTCGAAGAAGTCGCCCTGCTCCGTTACACGCCGGTCGCCGGTTCGATCGGGACCTGCCGCTACAAACTTCGTACCAAACAGCGGGAGGATTTCGAACGGGTGATCGAGGTTTTCAAGGCCCATGACATCGGTTACTTCCTGTACAACGGCGGCAACGATTCCATGGACACGGCCAACAAAATCGCCCAACTGGCCGGGGAACGGGGGTTGGAGCTGATCGCCGTCGGCGTTCCGAAAACGATCGACAACGACGTCGGCGACAGCGCTTTTCAGTTGATCGATCACACGCCCGGTTACGGTTCGGCCGCGAAATACTGGATGCACGCCGTTCAATACGCCAACGAGGAGAACAAGGGCTCCTGCCCGGCGGACCCGGTGCTCGTGATGCAGGCGATGGGCCGGAAAATCGGTTTTATTCCCGCCGCCGCCCGACTGGCCGACCCGAAGCGGGAGATGCCGCTCCTCATTTATATGGCCGAAAGCAAGATTTCTTTGGAGCAGCTCGCCGATCAGGTCAACGAGAAGCTGAAGCAGGCCGGCCGTTGCGTCGTCGTCGTCAGCGAGGGGTTCGACATCGGCGAAATCGGGGCGAAGCTCGATTCCTTTGGGCACACGAGTTTCAGTTCGAGCGAACTGACCGTCGCCCAAGCGGTCGTCAACCATCTCAATCAGGTCGGGCTCGCGAAAAAAGGGCTCGCCCGATGCAACGTTCCGGGAACCGATCAGCGACATTCGATGGGCTACGCTTCGATCGTCGACCTGGACGAAGCGTACCGGGTCGGTCAAAAGGCGCTCGAACTCGCGGCAACCGGGCAGGGCGGGTTTATGTCGACG
Source organism: Thermoguttaceae bacterium (assembly GCA_031549145.1). Lineage (GTDB taxonomy): Bacteria > Planctomycetota > Planctomycetia > Pirellulales > Thermoguttaceae > JAVBSX01. The sequence goes on along the minus strand of JAVBQI010000161.1, from coordinate 13,492 downwards.
ATCTTGCGCGATCCGGGGTCGATTTACAATGTCCGGTACGACAAAGTGCCGCTCGCCGAGGTCGCGAACAGCGAACGAACGTTCCCGAAAGATTGGCTCTTGCCGTCCGGGAACGACGTCTCGGACGAATTTTTGCGGTATGCCGAGCCGTTGATCGGGGAAGAGATGCTAACCCTGCCGATGATCGGTGGGCGGCAGCGACTGACGCGGTTCGAGCCGATCTTCGCGGATAAGAAACTTCCGGCCTACGTCCCGCAAGCCGAGCGTTGATACCGTAGCCGGTATGGGCGGTAGGCTTCGCCCCCTGTCAAACCGCGGCCTCGTTGGGCCGCTGCCGCATTGAAGAAGGGGATTTTAAAATGGCTTGAGAAGAATAAGCGGGAAGCGAGGAGTGGGAAGTGTAGAATTCCCGCTTCCCACTCCCTGCTTCTCACTTCTCACTTCTCACTTCCCACTTCCCACTTCCTGCTTTGCAACCCGAGAACTGCGGCATAGACGATCGCGGAGACGAAAATCATCATCGGGCCGGCGGAAAAGTTGAACGCGATGCTCAGGTAAAGCCCAACCCAGGAGCAAAGGAAGCAGAGGACGACGGCGAGAACCGACATCGGCAGGAGCCGTTTCGTCAACCGACCGGCTGTCGCGGCGGGCAGGGTCAGCATCGCGATCACCAGGATGATGCCGACGACGCGGACCATCAGCACGACCGTGATCGCGATCAGCACCAACAGCAGTTGGAAGTAAAAGCCGGTCCGAAGCCCGCGCAGCCGCGCGAATTCTTCGTCGAAGCAAATCGCTTCGAACCGTTGGAAGAAGACGGCGACGACGGCGAGGACGAGAACTCCCAGCCCGGCGACCAGCAGCAAATCGGTCCGGGAAATAAACAGGACATCGCCGAAAAGGTAACTCGAAACGGAATGATAGCCGGGGGTTTTGTCGAGAAAAAGGAGCCCGACGGCCATTCCGACGGACCAGATCGCCCCGATGATCGTATCTTCCCGCTCTTTGCCGTACATCTGAACCGCCCCGATCAGAAGCGCACAGCCGATCGCGACCAGGACGGCGACGCCGATCGGGTCGACCCAGGGAGCGAATGGGGCGAGTACGGCCAGCCCGAACCAGCCGAGGCCGATCGCTTCGCGCAGAAACAGGCCGATACCGATGCCACCGAACGCGCAGTGCGCAATCGCCCCGGCGATGTACCCGATCCGCCGAACGACGACGAACGTCCCGATCACCCCGAACGAAAGGCTCGCGAGAGCGCTCATCAAAAACGCCGTTCGAACAAATGCGTAATCGGGACTGTAAAAAATGTTTTGGAGATCGGACATGAAGGCGATAGACTATAGGCTGTAGACTGTAGGGAACGGTTGGAAAATGGGGGCTTTAGCCCACGGCCTGGAGCGTTTGACGAAATACTAGCCCCAAGCGTCAGCGCGGGATGATACTGAGTTCCAGATTAAAAATGATCTACGATTCCGTCATCCCCGCGCAGGCGGGGATCCAGAGATTACGCTTTCCCTCTGGACCCCCGCCTGCGCGGGGGTGACGAAGGTCATTGTATTGACTTTATGCGACCGTCTCCCCCTATGGCGTCCAATAGAGGTGGTGCCGGACGTCGGGGTGTTGTTGGGCGGCGAGCTTTTGAATCAACTCCTGATCTTCGGGGGACCAGTTTCTCGGGAGGACGACATACAATTCCGCGATCAGATCGCCCGCTTCGACGGGGGGGGCTTTGGACGAGGACGCACTCGGTACGCCGCAACCTTTGACGCGGAGTTTCATGCCGCTGGTCGATGCGGGCGGGATCGTGACCGATACCATCCCTTTCGGGGACGGGACGTCGATCTTGCCGCCGAAGACCGCTTCCTGCAAGGTGATCGGAACTTTGAGCAGAAGGTTTTTGCCCTGCCGTTTGAAAAACGGATGCTCCTCGGTCCGGACGGTGATGAGAATGTCCCCCGGCTTGCCGCGTCCCGGGCTCGGGTTGCCCAGCCCGCGAAGACGGATCCGCTTGCCGTTCTCGACGCCTGCGGGAATGTTGAAGGAGACCGTTTCGGATGTCTGGTCCGGTCGGCGGATCGTGATTTCCATTTTCCCGCCGCTGATCGCCTTGGCGAACGGAATCGAAATGGTGTGCTGAATGTCGCTCCCTTTCGATTCCGATCCCGGCTCGGCCCGGCGGCGGCGTTCCGCGTCCCGCGCGAACTCCCCGGCGGTGTTGCCCATCCCCATATTGAAAAATTGCTGGTACGCCCCCGAAGACGGGTTGCCTTCCCAATCCTCGAAACCGCCGCCGGACCGCTTGGTCCCGGACCGAGGCCGCCCGCCGAATCCCCCTTCGGGAAATGTCCCGCCGAACATTTTCAGGATATCATCGAGATCGAAATTGGCGTTGTTCCCATTTCCTCCGGTCGAACCGCCGAACGGGAAGCCGCCTTGCGGCCAATGGTACGGTCCCGATTGAGGGTTGCCGCGACCCGGAAAGGCCGAGCCGTACTGATCGTACATTTTTCGTTTTTCGGGATTGCCCACGACCTCGAACGCTTCCTGCAATTTTTGGAATTTTTTTTTGGCTTCCGGATCGTCCGGATTCATGTCCGGGTGATACTTGCGCGCGAGGGAACGATACGCCTTTTGGATGTCTTCTTGCGAGGCGGTTTTGGAAACTCCCAATACGGAATAGAATTCCTCGGACATTCGGGAAACGGGCAGGAAGTGAGAAGAGCAAGAGCCGAACTTCAAACGGGAAGTCCCATTATATCCCGAAAATGAAACGCTCGCAAGGAAGATCGAGGTCGTCTATGAGGATTGTATCGCGCAGAGACGCGGAGAGCGCGGAGAAAGATTGTAAAAAACAAAAACACAAAGAAACGACAAAGTTTCAGCAGGGATTTTTTCTACTGAAAAACTCCGCGTCTCCGCGCGAAATATTTTGTGTTGCGATTTTTTGGAGAATATCTCGAAAAGAACCGGAACGACTTCCGGCTCAACAGCTCAGTCGGGAAATCGATGAAAAATGTTCGACTCTTCCGCGACCTGGCGTTGCGTGTGTCCGTGCTGCAATTCCGCCTCGACGATTTCGGCGGCATGTCGGATCGCCTCGACCATTGTTTGGTGCACGTTTTCCGGGCCGATCTCCTGCATCAGCCCGAAGCGTTCGATCACCCGGAGCGGCTGGGGACGCAGCCCGGATAAGAGGACCGTCGTGTTCCCTTTTTCGGCGCGGAGGAGCAGTTCTTCCAACGCGTTCAGGCCGCTGACGTCCATTGACGGGACCTGACGCATCCGCAAGACGAGCACACGGATGTTGACATCGTCGATCGCCCGTTGAAATTTGTCGGTCGTCCCGAAAAAGAACGGCCCCTTGAGATTGTAGGCCCGGACGCCGTCGGGAATTTCGAACAGCTGCAACACCGTCCGATCCTCTTCGAGGTCGTCGTCGCCGACCGCATGCAGCCGGTTCGAAATATGACCCATTACGAAAAGCTGCTCCATTCGATGCATAAAAAGGAACGAGGCGATGATCAGGCCGACCGGAATCGCGATCGTCAAATCGAGCAGGACCGTCAGGAGAAAGGTGCAGAGCATCACGAAAACGTCGCTTTTCGGGGCGCGGAAGAGGCGGAGGAATATCCGATATTGGCTCATGTTGATCGCGACGACGATGAGGATTCCGGCGAGAACCGGCATCGGAATCATCGCGGCATATTTCCCGAAACCGAGAACGATCCCGAGCAGGACGAGGGCGTGCACGATCCCGGCGATCGGCGAGCGGCCGCCGTTGCGGATGTTGACGGCCGTTCGGGCGATCGCCCCGGTCGCGGGGATGCCGCCGAAGAGCGGGGTCAGGGTATTGGCGATTCCTTGGGCGATCAATTCCGTGTTCGAGCGGTGCTTGCTCCCGATCATGCTGTCGGCGACGACGGCCGAGAGGAGCGACTCGATCGCCCCGAGCATCGCGATCGTGACAGCGGCCCGAAAGACGACGTTCCCGTCGAGCCCTTGAAAATTCGGAAAGGAAAATCCGGGGAATCCCATTTGCAGAGAAACCGGCTCCCCGCCGAGCGGTTTGCCGATCGTGTCGACGGGAATCCCGAACAGCGAAACCGCCAAGGTGCCGAAAATCACGGCCAAAAGCGCCCCGGGGATGCGTTTCGAGAACCAGGGGGTCACCAAAACGATGAGCATCGAGAGCCCCGCGAGCGCGAACGCCTGCCAGTTGATCGTATCGGCATGTCGGAGCAGGACCTTCAGCTTTCCGAGCGTCTCGCCCGGAAGCGATTCGCCCCGAAGGTCGATGCCGAAAAACATCTGGAGCTGCGAAACGGCGATCACGACGGCGATCCCCGAAGTAAAGCCGAGCGTTACCGGATAGGGAATATATTTGATGAGATTCCCCATGCCGAAGAAGCCCATGAGAATTAGGAGTATCCCGGCGAGGAATGTCGCGACGAGCAACCCTTCGATCCCCTGCTCCCGGACGATGCCGGCGACGATCACGATAAACGCCCCGGTCGGACCGCCGATCTGAACGCGCGAGCCGCTGAAAAACGAGATGAGGAACCCGGCGATGATCGCGGTATACAATCCGCGCTGCACCGAATCGGGGCCGGGGCCGAGCGAGGCGACGCCGAACGCGATCGCGAGTGGCAGGGCGACGATCCCGACGATCACCCCGGCGAGCAGGTCGTTCAAGAAAGCCCGGCGGGAATAACCGCGGCGAAAGCAGGTGAGCAGTTGCGGTCGGAATGCTCCGAACAGTGCCTCCAAGCGTTTTAGCATATCGTATTCCGTTCTCTCGATCTTCGTGCGATGAGTCGTCCTTGTTCTCGCATCACGGCGAGAGAGGGTTCCTGCAATTTGAAAAGAATTCCGACATCAAGTCGGCTGCGTCAGCTGCCGGTTAGCATCTGTCTTCAATGGTGATTGACGGCCTTGAAGACGGACGCTAACCGGGACCTGACGGTCCCGGCTCGATAGGGCTCGACCCTACTCTTCGATCGCGATTCGGAAACCAACGTTGAAGACCGGTTGGTAGGCCGGATAGGCGATCCGGTAATCGCTCGTGCAGCGGTACGGTCGGTCGTACCAGGAACCGCCGCGAACCACCTTTTCGCCGTTCGTTTCGCTCCGGGTCCATTCGCTGACGTTTCCGTGCATGTCGTACAGCCCGAACGGGTTCGGGGCGTACTGCCCGGGCGCCGTTTGCAGGAACGCCCCGTCGTCGAACCGTTCGTCCTTCGGGAACCGATCGTCGAACGGGTTCGGGTCCGGGATGACGCGGACCGCCGTGTAGTTGTCGTGCGCCGTACAGGCGACAAACTCTTTCAGCCGCCGGTCGCCGCAGTTCGCGAATTTCGCGAAGTTGGTTTCAAGATCGCCGAACCAGAACGGTGTCGTTGTCCCGGCGCGGCACGCGAATTCCCATTGCTCTTCGGTCGGCAGATTGACGGCGAGGCCGGTTTTTTTTCCGAGCCAATCGCAAAATGCTTTCGCTTCGTTCCAATTGACCCGAACGACCGGCAATTCGTCGCCGTTGACATCGTACCCGCGGCGCCCGAATTGGTAACCCATTCGCGATTCGTGCCGAGAATCGTGCGCCGGGTCGAACGCCCGGTACTGGCCGTTCGTCAACTCGCACGTCCCCAACCAGAACGGCTTTTCCGCCGGAATCCGGACGAGTTCGAGCGTTTGGCCGTTGCCGAGGTCGATGATTTTAGTGGGAAGCGGGTGAGAAGAAGTGGGAAGTGGGGAGTGGGAAGTGGGAAGAGAGGAGGAAGAAGCAGGCTGGGAGAAAGCAACGAACTCGATCGCCTGTCCTCTGTCCTCTGTCTTCTGTCCTCTACTCTCAAAATCAACAACGGCTCCGCCGTACAGATCGAGCAGATCGAGTCGGCGTTTCGCGATGTGATCGACACGCGGCTTGCCCATGATCTCGGACCAGCTGCCGTGATAAGGGGTGTTCATATCGATCCAGGAAATCAGCCGGTTCCAGGAATCGGCATCGAGCTGGACGCCGTAATGCCCGTTTTTGAGGATTTGGACCAACTCGGTCGTGTTCGCGGCATATTCGTAAGGGACGAACATTTCGTAATCGCTCTCGATCCCCGGCCGTCGGACGAAACGTTGCAGGTTGTCGTACCCGACGCTAAACTGCCCGCCGATGTTCGGGATGTAACCAACATTGCCGGAAATGTCGGACGACCAGCTGGCGATCAACCGGTCGCCGCGCAAGTCGATCGCGAACGGTTTGCCGTCGAGGGCGGTGCCGACCGGGCGGTCTTGCACGATCGCGGTTTTGACGTTCTTTTCGGCCTCGCCGCTATGACATTCGATGCAATAACGGTCGAGAACCGGCTGCACTTCCCGGGCGAAGGCGAAGCCGCGAACATCGACCTTGCGGCTTTGAGGATCGATCAGAGTATCTCCGACGTAATACGGTTGAATCTCAAGTGGTTCCTTTTGCAACGCGAGCGTCCGGGAACTGATCGGTGGGACGGTGTTTTGTGTTTCGTGACAGCCGCTGCATTGGAGTATTTCCCCTGGCATCGCGGTCATCCAACTGCGCATCAGCTGCATCGCCTGCCCGTTGCGATCGAGCGGCTGGACGGCGAAGGGAAGGTTGGCCGGAACGGAAAAGAGGGCGGAACCGTCTTCTTCGACCGGGACCGTACCCAAAACGCTCCGGATATCCCAAGGACCATCCTGCCCGATCGAGCCGAGCAGACCGCCCATTTCCTGGTACCCGAAATGGTAAGTAAAAACACGAAGAGCCTTAACCTCGCCGCGCGGAATCCCCTGCAGCCCTCGGCCGGAATAAATGTCGGAAATGTAAACCGTCGCGTCGGTCCTCGAAAGATCGACCTTGTCCGGGATGATCGGCGGCCGGGCGGCCGTTTTCAACGGAATCGGTTCGAGCAAGGCGTTGTCCGGCATCTCCTTGAGCAGGATCATGTTGTCGAACACGTCAACCAGGTATATCCCGAACAGCGAAGCCGGGGTCGGCTTCGCGGCGACGAGAAACTCCTTTTCGCCGATCGGATACGGATGCAGGAATTTCGGCCAACTCGCCCGGGTCAGCCCATCGGCGACGATTCGCTCGACCTTTTGACCGAACCCGGGAATTCGCTGGACCGCCCCGTCGGTTTCGTAACGCCCTTTTGCCGTATCGAGAATCACCAGCTCCCCCATTCGCGGGCTGTCGTGATGCCCGCCGACGACGCCGACCACTTTCGAGGAAGTGCCCGGAAGCGGCCTCGCTTGAAAAATCGAGGTCGGCCAATAACTGTTGCTTCCGTAATATTCGAGTTGCTCGGTCCCGTCCGGATTGCAATGAAACAGCAGCCGGGTGTTGGCATGCGGCGTGTCGGCGTACTCCCAGCGGGTGTACAGCACGCGTCCGTTCGGCAAAACCGTCGGGCACCAATTGTGCTCCTGGTCGAAGCAAAGCTGCCGCATTGAGCCGCTCGACGGTTCGAGCAGGAAAAGATTGGCGACATGCGAGGAGCCGAACACGCAAGGAACGCCGACCATCGGAGCGGTGCAGGTCAACACGACCCGGCCGTCCGGGAGGTAACACGAATCGTAAAAATCGACGTCGCCGTCGCCGTGCGTCAGCTGCTTCGTTTCTTTCGACTTCAAATCGTGTTCGAATACATGCCAATGGTCGTTCTCGCCGACGGCGGAAAACAGCAACCGCCCGGCGTCGAAATTCAAATCGACGTCGCTGATCAGCGTGTCGCGATTCGGCTTGTACACCGGCCGCAGCGAACCGTCTGGAGCGGGCTTCCCTTGCGGATCGCGAAGCGAAAGCGAGAGGATTTCGTCGTCGTATCCCCCCTTCGGCAAAGAGGAGTTGCTTTCCCAGTTCATAGGCATGCCCATCGCCGGGCCTTTGAGATGTCGGCGAACGAGCAGAATTTCGTCGAAGTCGACCGCCGGGTTGTCGCTCAAAAGGGCTTCCCGCTGCAACTCTTCCAAAGCACGGTCGATTTTTTCGAGCGCCTTCGCCCCGGCCTCGGGAGCAAGCGATTTGTTTTCAACCTGCTCGGCAACGGTTTGGGCGGCGATCAAAAGGGAATCAAGCCGTTCGAGATATCGCTTTCCGTTCGGGTACTTTTCGTGATAGGTCTCGCTCAAATCGACGATCGCCCGCCGCATCGCTTCGGGATTGACCTTGGCGGCGTTCTCGAAATCGCGGTAAGGGTCGATAATCTTGCGAGCCTGCGGCCGCTCCAAAATCCAATGCTGGGGGAGCGGTGCTGCGGAAACGAGCTGCAACCGGGCGACATGCGGGAACGCTCCGCTGGCAGCGGTCAGTTTGAGCGTATGCTTTCCGACCGTCGGCACCGAAAACGAAAGCGGTGCATCCCAAACGGCGTCGACCGAGTTCCAGGAACCGGTTGCCGTGCCGTTGCAAACGGTTCCGAGTTCCTTGCCGTCGAGCGAAACGCGAAGCGGGCGGACTTCGAGCATCGCGAGCAGCAGCTTCAATTCGTACTGCCCGACCGTCGGGAAGGGAATGTCGTACTCGACCTCGTTCGGAAAGGTCCCGCCGTTGGCGATGATCGGCGGTCCGCCGTTGCGGTACTCTTCGAGAAAGACCGCGACGTTACCGCGATCAAATGCCCAGGCTTCGATCTCGAACGCGTTCGGAGAATCCGCGTTCGAAAAATCATTGTCCCCGGCCGAAAGAATCCCCGCCGCCGAAAAAACCGCCAACACAAAAGCCGCCGCGAAAATTTGTCGTTGCATAATAATGGGATGGGTTACGGATTCTCAAAAAAAATCGAATCGGGCAGCAGCCGGAAGCGTCAGCGCCCGGTTTTCCAATGCGGAAAGGTGGGACCAACCCGGTGCTGACGCTTCGGGCTGCTGTTTGCCTCGCTCGACCGTGCAATCCTCTAAACCAATATAATCGATATTGACCTTTGTCGGCAAGCCGTGTATACTACAATTAGTGTACAAAATAAAATTGATTTGCCTGCGACTCAAACCGTTTTTGCCAAAAGTTGAGGGAACGGTGTACCATTGTTTGCCGAATCAACCTGTCTCTTTCGCACGATTGCTGCGGAATGCTGTCGCATTCCTCGCCGTCGCCCCGATGATTTTGTGTCCGGGCGTTCTCTGCGATTGCGGTTGCTGCAACACCTGCGCCGCCGAGCCGACGCAAGCCGTTGCCGAATCGGCCGCGGCCCCGTCGCAACCGCTTCCCGGCTCCTGCTGTTGTCAAAAATCCCGTTGCGAAAAGAAAACTGCCCCGCCCGCCGACGAATCTCCGGCTCGCGCGCCCAAGCCGTCTTGCGGCTGTTCGAAGCCGAATTCAGCCGATGAGCCTTGCCGCTGCGCGATTTCCGGCTCGAGTACGCAATATCTCGCTTCCGAAAAGGTTCTGAATAAAAATCTTTTGCAAGCGTTCCAAGGGTCGGAACACTCCGTTTCTTCCGTCGAACCTTTCGCTGAAAACATCGCTTGTGCGTTCTTTTCCTTGCCGCCGCAACGTCTTTACCTGTTGCTTTGCGTCTTGCGGAATTGATCTTCTTATTTGATTCGAACACCGAAACAGAGCCCCAAGCGTCAGCGCGGGGTTGAAGCGTCTTTCGTGCCAGAAAACCGGTCGCTGACGCTCCCGGTTACCGTTGCGGTTCATTGTCAAACAAATGAATAATCAATTATCAAAATAAGGAATAGAATCATGTCAAAAAAATTAACGAGTCCCATCGGCCTGACCATTCTCGGGGCCGCATTGATCATCGCCGGCTTCTTTTTCGGAGTCGCCGGCTACGCCGAAAAGAATCCGGCCGCCTCGCAATCGCAGGCCGCAAACCTCGCGGCAACCGGCGAGCGCCAATGCTGCCCTTTGAATGAGGGCTCCTGCTGTGCTCCGAAAAGCTGCTGCTCCGAACCGGTTTGCGATACGCAAACGGCGGCCGCGAACACGACAAGCTGCTGCGCTGAAAAGGCGGCCTGTCAATGCGGCGAAAATTGCGAGTGTTGCTCGGCCTGCAAAGAAGGCGGCAATTGCACCTGCGACGCCTGCCCCGGAAAGGCGGCTTGTCAATGTGCCAATAATTGCGAGTGCTGTTCCGCCTGCAAAGACGGCGGCAATTGCACCTGCGAAGACTGCAAGTGCTGCGACGCCTGCCCCGGAAAGGCGGCCGCTCCAACTGCGGAAAGTTTGAAATAATTTCAAACGGAGAGTTTGGTTAAAAAGAGCCGCATGTGTAGCGAAGCGTAACTTGCGGACCTTGTACACGGTCCGCAAGTTACACGACACACGCGGCTCATTTTTTGCTTCCCGGAATCACAGGGAAGAAATAAAATCGGCGAGGGCGGGGACCATTTCCTTGTGCAAGAGGTTTTGGGAGCTCCTCTCGCTTTCTCCGTTTTTGACACCGCTTTTCACGGGCGGCTCCTTCATGTTATGCCCCATCCCTTGAATCAGGACTTTTTTGGCTTTCGGAGCGGCTTGAGATAACAACTCGGCGTCTTTGGTCGGAACATGGGTATCTTTCGTTCCCTGGACGATCAGAACCGGAATTTTCAACTGCCTGATTTCCAACCGGGGATCGTATCGGATCCAGGAAATCAAATACGGCTGCAACCCCGGTCGGAACAGGTCGGTCAGCGACTCGGGCACCTCGTCCGCCTTGACCGATCGACCGTTTTTCAGTTCTTCGAGAATGCGGTTTAACGCAACCTGGTCTTGCTTTTTTAAACGGTCTTCCAAATGCTCCCGGAATAAGACGTCGATGTTGCGACCGGGTCCGGCAACCGAAATAAAAGCTTTCGCCTTGTCCGTGTGGGCACAAGCGAGCATGCCGATCAGGGAACCGGCACTATGCCCCAGAACGACGACTTTGGAAAACCGTTCGTCCTTGGACAGGAGGTCGATCCAACGAACGGTATCGGCGACATACGTCTCAACCCGAAAATCCTTTTCCGCGATTACGGCATTGCCGCTCTCGCCGACGCCGCGTTTGTCGAATCGGACGGAAGCGATCCCATGCTCTTTCAACCCTTCGGCCAAAAGCCGATACGGATTGTCGGACGATTTTTTCTGTGAGGGGTTGCCGTCCCTGTCCGTCTGTCCCGAACCGCCGATCAGCAATACGACGGGACACGTCATATTTCGGGCGGCGTCCTGTTCGGACGATTCGGGCAGGCAAAGAGTGCCGCTGAGTTCGCCGGTCGGCGTTGCGAGCCGGATCGGAACATCTTCAGCCCATGAGATTGAACCGGCGAGCGAAAAAAGAATCAAGACGAGAAAAGGTCGCATGTTCTCGCAAGTAAAAAACGGAGCCCGAAGCGTGAGCGAGGGACCAAACGCACAGTCCCTCGCTTACGCTTCGGGTTCGGAAACCTTGGGGCTCAAAACTACCGAATTTACTCTTCCTCTTCTTCCAATTCCGCCGAAGCGATGATCTGCTGCTGGACGTTGCCGGGGACGATGTCGTAATGCGAAAGCTCGATCCCGTAACTTCCCTGCCCGCCGGTCATGCTCGCGAGCGTCCGGCTGTAGGTCATCACTTCGGCGAGCGGCACTTCGGCGAGAATCGTCTGCATCCCGCCGCCGGCCGATTCCATGCCCAAAGGCCGGCCTCGCCGGGTCGACAAGTCGCTGTTGACATCGCCGACGTTGCTCATCGGAACGGTGACGCTCATCTTGACGATCGGCTCCAGCAATGCCGGTTTCGCCTGCAAAAACACCGTCTTAAAGGCCATAGAACCGGCCGTCCGGAACGCGTGTTCGTTCGAATCGACATCGTGATACTTCCCGTGATACAGTTCGACGCAGACGTTTTGAACCTTGTAACCGGCGATTACGCCCTTGTTCATTCTTTCCTTGAACCCTTTTTCGATCGCCGGGAAGAAGTTCGAGGGGATCACGCCGCCGACGATCGCGTCGATCCAGAGAAAATTGTCCGCCGGCTCGAAATGAAAGTCTTTCATCGAGGGGAACATTTCCTTGTTGCTCGCGAACGTCTCGGGATCGGTCCCTTCGGGGAACGGATACATGCGAATATGAACCTCGCCGAATTGGCCCGCCCCGCCCGATTGTTTTTTGTGCCGGTACATCCCGTCCGCTTTCGCCTGGATCGTTTCCCGGTAGGCGATCTTCGGCTCCTTGGTTTCGAGTTCGACCTTGTCGCGCCGTTTGAGCCGTTCGCGGATGATCTGCAAATGCAGTTCGCTCATCCCGGTGATCACCAGCTGTTTCGTCTGGTCGTTCCGCTCGCACCAGAAGGTCGGATCCTCTTGCGTGATCTTCGCGAGCGCCCCGGAGAGTTTCGCTTCGTCGCCGCGGCTTTTCGGGGCGGCGGCGAGGCCGACCATCGGCGTCGGGAACGAGAAGCGGTCCATAACGCAATCGCCGATCGTCGTGCAGGTTTCAAGTTCTTCGAGTTTCGCGACGGCGACGATCATCCCGGGCGTCGCTTCGTCGACCGGGGCGGTTTCGTTCGCCTGCATCTCGAACAGCTGGGCGATCTTGATCCCACGGCGGGCCGTGCTCGCCGGGAATTGACCGCCGTTCTTGAGCGTGCCGCTGAAAACGCGAATAAAGCTGAGTTTTTGGACGAACGGGTCGATCCGGGTTTTGAACACCTGGGCGACGATCGGGCCGGCGGCGTCGGGACGGACTTCGACTTCTTCGCCCTCGGCGTTTTTCGCCTTGCGCGGGATCACGTTCGGCGGGAGGCAGCACAGCGGGAGAGCATCGAGCAGTTCGTGCAAACCGATTTTGGTTTTGCCCGAAACGCAAACGATCGGGATCAACATCCCCTCATGCACCGCCTTGGTCATCAGCTTCTTGAGTTCTTCGTCCGTCGGCGGAGTCCCCTCGAAATACTTTTCCAAGGCCGCATCATCGGCGGTTACGATCGTCTCGATCAGGTTTTCGTGTATCTCTTTCGGATCGACAAGCGCCCCGGCCGTTTCAGCGGGATCGCTAAGCGTGCTGATCACCCCCTTGAAACCGCTTCCATGCCCGACCGGCACGTTCAGCAAAACGCATTCGTTCCCGAAAACGTCCTTGATCGTTTCGATCAGTTTCTCGAATTCGATGTTGTCCGCGTCCATTCGGTTGATGATGATCATCCGACCGAGCCCGGCTTTTTTCGCTTCGGCGAAAACACGGCGAGTGTTGACCTCGATTCCGGACTGAGCGTTAATCACGATCGCGGCGGTATCGACTCCCCAAAGCGCCCCGATCGTCTGTCCGATAAAATCGGGATAACCGGGCGTATCGACCACGTTGAAATGAATGCCGCCGCGATCGAAATGAATCACGCTCGATTCAATCGTATATTTGTGGACCTTTTCCTCTTCGTCGAAGTCGCAAATGCTGGTCCCGTCGTCAACCGAAGCGGGACGCTTGACCAAACCGATGTCGTTGAGAATGGTGTCGGCCAACGTCGTTTTTCCCGACCCTCCGTGTCCGCACAATGCAATATTCCGAATCGCTTCGATCTGATACTTCGCCATGTTT
>JAVBQI010000073.1:0-43909 GCA_031549145.1 Thermoguttaceae bacterium | reverse complement strand
TGTTCTTTCCTTGGCCGGGAGGGAAGGGTCTGTTCGTGCGGACGAATCGAAAGATCGAAATATCCTGGAATTTTTGGGCGTTTTGACCGAACAGCAGGCCCGGGACATCGTCGTCGCGGAAGGGGATTACCTGATTGCCCTGAAACGACGGACCGATACGACGGCCGATCGAACCCCCGCTTATTACTATGTTCTTCTCAAACGGCTTCCCGCGGTCGAAATCGATCTGCTTCAAGACGCGGCCGATGGGCATTGGGACGAATTCAACCTGTTTCAAGCGGCTTTAATCGTCGAAGGGATCAACGATCTTTCGAAGGTCCGGCAGTACGAAAAACGTCTTGACGGGATCGCCCATTCCTTGCAGGAAAAGGCGAAACAAAATGCGAAACTCCAAAATTCCGAGGAGTTGACGCGGTTTCTCTTCGAAAACCTGCATCGGGAAGTTTTGACGGGCGATTACGGGATCGACAACACCAACCCGGCCCGGGCGCTCGATTCGGGCAATTTCAACTGCGTAAGTGCAACGGTTCTTTTCAACACCTTGGCCCAACGCAGCGGTTTGGATGTTTGCGGTTTGGAAATGTCCGGGCACGTTTTGAGTCGGGCCAAATACGGCTCCAAGATCGTCGACCTCGAAACGACCTGTCCGAATTGGTATTCCCTGAAAAACAATTCGGAAAAACAGCGAGAGGTTCGCAGCAAAATCGCCGGAGGTTCGGATCCGAACTCCGCTCCGCGAGCGCTGCGGGAAGGTTCGCGGACGACCGTCGCGAAGCCGCTTGTTCAAGACCGGCTTTCGAGCCGCAAGCAGGGCGAATCGCCGGTTCAGCCGAGCGTCAACGCGAACACCGACCCAGGGGACAGCCTTGCCCGTCTTTCCAAGGAATTGCGGGAAATTTCCGATGTGCAGCTTGTTGCGACGGTTTACTACAATCAAGGTTATGATTATTGGCAGAACGAACAGTTTTCCGAAGCGGTCGTCGCCAATGCCAAAGCCTTGCATTTGGATCCGCAGAACGCGACCGCTTGGGGCAACCTGATCGGAGCGATCAACAACCTCGCCCTCGGTTTTGCCGACTCACAGCATCGTCAATACGACCTTGCCGCCGGTCTTTTGGACCAAATCGTCCTTTTGGACCCCGGATTCGAATCGCTGCAAGCCAACCAGCTTTGCGTCTACTATATGTGGATCAAAGCCTTGGGACAGGAAGGCCGGATCGACGACGCCAACGCCGTTTACGCCGAAGCCGAACAACGCTTGGCGGGCAACGTCGAGCTGAAAAACCTGATCCAGTCGATTCGGAAAACCGCCAATCGCTGATTCGTTTCAACGCGAACCGTTTTCAAGGAGCCGGGAGCATAAAACTCCCGGCTCTTTTTTTTCGCACCCACAAATGGCTCCTTTTTTGAAACAGTGCTTGAGGTCAGGTTGAGGAAAGCGTATATTCAAAACTTGGCTTTTTCAATTTCGGGTTGATCTTTCCGGGACAGCAGCATTGCGAAACACTATCGATTATCTCGTCTATTCGGCCGTTCGGGTCGTCATTTGCCTGATTCAATCCCTCCGGATCGAAACGTGCCATTCTTTTGCGAAAGGGTTGGCCGTTTTCGCGAACGACATTCTCGGTTTAAGGCGAAAATTGGTCGAAGAAAACCTCCGTTGTGCCTTTCCGGAATTCAGTGACTCCGAGCGTCTCGATTTGGCCCGAAAAATGTGGGAGCACTTGTTTTTGCTTGTCGCGGAAGTCGCCCATTCCCCGCGAAAGATCCGGGAAAGCAATTGGCGGGAACATATCCGGCTGATCAATATCCCTCCTCTGCACGAATTGCTGGTCGGCGGCCGACCGCTCATTATCGTAACCGGACATTTCGGCAATTTCGAGGCGGGCGGATATATTCTCGGCTTGTTGGGATACCCGACGTATTCGATCGCCCGAACGCTTGACAATCGGTACCTGGATCGTTTCGTCCGGGAATTCCGGGAGGCGACCGGCCAGTTCCTGATTTCCAAGAACGAAGGATACGATCAGATTCTCGAAACCCTCGAACGCAAAGACGTCGTTACCTTTCTTGCCGACCAATCGGCCGGGCGAAAGGGATGTTGGGTCGAATTTTTCAACCGCGAGGCCTCCGCCTACAAGGCGATCGCTCTTTTGAGTTTGCAGTACGATGCCCCGATCGTGGTCTGTTTCGCGACACGCAGGGAGAATCGGCCGCTTCATTTCGATCTCGAAGTCGCCGCGGTTTTCGACCCGCGAAACCCTTTGCCGGGCGTCTCCAACGTCAAGGAGATTACGCAATGGTACACCACGGTTTTGGAGGACGGAATCCGCAAGAATCTGGAACAATATTGGTGGTTGCACAATCGTTGGAAAACCTGGGGAAGAAAAACCCGCTCCAAGGCAGACCCTGCCGAGAGCTGAAAACGAGCCGGGACCCGCGGTCCCGGTTTCGTTCACATACATTCGTGGTCATTTCGAATCGTACAAAATTGGTTTTCGCGGCAAAAAAAGAACCGTAAGTGTAGTCGGTACTCCGACGCAACTTACGGACCTTGTACACGGCTCGGATTCCGCAGCTTCCAGCTCGGTACAAGGTCCGCAAGTTACGCTGCGCTACACTTGCGGCTCTTTGCGCATTTTCTTTTTTGATCCCTCATTGAATCCAATACAAGCCGAAGGCGACCCAAAGCGGGAGGGTGAGAATCGAAGCGAACGTGTTACTCAAAACGGTATCGAGCGCGGTCTCCTGATCGCCGCCGTAATGCTGCGACATCACGATCGGAAAAACGGCCGAGCCCATCGCCGCATGCAAGACGATCACCCTTTTCAACTCGACGGAACAGGGGAGGTAAATGGCGAGTCCGATCATCGCCCCGGGCAGGATCACCAGCCGGAGGAGACAGGACCAGAACGCGATTTTGAGCGGTCGGCCCGGATTTTTGAAATACTTCCCGATCCGCCAATGATCCGCGATCGTCGCCCCGATCAGGATCATCGACATTGGAATCGCCGAAACGCCGAGCATGTGCATCGCATGCTTCAAAAAAGCGAGATAAGGGAGCCCTTCGATCAACGCGGAAGGGCAGAAGTGCGAACGAAAAAACAGGTTGAGCGGAACGGCCAAAAGAATCGCGACCGTCGGGCCGTTGATCGCCTGTTTCCAGGAATCGCGTTCGAAGGCCCCCCGGATCGCCAAAAGCCCGACCGTCCAAAGAGCAAATTCGACGCCGAGGTTTTGAACGAACAGCACGTTCATCGTCGGGTCCCCGTCCCCGAAAAGAAGCTGGACGAGCGGAATCGGCACGAAACCGTAGTTGAAAATGCCGACACAGGCCGCAAAGGTTCCGCTTCGTTTTCGAGAGCCGAGGCCGTTCCATTTTTCGGGCAGGAGCCCGACCGCGGCTCCGACCGCGATTCCGAGAAAAACCGAGCCGAAACCGATGATCGGCGGATAACAGAGGTTTCTCCAATCGGAAAAAATATCGCTGGGTAAGATCCGGTCGAGAATCAAACAAGGCATCAGGAAATTGACGACGACTTTGAGCAGGGTCCTGTCGGTTTCTTTCGTCAGAATCCCTTTTTGCCGCAACACGAATCCCCCGAAAATGACGCAAAAAACCGACAGTAGCGCGGTCAGGGAAACGGAGAAAGTTTCGAGCATCTCGGAAAAAGCGTGTTGTCGCGGTTGAAAAGAACGTAATACTTCAGCCGTTTGGAGTTTTTTGGAATAAAACCCTGCCGTTCGTCATTTCGAACGGAGCGAGAAATCTCACCCTCGCCGAAAGACTCGGAATTCCGGCCCTCGCGCGAGGGTGAGATTTCTCCTTACGCTACGCTTCAGTCGAAATGACGAAATCACCATTCGGCTGAAGTGTTACGAAAGAACGATTTCTGTAAGAGAACCTCATTATAGACGGGCCGGTGACGAAGCAAATGCCCCCTGCGTTTGCGTTCGCTCCCGATAATTGTTTTTGGTTCCCGGAATTGTTCGGAGAGGAAAAAAAGATATAATAACATTTTGTCTCCAAACCGCTTCAGCCTTTCTCGGCAGGAACGGCAAGCTTTGTCCCTCAGCAAACCAACGCCTTATTGACGAGGCAATACAATTTGGCCCGTTGTCCGAGCCGCGATTTGATATGGTCCGCGATATTTTGAACTTCGTTATACCGTAGCCGGTAGGGGCGGTAGGCTTCGCCCTCTGTCAAACCGCGGCCTCGTTGGGCCGCTGCCGTGTTGAAGACGGGAGTTTTCAACCGGCTTGAGTATACACTTCGTACAAAATATCGCTCGGTTCACTTTTTATCACCAGCACAATAAAAACTTATGCCCGATCCCATTGCTCTCATTCCCGTTCAAAAAGCGAAGAAACCTTTGTATTTCGGTATCGATGTCGGGGGAACCAGTATGAAATTCGGGCTGGTCGACAGCGACGGGGCTTCGATCGACCTGAACGAAAAGGGAGAGAAAGGGCAACCTCTGAACGTCGCCAAGATCGAAACCGAGCGCGACCCGAAAAAGGCGACGTCGCACATTTTCCGTGAGATCAAGGCTTTAATCGACCGGCTGGGGCTTGATATGAAAGAGATCGGCGGGGTCGGGCTCGGCGTGCCCGGGACAATGGACTACGCGACCGAACTGCTGCGGCGCCCGCCGAACATTCCGTCCTGGGAAGGGTTTCCAATGTGCAAGGAACTCTCGAACCAACTCGGCGTGCCGGTCGTTTTCTGCAACGACGCGAACGCTGCCGCCTACGGGGAGTACTGGATCGGTTCCGCGAAAGGCCAAAAAAGCGTCGCCCTGTTGACCTTGGGGACCGGGATCGGTTGCGGCATCATCATCGAAGGACGCTCCGTCGACGGGGCGACCGGATACGGCGGGGAATGCGGACACATCATCGTCGATATTGCCCCGACCGCGAAACTCTGCGGCTGCGGACAGCGGGGGCATCTCGAAACCTATGCGGCGGCGATCGGGCTCGCCCGGCGAACGATCGCGGTTACCGATGTCAAACAATGCCCGCTCCGCAACCGGATTACCCCGGAAACCCGGCTCGGCGAGATTCCGAAGCTGATTTATGAAGAAGCGGAAAAAGGAGACGAAGTCGCCTTGGAACTCATTTTGGAGGCGGCCGAGTACCTCGCGATCGGGATTGTTTCGCTGTTGAACACCGTCGATCCGGGCTGCATTCTGCTCGGCGGGGCAATGACATTCGGCGGCAACGGTTCCCCAATCGGCCGAAAATACATCGACCGGGTTCGCGAGGAGGTCAAAGCCCGCTCGTTCCCGGCGATCGCTCAAGGGCTGACGCTCGAATTCGCGACGCTCGGCGGCGACGCCGGTTACATCGGCGCCGCCGGGTTGGCGCGGGAGCATGTGCTCAGTTCAGGCAAATGAGTCGCGGTTAAATGCGCGGAGTACCGGCTAAAAGGGGTGCGAGGAGTGTCGGCGTAACGAGACGCGTAACGCCGGTAAAATATCATTATCAACACCATTTACAATATTGAATCGATGTTCTTTCTTACAAAACGAACGTGTTTGTTGGCGTTTCTCGGCGGGGTGATGTTGCTCTCGGGCTGCCCGTCGCAACCTCCGAAAACGGAGACTCCGGCCGAATCGCCGAAGCCGGCGAAAACCGAAGCCCAACCGGCGGCGGACAAAACCGCCGAAAAGCCCGCCGCCCCGGCGGCGAAAGCCGCTCCGGCACCGACCGCCGCCCCGGCCGATGTCGAAGCCGCGATCGCCCGGATCAAGGCGTTCGGCGGGATCGGGAATTCCTACAAACTTTCCCCGTCGGGGGCGCTCGTCGAGTTGAACGTCGATACGACGGATCTGACGCTTGAAGACGTCCAACTGTTCGCCAAACTTTCCGATTTGGAAAAGCTCTCGTTCAACAATTGCCGCAACTTCAACGACGAATTTACCCGCGAGCTCGTTCCGCTGCAAAAGCAGCTCAAGGTTCTTGTGATCGGCAACAGCACGATCACGGACGCATCGGCGGACGTGATTGCCGGCATGTCGAACCTCGTCGAACTGAACCTGCACCATAACGCCAACATCGGGAACGCCGCCTGCCGGAAATTCGCGACTATGGAAAAGCTGGAACGGTTGAACCTGGTATACACGGGAACAACCGAGGTCGGGATGCTGAGCATCCGGAAGATTCCGAACCTGAAATCGCTCGACATCCGAGGCTGCAACACCATCGGCAACACGGGAATGAACAGCGTCGCGAAGATCGCGGGTTTGAAGTCGTTCCAACATCGCAGCGACGCGGTCAACGACACCGGGCTGGAAAGCCTGACCGCTTGCGAAAACATCGAATCGCTTTACCTTCAGGAATTTTCGCTGACCGATCAGGCCGGGGAATCGCTGAAAAAATTCAAAAAGCTGTCAAGCCTGATCCTCTTCCGTTGCGGCGAATTCGGCTCCGAAGGGCTCCTGCAACTCAAGGGATTGCCGCTGAGTCGATTGACGCTCCGGGGGTTGGACAGTCTTGACGACCGCGGAATGGGGGTTTTCCAGGACTTGCCGAAACTCAAGCGGCTTTATCTCGTCGAATTGGGCGCGTTGACCGACGCCGGTTTCGTCAATCTTCCGGCCTTGAAAAACCTCGAAGTCCTGGAAATCGAAATTATCGCGATCGGCGACGAATCGCTCAAATCGATCGCCCAGTTGCCGAATTTGAAGGAATTGAAGATCGGAACGACGAACATCACCAACGCGGGCATTGAAGAACTGTTGAAGTTGCCGAAGCTCGAATCGCTCCGGCTTCTCGACAACCCCAACATCGATTCCGAGGCCGCGAAAGCCGTGTTTGCGAGCAAAAAGTTCAAAGTCCTCGACATCGGCCAATCCCGCGGAGAAGTGCAGGAATAGAGGACAGGAAATTGAGAATTGAGAATTGAAAATTGAAAATTAGGAATGAGACATCGCGACCGCAGGTCGCGGCTCTCTTCCCACTTCCCACTTCCCACTTCCCACTTCCCACTTCTCACTGTCCTCTTCTATCCTCTCAACCTATGCGACATTCCTTCAGCCAATCGCGTGTTCTCCTGACCGGGGCGTCCTCGGGAATCGGGCGGGCGCTTGCGCTGGAGTTGGCGGCGGCGGGAGCCGAATTGGTCCTGTTGGCCCGGCGCGAGGAACGGCTCGAAGAGCTGACGGCGGAAATTCGGGCAAGGTTTTCGGACAGGTCGCCGAAAGTGTTGACCGTTTGCGGGGATGTGACCGATCCGCGAACGCGGCAAGTCGCCGTCGAAACGGCTCGCCGGGAACTCGGAGGGATCGATTACCTGATCAATAACGCCGGTGTCGGGGCGACCTGCCGGATCGAAGCGACCTCGGACGAATTGCTGCACCGGCTTATGGAGGTCAATTATTTTTCGGCCGTCGGGCTGACCCAGGCGGTGCTTCCGTCGTTGCGGGAATCGGCTCGGAGTCCGGAACGACAAAAATTCGGCGTCCGCCCGATGGTCGTTTTTCTCGGCTCGATCGTTGGGCTGCGCGGAGTGCCGCATTACGGAGCCTACGGAGCGGCCAAGTTCGCCCTCGCCGGCATGAGCGAAGCGCTGCGGACTGAGCTTTCCTCCGAAGGGATCGACGTTTTGCTGGTTTCGCCCGGAACAACGAAGACCGAATTTTTCGACGTGTTGCTCGAATCGAGCAGCGCCCCGGACCTGCCGGCCCATAAGAGTGTCTCTTCCGAATCCGTCGCCCGGGAAATTCTCGCGGCGATGCGGCGGGGCAAACATCGGATCATCCCCTATTTCCCGGCCAAAATCCTCTATTTCCTGAACCGTTTGTGCCCCAGGCTCGTCGATCGGATCATGTTGCGGTATCGTTGATACCGTAGCCGGTATGGGCGGTAGGCTTCGCCCTCTGTCAAACCGCGGCCTCGTTGGGCCGCTACCCTCCCGAAGACGGGAATTTTAAACCGACTTGAGTTTATTGGCTTTGAAATGATGTCGTCACCCCCGCGCAGGCGGGGATCCATAGGGAACGGTTTCACTATAGATTCCCGCCTGCGCGGGAATGACGAAAATTTCATTTTTATCGAGACTCAGTAATGGACACCCTTCCGTTTAATTTGGTTTTGTTCGCCGTCGATACGACCTTGCTTTGGGGATTGGCTCTCTGGGGTAACCGTCGGCTTTGGGTTCTCGGAATCTTTTTGCAATGGGCCGCGATCATTTTCGTCGGGCGTGTGCTCTTTCGGACGACCTGGGGGCAGAATCTCATCGAAGGATTGTTCGGGCATTTCGGTCTTTACCTTTTCGTTTCCGGAGTGATCCTCTTTTTCAAGAGACGGAAAGCAACCGCGGTGATCTCCGGTTGCGCCGGGATCGTCCTGCTCGGTTTCGGGGCCGATATGATGTTGATCGAGCCGAATTTCGTGGTCGTCGAGCATTATCGAATCACCTCGCCGAAAGTCGCGAAGCCGATTCGCGTCGTTTTTATCGCCGATACGCAAACGGATCGGATCGGGAACTACGAACGCCGCGTTTTTCGAATCATGAAAGACCAAAACGCCGATCTCGTCATTTTGGGCGGTGATTACATTCAGGCGTTCGGCAAAAGGGCGAAAGATTTGAACGGCTTGCGCGAACAATTTCGCTTTACGTTGAAAAACATGAATTTCCAACCGCCGCTCGGAGCATTCGCGATCCGTGGGAACAACGATACCGCGGGCGAGGAGTTTGAAGAGCTGTTTCGGGAAACCGGTTTTCAGGCCGTCGAAAAAACGCACACCTTCGATTTGGGACCGATCGTGTTGACGGCTCTTTCGACGGGAGACGCCTCTTTGTACTTCGAAGGTCCGAAAGAATACCTGAAAACGGAGGAGGAACGCCGGAAATTTCATATCATGGCCGGACACTTCCCGTCGTTCGCGTTGGAGAAAACCGATGCCGATCTTTTACTGGCCGGGCACACGCACGGCGGGCAGGTGCAGTTCCCGTTTTACGGCCAGTTCGTGACCGGGGTTAAGCCGTCGCTGAATTTTCCCCGGCGATGGGGATCCGGCTGGACCGATCTGCCCAACGGCTCGCACTTGCTGGTAACACGCGGCACGGGAATGGAGCGGGGCTGGGCACCGCAAATCCGTTTTTATTGCCGCCCCGAAATCAGCGTAATCGAGATCGTTCCAGAGTAGAGGATAGTGGATAGAGGGAAGCGGGAAGTGGGAAGTGGGAAGTGGGAAGAGAGCCGCGACCTGTGGTCGCGAAGTTCAGTATCCAAAATTTTTAATTCTTAATTCTTAATTTTCCCTCCCCTCCGTCCTCTGCCTCGCCGAATCCGCGATCTTCTGCATCAGGTCCTGAACCTTCGCCCCCTGCCGCAAATCGGGCTGCGTCGGTTTCCCCTCGGTAACCGCCTGCAAAAAGTTCGACAACGAGGCGACGTGGGCGCGAATCCAACCGAGCGAGGATTTCGGTGAGGGAAAATCACTGTCCGGCGGCTCGAACCGGCCGCCGCAGGCGATCGCCGTCCAGCCGGACATGCCCCCAAGCGGCTTTTGCGGAGCGGTTGCGTCGAAAAATTCCAAATAGTGCGGCTGCATGAGGCTGAATCGGGCTGCCCCTTTTTCGCCGTGTATTTCCAACCGCAGTTCGTCTTCCGAGCCGCTTGCCAGTTTCGTCGCCTCGATCACGCCCCGGGCGCCCGAACGCATTCGCACGAGCAGCGAAACGGCGTCCTCGACCGTAACATCGACCATCGCCGGACGCGGATTCTCCGGCGACGGCAGGGCGACCGGTCGCCGGGGGTAGGCGATTTGCGTTTCGGCGAGAAACGATTCGAAAGGGCCGAACAAATCGTCGATGAGATCGAGGACGTGAGAACCGAGATCGCGGATCACCCCGCCCGATTCGGAATGTTTCCATTTAAACGGCACCTTGGGCGAAGCACTGCTCGAATGCAGGAATGCGGCCCGAAATTGCAGGATTCGACCGAGCCGCCCTTCGAGGAGCAGTTGCTTGAGCCGTTGGATCGCGGGGAAAAACCGCAAATGAAACGTCATTTGATTCGTCGCCGAATAGCCGCTTTCTTCAATCGCCCGGAGGATGGTCCGGGCTTCGTCCGCGTTCACGCAAAGCGGCTTTTCGCAATAAATGCACTTGCCGTGGGCGATCGCCGAGAGCAGCGGTTCGAGATGCCCTTCGTTGGGCGTGCAGATATGGACGATGTCGATCGCCGGGTTTTCCGTGATCGTGCGAAAATCGGTCGTCGCGTGTTCGGCTCCGGTGATTTGCTTCGCCCTTTCGGCCGTCGCCGCATGGGCGGTCGCGACATGCGTGATCCGGAACTCGCCGGGTGGCGGGTTCATGTAATAAGGGAGCGCCGCGTAGGCGTAGGCGTGTACCTTGCCGATCATGCCGAAGCCGATGAGTCCGACGGAGTATTGTCGCATTGTCATTGAATTTTTCAGAGAAGGGTCGCGGATGGGTTGTGTACTTGCATTCTTGCCTCTCGGGCCAATGAGCTATTATCGCTCAAAAAATCGCTCGCGAAAATCCGTTGGTAAAAAAACATGATTATGTCTTTATTTTTGAAGGTCTTGGATTATTTTTTCGTTTTTTGATTTTTCTATTTCAATAGCTTGACTCTGATTGGTTTTATGGCTAAAATCCCGGTCAACGGCAAGGTTATTGTGAGACGACCTTGTATTTTTCCAAACAAATTTTTTTGCTGATTAAGAGGTTACTTATGATGAAAAAACAATTGGGATTTATTGGTGTTCTTCTGGTCGTTCTCGTCTGTGTCGGTTGCAGCGGCAAAGGAAAAGTTACCGGCAAGATTACCCTGTCGGACGGAACCGTCGCGACGCAAGGAGAGGTTACGTTCAACTCGCCCAAGTACATGGGAAAATCCCAAGTCAGCCGTAACGGAACCTTTAGCTTGGGCGAATTCAAGGACGGCGACGGTTTGCCGGCCGGAAACTATCAAGTCTCGATCGCCGGAGTTCCCGGTGCCGATCCAAAGTACGCACTGCCCGACACGTCCGGTTTGACCGCCGAGGTTCCCAAGGGCGGCCTCAAAAGGGATTTCGTTCTCGAGATGGCCCCCGCTGCGGAATAGTTGATCTCTTCGAGAGCTTTTTTCAACATCGGTTGGCGACAGCACAACGCGAAAAGCGAAATTTTCTAAAGTATCGGATGCATAAAACCGGGACTGGCGGTCCCGGTTTTGTGCGGTGATAGAGATTGGGTGAAACTTGATTATCGAACAAAGTTCAAAATTCGCTGTTTTTTTGTACCAAACCGGGAGCGACAATCCTAAATTTCTTTCCTTGCCCCGGATTGCATCTTCTGGACGATGCAATTATAATGCCCACTTCAAATTGGAGGAAAGTCGAAATATTTTTGTTTCGTCGATTTTTCCTCTGTTTTGAAAATTCGTGTATCGATTTTTCCTAGAAATCGCCGTCGAAAAATAGATCACGAAACGCAGGAGGTTTCTTTCTGTGATGTTCGACCATTGAAATTCCTGGTGCAAAGGAATCCTTGTTTTAGCGGTCGTCTTTCCGACCGCGACGACATTGCGAAATGGCGAACGCTTCTTCCAAGGATTCCTGCCGAAAAATGCGCACCAAGGTGGTGTGTGCGGCACCTGCGTAGGGTTTCAACTTTTTTTAGCGTTAGGAAATTTTGTTGTGGTTAATCAAAACCTGATCCGAGGTCTGGATGTCAATGAGCATGAGTGGGAAGACGAACTGAACGCGGCTATGGCCGGAACCGTTCCGGAGGAGATCGATTGGGGCGGAGAGGAAGTCGATCAAAATCAAATTATTAAAGCGACGGTCATTCGCATCGAAGGCAACTTCGTGATCGTCGATGTCGGCTACAAAAGCGAAGGACTCGTTCCTCTGAGCGACTGGGAAGAAGGGGAAGCTGCGCCCCAAACGGGCGATGAGATCAAGGTCCTCGTCGAAGAACTGGAAGACCAAATCGCAGGCGAAGAAATCCGCGGAATGGTCATGCTCAGCAAGAAGAAGGCGGCCAAGATCGAGGCTTGGGACAACATGATGAAATCGGTCCGGGAAAACGAGGTCGTGACCGGAATCGTGACCCGAAAAATCAAAGGCGGCCTCCTCGTCGATATCGGCGTACCCGTCTTTCTTCCCGCCTCGCAGGTCGACGTCCGGCGTCCCTCCGACATCGGCGAATACATCGGCAAGGAAATCCAATGTGTCGTTCTTAAGATCGACGAGGCCCGACGCAACATCGTCGTCAGCCGCCGCGCCCTGATCGAAAACGAACGCGCCCTCAAGAAAACTGCTCTCCTCGGCACCCTCAAAGAAGGGGAAATCCGCAAAGGGACGATCAAGAACATCGCCGATTTCGGCGCCTTTATCGATCTCGGCGGCATCGACGGGCTGTTGCACATTACCGACATGAGCTGGGGACGGATCAACCATCCTTCGGAAATGGTACAGATCGACCAGGAAATCGAGGTCATCATCCGCTCGATCGATTACGAAAAAGAGAAAATCTCCCTCGGCCTGAAGCAGAAAACGGCCAGCCCTTGGGCGAACATCGAGGAAAAGTACCCGGTCGGTTCGCGGGTCCAGGGAACCGTCGTCAACGTGATGAGTTACGGCGTGTTCGTCAAGCTCGAAGAGGGAATCGAAGGGCTCGTTCATATCAGCGAAATGTCCTGGACGAAACGGATCACGCACCCGAACGAAGTCATTTCCGTCGGCGATCCGATCAACGTCGTCGTCCTTGGGATTAACAAGGACAAGCAGGAAATTTCGCTCGGCATGAAGCAGACCCTCGAAAATCCGTGGGAAAAGGTCGACGAAAAGTATCCGGTCGGCTCCGAAATCACCGGAACGGTTCGCAATTTGACCAACTACGGGGCGTTTATCGAAATCGAAGAAGGGATCGACGGACTGTTGCACGTCTCTGACATGTCTTGGGTCCGGAAAATCACCCATCCGAACGAAGTGGTCCAAAAGGGACAGAAAATTCAGTGTCGGGTCCTTTCGGTCGAGAAAAAGAACCGCCGCATCGCCCTTGGCCTGAAACAGCTGTCCGAAGATCCGTGGACGACCCGGATTCCGGAAAAGTACCAGCCCGGGCAGTTGGTTACGGGAAAGATCACGAAGATTACCAATTTTGGTGTCTTTATTTCCCTGGAAGACGACCTCGAAGGGCTGCTCCACATTTCGGAGTTGGCCAATCACAAGGTCGAAAATCCGGAGGACGTGGTCAAGGTCGGCGAAGAGATCGAAGTCAAAATCCTTCGGGTCGATCCGGACGAACGTAAGATCGGCCTTTCCCGCAAACGGGCCGAATGGGCCGAAGAAGGGGAAGACGGCGAACAGAAGCCGGAAGGGGACCAGCCGGTGAGTTCCGGTGCCGGCTCGAACATCGCTCCCGAGCAACTCAAGGGCGGAATCGGCGATTCCAGCGGCCCGCTCTTCAAATAATCGCCCGTTTAGCCGAGCGGCGAAGACGCCGGGGTCCAACGGCCCCGGCGTCTTTTTTTTCGAAAGACGCCCCAGACTACCCGACCCTTTTTTGCGACATTTTCCTCCCAAGTCGCGAATTTGTGGAAAATTTTTGAAATAAAATCAAAATACCTCTGGAAATCGAGGCGATTATCGAGGACAATAGGATATGTAGGTATGGTCCCGGACGGAACATTTGTTTGTTCCTTTTTTTCGCCGCTAAAGGAGGCGGTTCGCTTGAAGTCCGGGCGATTTTTTTTGGGCCTCTCCCTTTTTTTATTTTGAGGCCTTATAATCTCTATTAGAGACAGATATTTATATTGTACTATACTCAAGCCGGTTGAAAATTCCCGTCTTCAGTACGGTAGCGGCCCAATGAGGCCGCGGTTTGACAGAGGGCGAAGCCTACGGCCCTACCGGTTGCGGTATAACGTTCGAATCAATTCATTTTGCATTATTGAAGGAGTTAAGAATCATGAAAACGAAAAAACTCGGTTTTACGCTGATCGAGCTGCTGGTCGTGATTGCGATCATCGGCATGCTCGTCGGCCTGCTGATGCCCGCGATCCAATATGCCCGCGAAGCGGGAAGAAGGACGGTCTGCATCAACAACCAAAGGCAGTTGGCTTTGGCGGTGCAAAACTACGAGAGCGCCAAAAAGGAATTCCCCGCCTTGCGCAGGAATTTAACCCATGCCGCGAATTACAGACCCGGCGTTAATAGTGATGGCGATAAGTATGTATGGAACGACGTGACGAATGATGTCGTAGCCGATAGGACGTATGGAAATGGCGATTGGGAATTGAGTTGGATCGCCTTGCTTTTACCGTTCATGGAAGAAGGGAACCTCTATCGAAGGATTACCGAGAAAGAGATCGGAGACGAGAGCCTTTGGGCTGGAGCATCGTCTACCGATTTGGCTTCTATTGCCTATGATACTCTTCCTGCATTGAAATTTCTGCAGTGTCCGAGTTCCTCGCAACAGTTCGGCGCTTGGCCCGACAATAGAACTTCTTATGTTGCCAACGCAGGACCGCAAAATTTGGCTTATAGCGGCACGGGTACTACTAAAACACTGGTCTATCAGGAAAAGGGGGACAGGAGATACGCCATATTCATTGATCGGGTCGAAAGTAATGCCACTCTTCCGAATATGGATTTTGTGACCGGAGCGGATGGGGCGGGCAATACAATCCTGATTTCCGAAAATTTGTACGCGGGGCGGTGGTTGGACTTCGGCAAGATTTATGACGAAACCGATGTTGAAAAACTTCACCCTGACTACAAAAGTATGACTACAGATCTTTCCAGCGTCGCGTTGACGGGCGACAAGTTGGATGCGGCTAAAAATAAACTGATCTATGGGACGTGTGGGGCGACCGACATTGATCCCAATTCTACCGGAACGAGTGTAGGCCGGGCACGGAGGGATTATGAGTATGAAACGGGGTTCACGCTTCCGGCAAGTGTGGTATACGGATCCTATAATCTGGATGGTACTGATAAAGACAAAGATACCTCGGGTGCCAACGCGGATACTCACGTCGAGACTGGCGGAATGGCAAGTCCCTATTGGGTCCAAGCAACACAAACGACGCGTGATAGTTACCCGTCAAGAATGTACATGCTCATGAAGGCCTCTGCGGAAGCGATCACCAGCGAGTATCAGACGGTTTCGATCAATGCCTTTATCGAGATCGCCGAAGCTTTCCGAGCGCGGACATTTACATTGGATACCACTTATTATACCTCTGCCCAAACGAATTCTACAGCCGGCTCGGAAGGTTCGGAAGGCACGGCAGGCACGCCCGGGATGCCGGTTCGTTTCCGCTTTGCCCGGCCATCCTCGAGCCATCCGGGAATGGTCATCGCCGCGATGTGCGACGGCAGTGTCCGAACGGTCGACCAGGCCGTGGACCGTTCCATTTTCGCCTTCGCGATGATGCCGAAAGACGGAACCATCCGACAGCTGCCGTAGGGTTGCCGTTCGGTTGGGTTTTGATTTACAGTTTTCGCCCGAGGTTGGTTTCGACCCGCCCCGGGCTTTTTTTTGCCCGCTACCATGAAATATCTCGACGAACATTTTTTGCTGCAAAGCGTTTCGGCCCGGCGTCTGTATCATGATTTCGCGGCCGCGCTGCCGATCATCGAGTATCATTCGCACCTCCCGCCGATGTTGATCGCCGGGGACCACCGGTTCGCGAATATGAGCGAAATCTGGCTCGGCGGAGATCATTACAAATGGCGGTCAATGCGGGCGGCCGGCATCCCCGAGCGGCTTATCACCGGCGATGCGAGCGAGTGGGACAAGTTCCAGGCTTGGGCCGAGGTCGTGCCGCAAACCTTGCGTAACCCGCTTTACCATTGGACGCATTTGGAACTTCGGCGGCCGCTCGGGATCGACGATCTGCTGTTCGGCCCCGAAACCGCTCCGGAAGTCTGGAAGCGAGGCAATGCAATGCTCAAACGCCCCGACTTTTCGTGCCGGGGCATTTTGCGGCAAATGAACGTTCAAACGGTTTGCACGACCGACGATCCGGCCGATGCGCTCGAATATCACGAACAGATCGCGGCGGACCGGGACTTTGAAATCCGTGTGCTGCCGACCTTTCGGCCGGATCGGGCGCTCAACATTCCGCGCATGCTTTCCGACGGCAGCACCGATCGCGAGGAATGCGTCCGGATTTATCTCAATTACATCGAACTGCTGGAGCAGACGACCGATATCGCGATCGAGGACTTCGCCGATCTGGTCGAAGTGCTGCGGCTGCGGCATCACTATTTTCACGAACATGGCTGCCGGCTTTCCGATCACGGTTTCGGACGATTCGAGTTCGCCGAGAATTGGACCGAATCGGAAGCCGCCCGCATTTTTCGGGAGCTGCGATCCGGCAAACCGATCTCGTTCGGAGAGGAAATGCTGCTCCGTTCGGGACTAATGTTCGAGATCGGTCGGATGAACGCTGAAAAAGGTTGGACGATGCAGTTGCATCTCGGAGCGCTGCGCAACAACCGGACGCGGCTGTTCCTCGAACTGGGGCCGGATTGCGGCTGCGATTCGATGGGGGACGGCTCCTCGGCGTTCGCGTTGTCCCGGTTTTTGGATTCGCTCGATCGGATCGACCGGCTGCCGAAGACGATTCTTTACAATCTCAACCCGTCGGATAACGAGATGCTGGCGACGATGATCGGCAATTTTCAAGACGGAGTCGTTCCGGGAAAGATACAATACGGCAGCGGCTGGTGGTTCCTCGATCAAAAAGAGGGAATGGAGCGACAGCTGAACGCGCTCTCGAACCAGGGCCTTTTGAGCCGTTTCGTCGGGATGCTGACCGACAGCCGCTCGTTCCTTTCGTTTACCCGGCACGAGTATTTCCGCCGGATTCTCTGCAACCTGCTCGGCACGGAAATGGAACAGGGCCTTCTGCCGAACGATTTCGAGCTGGTCGGCTCGTTGGTTCGCGACGTCTGTTACAACAACGCTAAAAATTATTTCGGGTTCGACGGAGAATGACGGGGCGAGGGGAGCAGAAATTTTTGAAGGCAAGATTTTCGCTCGCCCCGGCTACTACTTGGACTGTCTAAATTGTTTTTAGCCCAACTTCGAATCCGCTCTAGGCAAAATAGGAGGAAACGGTTCAAATCGAAGGTTTGAGAAGTTATTGCTTCACAAAGAAAATTGTTTTGCGCGAATCAACAATAACCTACGATTTGTAGCGTATTTCCCCTGTTTTGGTGTTTTGCCCAACTTTGCGGCACGGCGTTCCTATTCAACTGTGAGAGAAGTGTTTGTCACGTGGACTTTATCGCTCAATAGAATCGCGATCCATTCGGTTTCCTTGAAGGCCTGGAGCACGATTTTGACCATGATCGTCAGCGGGGCCGAGAGAAACAGCCCGATCGGGCCGAGAATCAACCCCCACGTGAAGAGCGAAAGCAGGATGACGACGACGGACAAACCAAGTCCGTGACCGAGCATTTTCGGCTCGATTCCATAGCCGATCAAGCATTCGATGGTAATCAGACAAATCGCAAAAAGGACGACACCCTCGATGTTGTACGTCATGAAAATCAACAACCCCGGGATGATCGCGGCCAAGGTCCCTCCGATATTGGGGATAAAGTACAGAAAAAAAGCGATCATTCCCCAGAACAGCACTCCGGGGACGCCGAACATCCAATACACAAACGTTGCCGCAGTGGCGGACATCAGACTGGAAATCGCTTTGAGGAAAAGATAACGACGGATTTCTTCCGCGATGTAATGAAAATGAGCGAAGCCGATCGGCCCTTCTTTGCCGAACGCCCGATCGATTTTCTCCGGGAAACGGGCCGCTTCAAGGGTCATGAAAATCGTGAAAATCAACACGAGAAAGCCGCCCTCGGCCCAGTGCCGCAATTCTCCGATCGACCAGCTGATCCAATACATGACGCTCTGGGTGTCGAGCGGAATCAATGAAGGAGACGTCTGCTGGTGGATCGTCAAAAAATTTTGTAATTCTTCGTCGCTCACCGGTTTGATCTCGTTGGAACCGGCTTGAGAAGCGTCGGCGAGGCTCTCTTCATGTGCCGCGTCTTCGGAAGGTTTCGCGGTCGTCGCGGGTTCCGGAACAACCTTCGGGGGCTTCTCGGCAGACGGCGCCAGTTCCTGTTCTCCGGTCAGACTCTTCGACAAATCGAAAAGCGAAAACCCGTATTGAGCCAGATTGTCGTCCAACTCGTCGAGTCTGGCGACGATCCGATCCTTGTAAGCGGGGATGCGTCGGGCAAAATCGTTGAAGGATTTCCCGACAAAATAACCGATACTCACGAAAATCAGAATCGTGCCGCCCAAGACGATCAGGAGCGAGAGGAGGTTCGGGCAGCCTTTCTTTTGCAACCAACGGAGCGGAACCAGCAAGATGATTGTCAGGAACAGAGCCAACATAATCGGCGCAATCAGACCGTTGGCCGCTTTGATGCCGGCGATCACGATGATCGTCGCCGCCGCCGTAATCAGGAAACTGGAAACCGCTTTTCGACCGGGCTTGCCGAAAAGTCGCGACGTTATTTTGCCGTTATCCATCTTGTTGACCGAGCCGTTTTTTTCGTTCGTCATCGAATGCCTGTGGCCTGGGAAAGAAAATGAATCAAGGAGCACTCGCCCGAAGAGAAGGAGACCCCGAAAAAACTTCAAACGGTCTTGAAGTCCAAGCCCGGTTTTATCCCGTGAGTCAATAGGATATGGTTTTCAAGGAAACCCCGTCAGAGAAAATCGTCGGAAACCCAACGCGAACTTCAGCAAAACGGGATAATCGCGGCCGAACGGGGAGAGAGGCCGTCCGAAAATGAGGATGGTAGCGAATGTTGCGGGCGAAATGCGCGATAACGCTCGCCTCATCCTCGAAGGGCTTCTTTCCGACAACGCCAAGAAAAACGTTGAGTTCATCGCCTATCGCTACGAATGGGATCGCCAAGCCTTGCAACGTTTCGTCGGGATTTCGAGTGGTGAGATTTCTCGCTTCGCTCGAAATGACGCGAAAAAGGACCGTTTGTCAACAGACTTGACAGCGACCAACGGAAATTCTCGAACGATTTTCCTCTTGAACGCTCCGGCGATCCGGTGTAGACTTTGCGATGATCGAGGTCTGTTCGTTTCTTGCAACAAAAGGATTGAATCATGCGGCAATCAGGAATGGTTTTGGCGGTGCTGTGCACTGTTTTTCTCGCGGTCGGGATCGTCGCGGCACAAACGGAAGCGGAAGGCGAATCGGCTGTGTTTTCGACGAACGACATGCCGCCCGGGATGCAGGCTCGGTTTTTTATGGAAGCCCTCAAACTCGAAGCGGCCGGAAAGACAGGGTTTTATCGGTGGGAAAACGACAAAGACTTTTATCATTCCCGGCTCGACATTTCCGACGCTCAGTCGGGTCTGTTGGAGGAGAGAGTTCTCGAACTGGAAAACCAATTTAATGATCGCTTCGTCGGTCTTGTGCGCCAGGTTAAAAATTGGAAAGAATTACCGCCGGAAGAATTGCCCGGGTTGGAAGAAGAGCTTTTTGGAACCCTGACCCAGGGTTGGGACGCTTTCGATGCGATACACCGGGAGGTGTTGACTTCGGAACAGCTTGAGCGTGCGAAAGAACTCGATTTGGCGCTGCCGTCGCCGATGCTCGGCGATCTCGATCTCGTCGTCAACTTTGCCGCTTACGAGGCTCTCGGGTTGAACGAGGAGCAGAACGAGAAACTCGCGGAAATTCGAAAAGAGATGGAATCGCAGCAGCAGCGGTTCACGGACGAATTCAAGGGTTTCCTGGAAAAGGCGTTTAGCGGTCAGATGACGGATCAGACGGAGCTTAACGAAGGGATGATGAAAATCATGAACGAGACGCAAGCCCGGACGAAAAAAATCCGAGAGGCGGTTCGGGAGATATTGACTCCGGAGCAACGGAAACGGCTTGACGAGATCCGTGAGGAAATTCCGAAAAAGATGCAGGCGTTTCGCGAGGCGTTGGAAAAAAAGCGGGCGGAAAATCCGGAGGATGATTCCTGGAAAAACTCCTGGAAACCGGGCGACCCACTGCCGGAGGGGGCCGTCCCGCCGCGCCGCCCGTCCCGTTTTCCCCGCGGATTCTGACTTTGCAATCTTCGCAATGAGGGTTGAAGGCGTTAAATCACTCACTACGCTCGGGTTGCTGTTCGAAATTTCCGCTTGAATACGCTTTCCAACAAGCATTTAGAGCGGATCCGAAGTTGGTCTGGAGTGATTATTTGCATAATGTAGCGCCCAACGGGAGCGAAACACTCCAGACCAATTCAAATTTGATCTAAAATCTGCAAAACGACAACGACTGCGACAAACTCTCGGCATTTGTCCTGTTCTCCCTATCTTGCCGCCCTCGTTTTTTTCCGAAAAATCGGAATAATCTTGCAGTTTTGACAACATTCTGATATAAACCAAGTGGGCAATACGCGAATCCTTGTTTTCCAACTGTAACGATTACAGGAAAAACGAGGGATTTTCGCTCGTCTTGGGTTCGTTTTTTTGGTAAAAATGCTAAAATACGTACTTGGCGATCGCCTTTCCGACCTAGAATTCTATTGATGAAATCTTTTCTACGTTTTTACCCTCCGGTTTTGGGATTGGCTTTTCTGTTGTTCTGCAACGGTTTGGTACTGGATTTACCTCTGGTCCGCGGGCAGAGAACGGAAGCGGTCTCGACGAATCCGGCGTTCAAAAATTCCGCGAAACCCCCGCTTTTGCTGGCCTCGCGGAAAAATAAAAATATTCTCGCCTCCGATTCGAACAATGCCGGCTCCCTGGAAAATCCCGAAACCTTCCCCCCGGCCGTTGCTCCGGTTTCGAGATTAACCGCCAACGAAAGCCCTTGGGGAACGTATCAGGCGGGGACATGGGTGCAAAGCCGAATCATTACGACCTCGTTCCAGGAAGACAAATCGACCCGAAGCGTCAGCGAATCGAAAACGATCGTCGATTCCGTCGATCCCGAGGCCGTCGCCTTGAAACAAAGCATCGCCGTTGAAATGAACGGAAAACTGGTTTTCGGCGACCCTCAAACCAAAAAATACGATTATTTCCAACAGCCGCTTGCCGAAGGAGTCCTCGTTTCCGTTCTGCCGACGGCCAAATTAACGGTCGGCGGCAAGGTTTTTACTTGCGAACTCCGCTCCTATGAGCAAACCACCCCGCAATGGAAACGCAAGACGACCGTTTGGTACAACACGACCATCGCCCCTTTCGTCTTGCGTACGGAGACGATCAAAACAACCGTCCCGACGGCCGAGCAGCCGGAGGAGAAGGTTTTGTCTCATACGGTCGCGAGTGTCCTTTACCCGCCGGCTTTTACGCTCCGGGGCATTCTTTTCGGAGCGTACCAGGTTCGAACGGTCAAGAAAAACACGGAGGGGACGACGATCACGCTCGCCAATTGCTCTCAACGGATCCCGGGATCGCTGAAAAACGAGCAGTCCTGGGAATACGACCGCAACGGAAAATTGATCCGGACGATCGAGACCTACGTTACGAGTTACGCCTACACCCGCTCCAGCGACCTGGCTTGTATCGCCGTTCCTCTCGTTGAAAAATAAGGCTTTTCCGGAAATCCGTCCGTCGGAAGCCTTTTCAGATATATTTCATACCTCGAAAAACAGCAGCCGGAAGCGTGAGCGCCCGGTTTTGCGGTCTGTTGTTTCAACCCGTCGTTTACACTCCGGGCTGCTGTTGAGCACCAAACGGTTGTAGTATCACTCCTTTTTCCTTTGAGAGGGGCATACGATGAGTATCAGCAATTTTGGAACGGCGGTTGCCGGGAGCCTCGCGAGTTCTTCGCTCGCCCAGCGGCAAGGTGCGGCAGAGCGGGCAGGCCAAGATGCCTCTTCCCACGATCGTACGGTCGAGAGCAAGGAAAAGGCAGGCAAGGCCGAAGGGGTCGGCTCGAACGACGATGAGGCCGAATTCTCCCGGGATCGGGACGGCGACGGTCGGCAGGCCTGGGTCTGGCAAATGAACAATCCGGAGAAAGACGAGAAGCCGCGGGACAAATCGATCGACCCGACCCATCAGGCCGGCAACACGCTCGATTTGAGCGGGTGAGGCGACATACCCGGTTTAGCCGAGCGGCGCAGACGCCGGAGTAACTTGCGGCTACCCTTTAGCGTTAACGCTGGAAAACACGGGGATTTTGAAATCGCGACCCCAAAGTTACGGCAGCCCCGGACACCGGCGTCTGCGCCGCCCGGCTAAACGGGTTTCGCGCCGCCGCTTTCTCAAAATTTCATGTCGCGATTGTAGCATCCGCAATTCGTCAGGCAAGATTACTTTTGGCCGGATTGACGGGGCACAAAGCGAAAAAACCGACCAAACGTTCTTGACGCCTTTTTTTCACCTTTCATAATCCGGCGTCAAGATATCGATGCTCTCTCCCCTGCCGATTGCGATTTGTTTTGTCGATGTGTTGTAAGCGATTCGGGGAATGTTCTCTTTATGCCAAATGATCGATGACCGTTGGTTTCCAGAGTTGATTTCACAGGAATCCGTGACACGGCCCGTCTTGATGTCGATGATTTTCGGATAGCCGCACAAATCCCACGCGAAGTTTTCGTTTATTGCGATCAGGTGCGAGCCGACTTCAACTCCGGTCGGAAGCGGTTCGGAAACAGTATTTGTCCGGATATTCCAAACGGCGATCCTCCACAAGCTGAGAAGCTCTTCTGGGGTTTCTTCTCCCGTTTCACTTGATTCGAGAGAGAAACCGAGCAAAACATGGTTGGCATCGATAAAGCTTGCACCATGAATTTCCTTTTGAACTTTCGGCGTCCATGTCGAACGGTCGAGTAATTTTGGATTTTTGCAACACTCTTCCAGATCGAACGCTTCGACGAAATCCCAAGGATGCCAATACCAACCACGGCTGAGCAGAGTTCGGTTGTCGGGACCGATCAAAAGGCGGGAATGAAAAGCATCCTCCGGTTTTCTGCCGGGAATGTCGCTTAGAATCTCTCCTGTTTCGACATTCTGGATTTCGAGTCGATTGTATTCCTGCGGACAGTGAATCAGATAGGTCTTTCCATCTTTTCGTTTCCAGAAAACGGCGGGATATTCGTAGACCTTAGAGTGATAAAACGAACGATTCATTTCCCGGAAAACTTTACCGTCCTTTCGAAGAATCACCCCTTTTGTTCCGAGGGCTTGATACAGGAAGGCATATTTTCTATCCGGCGAAACGATCACGCGATCAAAGGGGCATGTGTACGAAACACGCTCCGCAATCGGATAGGCCGGAAGAGTCCAGTCTTCGAGAAGCGGGCCGAGATTGTGAAAATACTCGCTGATTGTCAATGCTTCACATTTCATTTTCTGTCAGAGTTTTTGTTCCTTCACCAGGTTATAAACGAACGAAAAAACAAAACAATAAACCGCGTCCGCGGAAAAGGCTCCTGATACCTTTTTCTGGTCTTCGGCCGGCACGCAAGCCGTATGTCGCCCGGTCGGTCGTCGGCGTCTGCGCCGCTCGGCTAAACGAAGGTTGGACGCCCGGTTCTTATTTTAACTCGCTCGCGAAAGCACTGGCCGAGAGCGGCTCGCCGGTTGCGTCTCGGACGAACTCTTCCCAAGGAAGCGAAGCGCACGGGAAAAAGACCGTTTTCTTGAGCCGGTCCCCCAATTTCGGGCTGCGGTCGTTAGCGAGCGGTCCGAGCGATTTGCGAAGCTGGGCCGCGAAAAGCTCTCCCAACTGGTAGTTGTGGTAATAGACCGGGGCGACGACGAAATGCGGCTTCGAAGCCCAATCGGCCTTGTTACGGTTTTCCGGTCGCGGCATCGCCTGATATTTCTCGACCGTGTCCCACCAAAGGGCGTTGAGGTCGGCTTCGGGATTCTCGTAAAGCGCTTTCTCGAAATGCAGCATCACGAGCGTCCAGCGGGAAAAGATCAGCTGCTCTTTCCGACGCTGCCGGCCGAGCGCTTCGGACGCGGCTTTCGCTTTCGCGGTCTCGGTCCCGGCGTAATCGACCAACCAATCCGGCGTCCGGGCCTTCGCCCCGAAAAACATCGCGATTCCCTCGGTCGTAAAAATGTGGGCCGCATCCCGCAAATTATAAGGCAACGACATGTCGTTGTTATACGAATAAACGGCGTGTCCCAGTTCGTGCAGGACCGTATCCTCCCATTCGACGGTCGGCTTGATGTTGCAGAGAATCCGGACGTCGCCGCTCGCGTCGATGTCGAAACTGAACGCGTGTTGGTTCTTGTTATCCCGCTCGTACAAATCGCTCCGCTTCAGCACCGCTTCGGTCGGCAGACCGATGTCGTCGTAATACCGGACGGCGGCGGCGAGAATCTCTTCCTTTGTCTTGTCCTTGTAAAAAACGTTCGGGTCGATCTCTTTCGACGGCGGTGCCTGTTGGAAAAATGGGTTGTCGTAATGCCAAGGCATGATTTTTTCAACGCCGAATTTCTCGCACAGCTCGGCGTCCATTTCTTTTTTCATTTCGAGGAACAACGGTCGGGTCGTCCGGTCCAGCTCCCCGAACACTTCGAGCAGCATTTCGGGCGAATGTTCCTGAAAACGAACCTGCATCAGCCAATAATTGTCGTATCCGAGCCGCTTCGCCGCCTCGTTGCGGACCTTGGCCAATTCGATCAACTTCGGGGCGACCTCTTCGCCGACCTGTTTGAGCGATTCCCAGATTTTTTGCCGCTTCGCCGAATCGGTTTCCTTTTCCAACATTTCGAGCAATGCGTTGTTGGAATATTCTTGGCCGTCGAGCTTGCCGCGAAAAGTTTGGAAAATCTGTTCGATTTCGGACGACTTGTTCGTCAGGGTTTCGAGCAGATCGGGCGGCAATTGATTCTGCTCGAACGCGAGGAGCGCTTTTTCTGCCGAGCGACGTTCGAGCGGCGTCAGATCCTTGGCTTCGTCCAAAAGCGTTTTGAGTTTCGCGTACCGGCCCGAATCGCTGTGATACTTCGAAAGTTCAAGCGATTTTTCGGCCGCTTCGGCAAACGCGGCTTCGCCCCCTTGAGTGTAAGCGTTCCAAGCCGCGAGGTTGGCCGCCGTCGCAAGCCGGGCAACATCCCGCTGGTAATCGTTCATAAAATCGCGTAAGGGCCCGCCGTTTTCCGCGGCTGTAGCCGTTCCAAGAAGCGAGGCGAAAACGCAAACAACCATCGTAAGGAGGAATATTTTGGACATGTTGGGTTTTGTCGATAAAATGTGAGTTGGAGCGGAAGGTAATGCTATTTTGGTAACCGTTCACGGTTTTCCTTGGACCGCAGGCTTCCAGCCTGCAAATTGGGCTCTCCGACTTTTTTGTATCCGAAAACCCAAGACTCGCAGGCTGGAAGCCTGCGACCCCAGATGCAGGCAAGATGCCTGCGGTCCATAAGTTCGTGAACGCTTACCTATTTTGCTTATCAGTATAAGGGTGGGGATTGTTTTTGGCAATTGCGAAAACCGGAGACGAAAAAATCGTTTCGGAAACCCGGAATTTTCCGGTCCTTTGCGATTTGCATTCTTTCGTGTAAAATTAAAGGTGAGGTTTGCTTCGTTATCCGGTTGTCGGTCGTTCCTTTCGAATTGCCTTTTGTTCCCATGCTCCCATTCCTGCTTACCGCTCTCGCGAGCGTTTTCATGTTTTGCCTTTTCGGCGTCGGAATCATGCTCGGGGTCTGGTTCGGCAGGCGTCGCCAACGGCGCTGCGCTTGTGCCGCCGCGAAAGAGGTGCTGCGAACGTACGAAGCCCGGGAAAAGGCCGCGAAATCCGCCGCCCGATATGATCGTCAAACGGTCGACCCCGAGAATTTGCCGATCGTTCCCGCGGAGCTTGGCAGCCTTCGCGAAAAACGTTGAGCCCGCAACATGCAGGCCGTGTACACAAGGTCCGCAAGTTACGTCGGAGTACCGACTGCACATGCGGCTCTTTTTTGCGCCACTATTTTAAACGTGCGGCGAAGCAAACCGCCCACAATCATTGCCGAGCGAATATGTCCCATTCAACCGACGAAACACCGCAACCGGGAGAGATTATCGATCTTGCTCCCGAAAGTATCGTCCCGGTTTCGGAGAACGCGAACCCAACCGCTTCCCCGCCTTCGGCTTCCGACAATCCGTCCCCTTATCCGGCCCAGGCGGTGGGCTCGAACGAAAATCCTCCGTTGGGCTATTTTTCCTACGCGGTTTACGGTCCGAACGGTTTCACCCAAGGGAGCGGAACATTGGGCGACTTCGGAGCGGGCTTCGGTCCTCACTCCGCCGCCTCGGGCGGACAACAGGGTACCGCGGGTCCCGGCGGTTCGCATCCGATGCCGCCGTTCTTGCCGCCGCAATTTTGGAACCAGGAATTTTTGGCCCAGGCCGCCCGAAACGAAATGCGGTTGCGGGCGAAACAGGAACGGACCAGCTATTGGCGAACGCCGCTGATTCTTTATGTGTTGACCTGGTTGACGACCTCTCTTGCCGGGTTTTATCAATTCGGAACCGATGGGCTGCTGTTTTCTTTCGCAATCATGACGATTTTGACATGTCATGAAATGGGACACTTCCTCCAAACGCTTCGGTATCGGGTCCGTTCCAGTCTCCCCTTTTTCATTCCAATGCCGATCGGCCCGTTCGGGACGATGGGGGCGATCATTCGAATGGACGGCCGGATTCCCAACATGAAGGCGCTTTTCGACATCGGGATTTCCGGACCGCTCGCCGGTTTGATTCCGACGCTATTCTTCTGTTATTACGGAATTTTGTATTCCCACATCGGCCCGAAAATTTACGATCCGACGATTCCGTCTTTTGGAAATCCGCTCCTTTTTCAGTGGTTGGTTTCCTGGCAATTCGGCTCCCTCCCTTCGGGAACGATGCTATACAACCACCCCTTCGCGTTCGCCGGTTGGGTCGGATTGTTTTTGACGTCGCTCAATTTGCTGCCGATCGGTCAACTCGACGGCGGGCACGTCTTTTACGGTTTGTTCGGCAAAAAAGCGGGGGCGTATTCGACGTTGTTTTTCTATCTTTTGATCTTGTTGATTTGCGTATTTCAGCTTTGGGTTTGGACGCTCATGCTGTTTCTTCTCGCGTTTATGGGAACGCAGCATCCGCCGACTCAGGACGATTCGGTCCCGATCGGTTTTTTCCGCCGGCTGCTCGGAATTCTGACGCTCGCCTTTATTTTGATCGGTTTTACGCCGAATCCGGTGCCGCTTGAGGAAGAACCGGTCGGCGGTCATTCCCGCAATTTCGTAGTGCAGACGATCGACCCGGCCTCTTGGGGCGAATAGAAAACTCACAATTTTCAAAATTTTCTTATCACAGACTTGACTTACTGTGAGAGTGGTGTAGACTTATCTTAATCAATAAAAAAATATCGATAATAAATGGTCGGTATGCTGGTCCTATTGAAAATCAGAAGATAGGAAACGCCGGGGTACCGGCTCAATGTGTAGAAAACAAATTTTTTTGAAATAAATCGATAAATCATTATCGAATAACCGCCCTGCAACAGAAAGGAAGAGTATAAACATGACTAAAGCACGTATTAATACTGAAGCTGCCGAACAAGCCAAAAAAAAACCGGAGAATATCGCTGCGCAAAATCCGGCGGAAAAAGGCGCGGCGGTCGCCGACCCCAAAACGGCTGTCGGGGCGGGCGAGCCTCCGAAAACCGGACATGAGCGGACGCCGATCACCAATCTCGAACAGCTCAACGCGATGGTCGAGCGGGTTAAGACGGCCCAAAAGGTTTATGCGACCTACACGCAGGAGCAGGTCGACAAAATTTTCCGCGCCGCGGCAATGGCGGCGGCCGCCCAACGGATTCCGCTCGCGAAACTGGCCGTCGAAGAAACCGGCATGGGGATCATCGAAGACAAGGTGATCAAAAATCACTTCGCTTCGGAATACATTTACAACAAATTCAAAGACACGAAAACGTGCGGAGAAATCGAAAACGACACGCAGTTCGGCATCCGGAAGATCGCCGAACCGCTCGGGATCGTCGCCGGAGTGATCCCGACGACGAATCCGACCTCGACGACGATTTTCAAGGCGCTGCTCGCACTCAAGACCCGCAACGGCATTATCTTTTCCCCGCATCCGAGGGCGAGAAAATGCACCGTCAAGGCCGCGAAGTTGATGCTCGATGCGGCCGTTGCGGCCGGGGCGCCGGAAGGAATCATCGATTGGATCGACGAGCCGACGGTCGAGCTTTCCAAAAATCTGATGTCGCACAAAGACATCAACCTGATTCTCGCGACCGGCGGACCGGGAATGGTTGTCGCCGCGTATTCGTCCGGGAAGCCAGCAATCGGCGTCGGGGCGGGGAACACCCCGGCGATCATCGACGAAACGGCCGACGTCAAGATCGCCGTCAATTCGATCCTGCTTAGCAAGACGTTCGACAACGGGATGATCTGCGCGTCCGAGCAATCAGTGATCGTCGTCAAGGACGTGTACGAAGAGGTCCGTAACGAGTTCGTTTTGCGGGGAGCCCATTTGGTCAACGACGAGGAACGGGACAAACTCCGGGGCTACATTTTGAAGGACGGGAAAATCAATGCCGCGATCGTCGGTCAATCCGCGCACACGATCGCGAAAAACGCCGGATTCAACGTTCCGGAAGAGACGAAAATTCTGCTCGCCGAAATCATCGACATCGGGGGAACCGAGCCGCTCTCTTTCGAAAAGCTCTCGCCGGTCCTCGCGATGTATTGGGCGAAAGATTTCGAGGAGGCGACGCAAAAGGCGGAAGCGCTCATCAGCTTTGCCGGGATGGGACACACCGCGGTTTTGTACACCGATCCGCAAAACACGAATCGGATCGTGCAATTCGGCAACCTGGCGACGACCGGGCGAGTGCTCATCAACCAGCCGTCCTCGCACGGGGCGATCGGCGATTTGTACAACTTCCGGCTGGAGCCGTCGTTGACGCTCGGCTGCGGCAGCTGGGGGGGCAACAGCGTGAGCGAAAACGTCGGCGTCAAGCATTTGATGAACGTGAAGACGATTTCCGAGCGGCGCGAAAACATGCTCTGGTTCCGTGTGCCGCCAAAAATTTATTTCAAATCGGGCTGCCTGCCTCTCGCGTTGTCCGATCTGAACGGTTGCAAGCGGGCGTTCGTCGTAACCGATGCGCCGCTGTTCAACCTTGGCGTCGCCGATCAGGTGACGAACGTGCTCGAAGGGCTGAACATCGAATCGGAGGTCTTTTTCGAGGTGTTGCCGGATCCCGATTTGACAACGGTCAAACGCGGGGTCGAACGGATGAACGTGTTCAATCCGGACGTGATTATCGCGGTCGGCGGCGGCTCGCCGATGGACGCGGCCAAAATCATGTGGCTCATGTACGAACATCCGGACGTGCAATTCGACGACGTCGCCCTGCGGTTTATGGACATCGAGAAGCGGGTTTACAAATTCCCGAAACTCGGAATCAAGGCGAAGATGGTCGCGATCCCGACGACTTCGGGGACCGGGAGCGAAGTAACGCCGTTCGCGGTGGTAACGGACGACACGACGGGACAGAAGTACCCGATCGCCGATTACGAATTGACGCCGAACATCGCGATTATCGACCCGGATTTCGTAATGAACATGCCGAAGCGGCTGACCGCCTACGGCGGGATCGACGCGTTGGTTCATGCTTTGGAAGCGATCGTCTCGGTGAGTGCGACCGATTACACGAACGCGTTGGCGCTGGAATCGGCGCGGATTTTATTCAAATACCTGCCAAGCTCTTACATGAACGGTTCGAAGGATCCCAAGGCGCGGGAAAAGGTGCACAATGCCGCGACGATGGCCGGAATGTCGTTCGCGAACGCGTTTTTGGGGGTCTGTCATTCGATGGCCCACAAACTCGGGGCCGCGTACCATTTGCCGCACGGGTTGGCGAACGCGCTGCTGATCGAACATGTGATCCGCTTCAACGCGACGGAGGCCCCGCGCAAGCAGGCGGCGTTCCCGCAGTACGGTTACCCGGACGCGACGAGCCGGTACGCGAGAATGGCCCGGTACGTCGGGCTGGGCGCGGACACCCCCTACGCGAGTAACGAAGAGATGGTCGAGCACCTGATTAAGGCACTCCGGCAGCTTTGCGAGAAGTTGGAAATTCCGGCGACGATCCAAGGGGCCGGGGTCGAGGAGAAACGGTTCCTCGCCGAACTCGACGAGCTGGCCGAGGAAGCGTTCGACGATCAATGTACCGGCTCGAACCCGCGGTATCCGCTGATTCGCGAGATCAAGCAGATGTATACTGAAGCGTTTTATGGGAAGAGATAGAAGATACGAGCCGGGACCTGCGGTCCCGACTGTACCGCGAACTCAAACATATTGCGACGCTAACTCAACTCGAATGGTGATCAGTCGGGGGCACAGCCCCCGGCTCGTTGTTTTTTTCTTCGATTTTTGATTAGTGAATCAAAATACGTCAAAATTCTTAATTTAAATTGGAGAAATAGAGCGGACTTTGCCGATAAAGACAAATGTATCGATCATTTGATATGCAACGTCTTTGTCGAATGCGTTTTTTCAACATTATTATCATTGGTTTGCTGATCTTAAGCACGGTTTCCGGTTGCGAAATCATGCCGGTGACTCGTTTTAAACCGGTTATGGAAAACCCTTTTCCGCAACTCAAAACCGTCGCCGTTCTGCCATTTCTCAACAAAACCGATAATCCGAACGTCA
Organism: Thermoguttaceae bacterium; assembly: GCA_031549145.1. Taxonomy (GTDB): domain Bacteria; phylum Planctomycetota; class Planctomycetia; order Pirellulales; family Thermoguttaceae; genus JAVBSX01. The sequence goes on along the minus strand of JAVBQI010000073.1, from coordinate 13,280 downwards.
ACGGCTCCGAAATCGCCCGTCTTTATGCCGAGGAGCTCCAAAAAATTCCCGGTTTCGATGTTCTTTCCGTTCGCGCCGTTGAAGAAAAAATGGCCGAATCCGGCTTCAATACCATTACAAATGCCGACGATGTCCGGCTTTTGGCTAAAATTCTCGGCGTTGAAGCCGTCGTGATCGGTCGGGTCAATGATTACGACGCTTATTACCCGGCGAAACTCGGCTTGACCGTCGAATGGTACGCCGCGAATCCGTACTTTTATCCTGTCCCGGCCGGTTACGGTTTGCCTTGGGGAACCACCAAAGAAGAAGAAATTCCGCTGCCGATCGTCGCCGAAGCGGAACGGGAACTCGCCCGAGCGCAGTTGGCAACCCAAACCCCGCTCGATCCCGAGGGGGAAGCGACCTACCAGGAATTCCTCGAAGCGAAACGGCAGCATTACCTTCGCTTAAAGCGAGAAGCAGAAGGAGCTTACGACCAGCCGGACGATCAAAACGGCAATGGTCAGAATCTTGACCCCGATGATCCGGATTACCAGCCTGTCGATCCGCAGGCGAAGCGGTACGAGCGGTTGCAGCAGGGGACGGTCGATCAGCAGCTCCTTTTTGCCTACGGCGGAAAAGCGCAAATCCCCCAGTCGATGCACAATGTCAAACTTAACACGCGAAATGCCGAATCGGTCAAGCGAAAAATCGCCGAGATGCTGGACGACGACAATGTCGGCGAAGTCGGGCTCTCGCGGCCCTCGCCGATGCCGGGCGGATTACAAACTTCGGACTGGTTGGACCGGAATCCGACGACCGAGGTTCTTCAAAACGAGATGCATCGCACGAAAAAACCGGATGTAACCGACCCTTATACCGTTTCAGATGCGGGCACTGACGAAGCCGATTTGCCGCCGATCTTGACGAGCTGGAATCACCATCGGACGAGAGAACAATCGGCTTCGGCTTCGACTCCGGTTGTGGGGAATCCGGTTTCGCCCGCATTTCCGCCGACTGCCGCCGCCAACCCCGGGTTCGCGGCAGGGCAAACAACGGCCCCGGCCGGGACCGGTTACGGAATTATGATAAAGAATCCGAATCCCGATCCGAATGGTACCGGGCAAGAAATCTTCCTTTCGCTCGGACCAGGCGGAGCTCCTATCGCAGCTTATGCCTACGATCCGGCGACGGGAACGTTCGGGAGAGAAATTCCGCTTGCGGAACTCGGTATGGTTCCTTCGACTTTGCAGACCACGGTTCCGCCGATGCCGGATTACTATCAGATGATCGCCGGAGCTCCCATTGGAAACGGCCGAGTCGCCCTTGAGCCGCAAGCGTTTCCGGATTTGCCGGAAGATTGGCCCGATTCCCGGGGATTGGTTCCTGACGGGCCGCGCACCGAACGTTCCAAGCAAAATATTCCCTCGAATGTCCCGATCATGTCGTTGACGAAACATTACAGTGCCAACGATTCGAACTTTACACAAGCGCTCGCGGACTTTGATTTTCATTTTCGAGACGATAAACGGGTCGGCGGTTGGCAGATGACGGTTACCGACAAGAAAGCGTTTATCGGCTTCTGTTGCCGGATGCATATTTGGGAAATGTTTGGCAGCCGGGGCGGAGCCGGAAAATCCGAAACCGTCAAGCGAACCTGGAAAACCTGGTACGGAGGACAGAGACCTTATTAGGCTATGGCTATAGACTGTAGGTTTGGCGCATTAAACGAAAAGTGTGGTACTAGCCCCAAGCGTGAGCGCGGGGCGATTGAGCCCGATACAGGCGTGATTACCCCCCCACACTCACGCTTGGGGCTGGTATTAAGAATTAAAAATTACATTTTCAATTTTCAATTATTTAAGTCCTGTCCGGAAAAAACGGGATATGTGTGCTCCCTGATTGAATTTTGAAAGAAATAGGAAAGAACCGATTGCTCCCGGAAGCGCGGGTGTCCGATATTACGAAGAGATGAGGCTGTAGGCTATAGACCATAGGCTGTAGGACTCGTTTTCCAACCGCTCCCTATAGCCTGCCTCGCACGAATTATCAATAAAAACGGAATAATTTCGGAAAACGGCAAACAAGGTCGTTTTCGAATCGTATAATCATTTAGTCTGTTTCGCATCATTACGAAGGGTTAAAGGCCGTGAGTCAAGACATCAATGTGTTAGCCTTGGTCAAGGGAACGGAACGCTACGTTTTTCTTTATAACGATTCCAATCGGGCGGAGACGCTCCGGGTGTTGGGGCGGTACGCTTCGAATCCGGAATTGAGTTTTACCTGGTATGACGCGGCGGTTTTGAGTCAAAAAATCCGACAGGAAAGCCAACAACAATCTTTTAATCCTCCCAACTTCGAATACGGGACAACTCGCTATAATCTTCCCTTAACGACGGAAAACGAACTGTTTTGACAATTCTTCCTCTCCGCGAAAAAGTTGAACCGGAGCTTCAAGCTCAACCCTCGCGGTTTCGGGGCTTTCGTCGCTTCGCTCTGGAAGCCCCTTGGCCCGTTTTTTGTTCGGAGCACCGTAATCCGACCTGCCTTTCTTTTTTAAGTTCGCGCTTTGCGGCTAAAACGCAAGCGGTTTTCCGACCGGGCGTCGGAATGCTCATAGTGCTGTTGCTCCCGTTTTTCGCCGGGTGTCTCAAGCCGAGCGGGGAAGAAACGTCTGACCGTCTGCCTGTGGTCGTTTCGATCGAGCCGCAAGCGTTTTTCGTCAAGGCGATCGGCGGCGACCGCGTTCAGGTCGAAGTGCTCGTTCCGATCGGCAAAGAGCCGGAAACGTATATCCCGACCCCGGATAAAATTCAACGGCTCTCGAAATGCCGACTCTTTTTTCGTGTCGGGTTTCCCTCGGAATCGACGTTTCTGCCGAAGCTGCGGACACTCGCTCCGAACCTGGAAATCATCGACACCCGGGAAGGAATCCCGCTTCGCGAAATGGTCGCGCATTCCCATGCCGGCGGGCAGGACCACGATCATGGGATCGTTGAAGAGCACGATCGCGAGCACGGAACCACCGAAGAGCACGGACACGATCATGAGGCGGATCACGCCTCGACCGAGGGGCGGGACCCGCATATCTGGCTCAGCCCGCGACTCGTCAAAATTCAAGCCCGGACCATTTTGCAGGCCTTGGTCGAACTCGATCCGGCGGGAAAGGCCGTTTACGAAAAGAACGCGGCCAGCTTCCTCGCAGAGTTGGACCGGACGCAAAAGGAGATTGCCAAAATTCTGGAACCGCACAAAGGCGAAACGATTTTCGTGATGCACCCGGCTTACGGTTATTTCTGCGACGAATTCGGCTTGAAGCAAAAGGCAATCGAGGTCGAAGGGAAAGCTCCCAAGGCGAAAGAACTCGCCGATTGGATCGCCGAGGCAAAAGCGGCCCATGTCCGGCTCATTCTCGTGCAGCCGGAGTTCAATCCCGCCCCGGCCGAGCAGATCGCGAAGCAGATCGGCGCAAAGGTCGTCGTGCACTCGACCTTGGGGCCCGATTATCTTAACGACCTGATCGGCTTGGCGAAACTGATCGCAGGGAATTGAATTTCCTTTTTAATCCTCTTTCGCCATTCGAATGACCTCGTCGATCGAGGTCACGCCCGAGAGAACTTTGCGCCAGCCGTTGTCGCGGAGCGTCGCCATTCCGCTTGCCCTCGCGGCCTTTTTGATCTGGTTCGACGGGGCTCGCTGCCCGGCCAAAAGACGGATGTCGTCGTTCGCGACCAGCAGTTCGTAAAGGGCGACCCGGCCCGAATAGCCGGTTTGACGGCACTCCCGGCAGCCGACCGGACGATAGACGTCGATCCCCTCGTCCAGCATTTTTTGGAACGGGAAATCTTCCGGAATTTCCGTCGGGATCGGTTGAAACACCTCCTTGCAATGCTTGCAGAGACGGCGCACCAGCCGCTGGGCCATAATTCCTTCGACCGTCGTGCTCACCAAAAACGGCTCGACGCCCATGTCGATCATCCGGGTAAACGCGCTCGAAGCGTCGTTCGTGTGTAGCGTGCTAAAGACCAAGTGCCCGGTCAGCGAGGCTTGAATCGCGTTTTCCGCCGTCTCGAAATCCCGGATTTCCCCGACCAGCACGATGTCCGGATCGTGCCGCAAGATCGCCCGCAAACTTGCCGCGAACGTGAGCCCGACCTTCGCGTGCACTTGAATCTGGTTGATGCCGTCCAACTGGTATTCGATCGGGTCCTCGGTCGTGATGATCTTCGTCGCCTCGTCCTTGATTTCGTTCAAAGCACTGTAAAGCGTCGTCGTCTTCCCGCTCCCGGTCGGCCCGGTTACCAGAATAATTCCGTGCGGCTGCTTGATCAGCTTGCCGAACGTCTGGTAAATGTCGTCGTCCATTCCGACGCCCTTAAGCGTAAAGTTCATTCGATCTTTGTCGAGAACACGCATCACGATCCCTTCCCCGTGCAGCATCGGGATGATCGAGAGCCGTATGTCGATTTCCCGGCCGCTGACCTTCAGCTTGATCCGTCCGTCCTGCGGGACCCGTTTTTCGGCGATGTTGAGCCGGGACATGATTTTGAGGCGGCTGACGATCGCGGATTGAAAGCGGTTGATTTCCGGCGGCATCGGCTGGGTTTGCAGCACGCCGTCGATCCGGTACCGGACCCGCATTCCGGACTCCTGGGCTTCGATGTGAATGTCGCTCGCTCCGCCGTTGACCGCTTCGGAAAGGATGTCGTTGACCAACCTGACGACCGAGGCTTCCTGAGCCATTTGCGCATCCCCGGATTGGTCCCATTCGAGTTCGTCGAGCACTTCGACCCCTTCTTCCTCCGCCGATTGGGCCAAAAGCCCCTCGATCGTCTCGGCCCCGACCCCCAAATGCGATTTGATCAGTTTGGCCAATTCGGAAGGAATCGCGACAACCGGAGAGACCGGGACGCCGAGCGCGGCCGAAATCGTGTCGATCACGTGCAGTTCGAACGGGTTTCCGGTCGCGACGACCATCGCTCCGTCCGGATCGTAGCCGACCGGGAAGATGCCGTATCGGTGTATCATTTTGATTGGGAACTTTTCGAGCATCGCCCCGCCGTCGACTTCGCTTTTGGCGAGATCGATCAGCCGCATTCCGAACGAACGGGCCAGCAGCCGAAAAGCCTCTTCCTCGGCCTTGACTCCGAGCGAGGCGGTTACGCTTTGGAGCCGGCCGTCGATTTGGAGCGCTTCCCGGGCGATTTGCAGCTGCCGGGCATTGAGCGTTTGAGGAGAAGAAAGCGGCTCGACGAAAATCATCGTATTATAAGTCGTAATGATCTGTTTGAACGAAAATTATCGAAATGGTATGTACTAGCCCCAAGCGTGAGCGCGGGGTGATGCAGTTTAGCGGTCAGCGGCTTCGAAGACTGTTTTTCAAAGCTGCTAAGCCGCCAATATATCACCCCGCGCTGACGCTTGGGGCTAGTATCCGTAGAAAACGTGAAATGGGAGCGGCCCTACAACTGTAGCATTTTTGGGGCAAGGAGCGGTGTTTTTCAAGGGAATTCTCCTTTTTGCGTCGAAGAATATCCCGGTTACAATGATTTTACATGGAATAACCGGTATACACAACAGACTTCGTCTTCGGCAAACCGCGTTTTGGTGTGCCGATACTGTATTGATGGCAGAGGGAGTTCCGCCTTCTTGAGCCAAAGTTTCGAGAATATCGAAAAATTTACAAATATATTTCGGTTTTTAACTGGATTTTTCCCGGGAATGCGGTAAAATATATTGTCGTGGTGTTGGCTCGGTCGTTTCAACGACTTCAGATTGCTCAGTAAAGCCCAAATCGGGGTCTAACGGAAAACGTAAGTTCGCTTCACGATTTTTTCCCCCCACTTTTTTCTGTAGACAACTCTTCGGAGTCGGGTACAACACCTGCATTGATTTGCGCATTGCCGAATGGTGCCTTCGTGGTCCTACGTTTTGTGGTGCGCTGACTTGCTTCTCTAACCGCTTCGGGCTTTATCTTGCGATGATTGTTCTTGTTCCGTTTTCGACATCCCAAACGAAAGATGCGAGATTTTTCAATCATTTGACGGAATAAACCATTGAACCGTAAATGTCCCCTGTCGCCGGTTTTTGAAACAAGAAGAGAAAAAATAGCCTTTTTGGCGTTGTATTTCGCTTGCCCCCCCAGTGCTCCGTTTTTTCGCGAAAAGACTGTTGTTTTTACAGGTTTTCGCAAGAACATTCTGTTGCGATATTTCGTAAGAGATTTGTAAGCACTGCTTAGTTTTTTTCAAAAAAGAAAGGATCGCACTTGTTGTTCGATTTTTCAGGACATTCATATTTTATTGAAGTGACGATCCTGAAAAGTCCGAGAGTATACAATTATCGTGATGATTTCCGTTAACAACAGTTCTCATTGAAATGTTAGAACCGGTTTTCGGCAAATCGAATAACGATATACCGCGGCTTGGTACCGTAATGATAGAACGAATCGGAAGAAACCGTCAAAGGTTTTAGCGACGGACGGCAACTTCCGCATGATAGGACTTTCCCCTATTGATTTCCCATTTTTTGTTGATGTTTTCCGTTCAGTTAAAGAAAAAGACTCTTGGCGGGAAAAACAAAAGGCGGGATTGCTAGGTCGAGGCCTTGAGATATTGATTGTAATGCCGTGTCGCCGGAATTATTTTCTCTTTAGAGAAAGATTTCGGCGAAGACGCCCGAGAAATCAGCTATTCTTGTATTTTCGAGAGCCCCCGAGCCGGAACGCCTTTTTCGGTCAAAGCGGAAACTTTGGCGAAACGGCAAGTCAATCAACAACATTCAATACATCACATACACTCATTATACATAGGAGCCAAATTTTGTACGACTCTGAAACCTTGTTGGACGATTTTGATGATTCACTTTCCAGCGAAGAGGAAGAACTTGCCCTGGGGCAGGCGGATGAGGAGGAGGATGACGCAATCGAATTGGACGAGGAGGAGGCCGTTGACGGTCTGCTTGCCGATGAGGAAGAAGAGGCTGATCCGCTGGAAGATGAGCTGTTGAAATTCGACGTGTTGGAGACCTGGTCCGACGATCCCGTTCGGATGTATCTGACACAAATGGGAGAAATCCCGCTTTTGACGCGACAAAGAGAAATTTCCCTCGCGATGCAGATTGAAATCACGCGACGGAAATTCCGCGCCAAATTGCTGGAATGCGATTACGTTCTGCAACATGCCGTCCGGACTCTGCGCCGGGTTCATCACAATGAGCTGCCTTTCGACCGAACCGTGCAGGTTTCGGTTTCCGACAGTCTTGAAAAGCAGCAGATCATGGGACGTTTCCCGCATAATCTCAAGACGCTCGAACTGATGGTACGCCGAAATCGCCACGATTATCATGTCGCGACGAGCAAATCGTATTCGAACGCCGCGCGAAGAGCCGCCTGGGCTCGATTGGGCCGCTCCCGACGTCGGGCGGTCCGCCTGATCGAAGAACTCGGTCTGAGAACCCAACGGATCGAGACGATGATCACGACGCTGGAAGAATTCAGCCAACGGGTCGACGAATTGAAAGAGCGGATTCACGAACACAAATCGAGCGGTCGGCCCGATTACGAACGGGAACTTTGGATCACCGAATACCGGAACATCCTGCAACTCGTCCAGGAATCGCCGACCAGCTTGCGCAACCGGGTCAAATACGTCAAGGAACTCTTCGCGAAATACCAGGAAGCGAAGCGCGGGCTGTCCGAAGGGAACCTGCGTCTGGTCGTTTCGATCGCGAAAAAGTACCGCAACCGCGGTTTGAGCTTCCTTGATCTGATCCAAGAAGGGAACGCCGGGCTGATGCGGGCGGTCGACAAGTTCGAGTACCGACGCGGATTCAAGTTCTGCACCTACGCGACCTGGTGGATCCGCCAGGCGATCACTCGGGCGGTCGCCGACCAAAGCCGGACGATCCGGATTCCCGTGCACATGGTCGAAACGATGTCGAAAATGCGAAACGTTTCCCGCAAGCTGTTGCAGGAATACGGTCGCGAACCGACGGTCGAGGAAACGGCCCAGGCCGCGAATTCCTGCATCGACGAAACGCGGCGGATTTTGGCGATGAACCGTTTCCCGATTTCGCTCGACCGTCCGGTCGGCAACAGCGAAGACAGTCATTTCGGCGATTTGCTGCCGGACGGCACGGCCGAAAACCCGGCGATCGGGGCGACGCAGGAGATGTTGCGGAACCGGATCACGAAGGTCCTCAAGACGTTGAGTTACCGGGAACGGGAGATCATCAAATTGCGTTACGGTCTCGGCGACGGTTACAGTTACACCTTGGAAGAGGTCGGGCATATCTTTAAGGTAACCCGGGAGCGTATTCGTCAAATCGAGGCGAAGGCGGTTCGCAAGCTGCAACAGCCGAACCGAAGCCAGGATCTGGTCGGTTTCCTCGATTAGCATGAACTCGGAAAATCGATCTTTGTTAGATCGGGTAAAAATATAAAGAGCCGCAAGTGTAGCGCAGCGTAACTTGCGGACCTTGTACAAGGTCCGCAAGTTATGTCGGAGTACCGACTACACATGCGGCTCTTTTTTTTGCTACAAACCTCATAGTAAAGACTTTACACGAGAAGAATATCAATGTATTGCCGAGGCGTCCGGGGGGCGACAACCGTCGAAGAGAACACCAGTGCCGCGATTCTCAAGGGAGCGCGGGAGTTGCTTGCGCTGATCATCCGGGCCAACGATCTGAAGCCCGAAGAAATCGGGAGCGTGATTTTCAGTACGACGCGGGATTTGAATGCGGAGTTCCCCGCCCTCGCGGCCCGGCAGCTCGGTTGGAGCAATGTCGCGCTTATGTGCGGTCACGAAATGGACGTGCCGGGAGCACTGGAAAAATGCGTTCGGGTCCTGATTCATTGGAATACGGAAAAACCGACCGATGAGATCGTGCATGTCTTTATCCGGGGCGCCCGTTCGCTCCGTCCGGACATTTCCCAGCTTCCCGCCGTCGATTGGGAAGAACTCAACGGCTGGATCGAGGAGAATATCGACTGGGCAATCCAATCGAAACGGTAGCGGAAGGCTATAAAAAAGAGCCGCATGTGTAGCGCAGCGCAACTTGCGGACCTTGTACAAGGCTTGAAGCAGCAGGAGCCGTGCCGTGTACAAGGTCCGCAGTTACGTCGGAGTACCGACTACTGGTGTTTTTGGCGTGATCTTTCTGTTTTGAATTTCCCTTGGACCGCAGGCTTCCAGCCTGCTGCCTCCGTTGCAGGCTGGAAGCCTGCGGTCCAAGGATAAGGGAAATACCAAACCGGAAGCACCACTACACATGCGGCTCTTTTTAAATTTCAACGCCGAAAATCGAATTTCGATTTTTTTCTTTTTTTCGCGAACAGGCTGTACCATTTTTTCGTAGAATGGGTCATAATAGGCTCTCTCCTATCTGTTTTCTCGATTTATCCCATTTCTTGAACTTCGGTATGCTCGAACTTCGTAACCTGAAAAAATCGTATCTTTTGCCGGATGGCGAAGATTTGCCGATTCTCGATATCCCCGAATGGTCGCTCGGAGCCGGCGAAGAAGTCGTGATCGTCGGGGCCAGCGGCTGCGGAAAGACGACGCTGTTGCACATTATTGCCGGCATTCTCCGGCCGAGTTCGGGCCACGTCCTGATCGACGGCTGGGATACCCCCCTCCTGAGCGAAGCGGAACGGGACGTTTTCCGAGCTCGGCGGATCGGCTACGTCTTTCAGACATTCAATTTGCTCCCCGGTTTTTCCGCATTGGAAAACGTGCTCCTGGGAATGACGTTCGCCGGAAAACACCAGGAAAAAAACCGTGCCCGCGATCTTTTGGAACGGGTCGGCCTCGGACACCGCATGCACCACAAACCGGCCCAGCTTTCCGTCGGCGAGCAACAGCGGGTCAGCGTCGCCCGGGCTCTGGCCAACAAGCCGAAATTGGTTCTCGCCGATGAGCCGACGGCCAACGTCGACGTCGGCAACCAACAGCAGGTGATCGACATGCTTCGGGAAACCTGCAAGGCCGAAGAGGTCGCCTTGATTTTGGTGACCCATGCTCCGGAAGTCGCCAAGCAATTCGCCCGGGTCGACAAGCTCGCCGAAATCAACCTCGTCGTCGAACAACGCAACCAACCCGTCGCCGCGGCATCGAGCTGATTTCCGATCGAGGAAAAGCGACATTCATTATTTCTTATCATTCTTAATTCATAATTCTTAATTTTTAATTTTCTGTTAATTATGAGTCTTTGGAAAATCGCTTGGCGCAGCATTCAGCATCGTGCACTGGCTTCGAGTTTGACCGCGTTTTCGATGTCGCTCGGCGTCGCGTTGATCGTAACCGTGATCGTCATTTACGGCGTTCTCGATCAATCGTTCCGTCGCAGCGCCCAAGGGTACGACCTGATCGTCGGCCCCAAGGGAAGCGCCCTCGAACTGGTGATCAGCACCGTCTTTTACCAACGGGAACCGATCGGGAAAATTCCTTACGAATACTGCACGGAACTTCGCTCCGGCCGATACCGCAACGTCGTCGAAACGGCGATTCCGCTTGCCCTCGGGGAGCATTATCGCGGCATGCCCGTCGTCGCGACGACCAGCGATTTCTTCAACAAACTCGAATATCGCGACGGTCGGAAATACACGTTTTGGAAAGGGAAAAATTTTTCCGACGGTGATTACTTCGATGCCGTCGTCGGATACGCGGCCGCCCAAAAGAACGGACTCAAGGTCGGCGATAAGTTCAAAACGATGCACGGGAAGGACGCCGACGCCGAACACCAGGCCGAATACCATGTCGTCGGGATTCTCAATCCGACCGGTACGCCGAACGACCAGGCCCTTTTTATCAATATCGAAGGGTTTTACGACATGCATGCCGGACAGGAATCGGTTCTCGACGAGAGTTATCGGCTGAAGACGCCGAAACCGGCCGTCGCCGATTCGCAGGAACCGGCGGACGATCACGACCATGATCATGCGGAGCCGCACGATCACGCGGCCGAACTGAAAAACGAATCCGAGGCCCATGTGGCAGAGCATGATCACGACCACGATCACGCCGAAGCCCACGATCATGCGGCCGAAGTCAAAACCGAACCCGGGAAGCACGCGCACGAACACGATCATTCGGCCCCGAAAGAGGTTTCGGCCGTTTTGGTACTGACGAAGGAAGAACGGACGAAGACCTCGACGACAAAGGATATTTTCGGGCGCGAGGAAAGCGTGATCGGCGGTCACTCGACGACGAAAGCGGTTTACGATCCCAATGTGATGGCCCTGCCGGAACGAATTGACGCCGACCTCAACGCCCAGGCGGTACGGCCGACGGAGATCATCGCGTTTCTTTTCGAGAAAATCATCGGCAATATTCAAATCGTTCTCCTGATTCTTGCCGCTCTTGTCATTATCGTCGCCGGAATCGGGATGATGGTCAGCATTTACAATTCGATGAACGAACGGCGACAGGAGATCGCGATTATGCGGGCGCTCGGTGCACGTCGGACGACGGTAATGTCGATCATTCTGCTGGAGTCGATCCTCCTTTCCCTCGGCGGCGGAGCGTTCGGGGTCCTGATCGGGCATACGCTGATGTTCGTGTTCGGGCCGCTCATTTCGAGCGCGACCGGGATTTCCGTTTCGGCGCTCCATTTTCAATGGGCGGAACTCGTCCTGGTGCCCGGCCTCGTCTGTTTGGCCTCGATCGTCGGTTACCTGCCGGCCGTGATCGCTTACCGAACCGATGTCGCCCAATCCTTGCAGTAACCCCTGCCCATGTCGAAACAGAACCGCCGCGATTTCCTGAAGACGACCGCCGCTTCCGCCGCGCTGATCGGCGGTGCTCCCCTGATCGTTCCCTCCGGCTCTCGCGCTTCGGCCCGCGAAGCCCCGAGCGAGCGGATTCGCTTCGCCTGTATCGGCGCCGGCGGTCGGGGACGTAGTGTTTGTCAGGAAGCGCTCGGCTTCGGCGAACTCGTCGCGATTTGCGATGCCGATCTCGCCCAGGCGAAACAGGCCCAAGCCGATTTCAAGGCGGAGAAAGCCGAAATTTCTCAGGATTACCGCAGGGTCCTGGATCGCAAGGACGTCGACGCCGTGATCGTCGCCGTTCCAGACCATTGGCATACGAAGATCAACGTCGAAGCGTGCCGGGCCGGAAAAGACGTGTACGGAGAGAAGCCGCTCACCCTCACGATCGAAGAAGGGAAGCTGCTCCGGAAAACGGTCGCGGAAACCGGCCGGGTTTTTCAAGTCGGCACCCAACAACGGAGCGAAAAAGGATTTCAAACGGCGGTCGAACTGGTTCGCAACGGCCGGATCGGCAAACTCCGCTCGGTTTGGGTCGCGGTTCCGTTTTTTACGACCAAAGGGGGCCCGTATCCGGAACAGCCGGTCCCCGAGGGACTCGATTGGGATTTGTACCAGGGACAGGCTCCGCTCCGGCCTTACACGAAAACCCGAACCCAGGGCGTTTGGCGTTGGTGGTACGAGTACGCCGGCGGGATCGTAACCGATTGGGGGAACCATCACATCGACATCGCCCATTGGGGAATGGACCGCGAACTTTCCGGCCCGGTTTCCGTCGAGGCCCGGGGCCTTTTCCCGAACGAAGGCAAAGCCGATTGTTACAATACGCCGGACCGGTTCTTTTCGCGGATGGTGTATCCCGACGGTTTGGAACTGCTCTATTTCGCGGCAATGAAAGACCTGGCCGTGTACGGGGAGGTCGAGGGGCATGTCGAAACCGACCGACGAGAGCTTGATTGGCTGTTTTCCGGCGAAGTGCCGGACGAGATCCGGACGTTCGACCGCAACGGGATCATGTTTCTCGGCGAACGGGGGCGGATTTTCGTCAATCGCGGCGGCCTTTACGGCAAGGCGGTCGATGAGCTTGCCAAAAATCCGTTGCCGGAAGATGGTTGGAAGGTCCGGCCTTCGGAGAACCATGTCGCCAACTTTTTCGACTGCATTCGCTCGCGGAAGGAACCGGTCGGAACGGTCGCGATCGAACACCGGACGGTGACCGCCTGTCATTTGACGAATCTTTCGATCCGGCTCGGCGGTCGCAAGCTCCAATGGGACCCGGATCGGGAGGAGATCATCGACGATACCGAGGCGAAAGGAATGCAAAGCCGGCCCCAGCGCGAACCGTACACGATTTCGTGAACACAGGCGCGATTCTCTGTCGGCGAAGTTCCAAAAGAATTTTGACATTTTCGTTCAGAGCCGCGGCCCGGCGGAAGCCGTTTTTGAAAGGCTGGCGTGACGGGGCGGCGCGGGTGTTTTTTTTTTGGCACAAAAAAACATGAGCAATCATTTTGGGGTAACAGGCCGGGGG
>JAVBQI010000067.1:0-12428 GCA_031549145.1 Thermoguttaceae bacterium | reverse complement strand
CTCGGCGGGCGATGCCGGGACCTTTATCCGAACGCGGTCCGGCCGCTCGATGCCGCGAAGGTCGTCGCCGTCAGCGATTCGTTCCAACCGCGAATCGATGATTTTCTCGCCGGGGTCGCGAAAGACGACAATCTCAAAGGGTACGACGATTTCCGTGAGATGATCGAGAAGGAAAAACTCGACGGCGTCTGCGTTGAAACCGCGACGCACCAACGGGCCTGGGCGACGATTCATGCGATGCAGATGGGCGCACACACCTACATCGAAAAGCCGATGTGCCTGACGATCGCCGAAGGGCGGGACATGGTCAAGGCCGCGAGAAAATACAACATCGTAACCCAGGTCGGGACCCAACAGCGTTCGCTGCCGCTTTGCCTTTGGGCGAGCAAGCTGGTGCAGGACGGAGCGATCGGCAAGGTCCAATACGTCCGTGCCCCGAATTTCGTCGGCCCGAACATCTGGACCGAACAGCCGGAACAACCGCTGCCCAAGGGGGGCAAAGAAGGTTGGTGGGACATTTGGACCAACCAGGCCGTGTACCGGCCCTACCATCCGCAACTGCATTACGGTTGGTCGAACTGGTGGGATTATGATGCCGGCGGGCTTTGCTTCGGCGTCAGCGGCTGGGGAACGCATTCCTACGACCAGATCAATATGACGCTCGGTTATAAGGACACCGGCCCGGTCGAAATCACGCTTTTGGAAGAGCCGCGGATCGAACCTTGCGGACGTTTCCAAAACCGCGAGCCTTCGGAAGAGGAAACCGGCTCGCCGTATTACGGAATGACCAAGGGGGTCGAAGGGCCGCGTGGGAAAATGAAAATGAAATTCGCCGACGGCGTCGAGCTGCGGCTTGAACTCGACGGCGACTGGGGGCCGGGCCTGGGCGCGATTTTCGTCGGCGAGAAAGGGAAAATCGAGATCAACCGGCACAAGGTTTCCGCCAACCCGAAAGAGCTGGTCGCCAACCCGCCGGAAGAGGTCAAAAAAACGGCCGGCAACGGGCAGATCGAGTCGCTCTTTCATGTCAAGAACTGGCTCGATTGCATCAAATCGGGCGAAAAGTGCAACGCCGATATCGAATACGGGCAGCGTTCGACGACGATTTGCGAACTGGTCAACATCGCCCGCAAGGTCGGCGAGGTCAACAAGCCGTTGAACTGGGACCCGGTCCAGGAGCGTTTCGCCAACAGCGAGGAGGGTAACAAGATGCTCTCCCGCCCCCGCCGCAAAGGCTGGGAACTGCCCAGCTAATGAGCCGGGGATGAAGCGCAGCGCAATCCCCGGATAAGTCCCCGTCTTCAAAACGCTCTTAATTCGGAGCCGCGACCGTGAGGGAGCGGTTTTGAGCGAGGCAGCCTTGAAGAACAATGTCCGGCGGTTGCGCTGCGCTACACCCCCGGCTCTTTGTGAGGAGCGTTCAAGAATTCCCGCAACCGCAGCATGCCCTCGGCGGTTGGGATTTCCGGTTCGTAACCGAAATCCCGTTGGGCGGCGGAAATGTCGAAGTAATGGGACATCGCCAACTGTGCGGCCAAAAACCGCGACATCGGCGGTTCGCTTTTGATGCCGAGCAACGTGTAAACGGTTTCGACGGCCCAGCCGATCCGGTAAGCCGTTGCGTATGAGATTTGCGATTTGACCGGTTCGAGATCGACGAAGCCGAGAATTTCGTTGATCCAGTCCCAGCAGTTGACCGGCTCTCCTTGCGAGAGGAAGTACGCCTTTCCGGCAACCGGGCTGTCGTCGGGAATCAGCGCCTCGGCCGCTTGAATGTGGGCCGCGGCCGCGTTTTCGACGTAAATATTGTCGATCAGGTTCCGCCCGTCGCCGGTCATCATGATTCGTCCGGCCCGGGCACGTTGCAAGAGTCGGGGAATCAAATGGTTGTCGCGCGGCCCCCAGATCAAATGCGGCCGCAGCGAGCAGCTGAGAAATTTTTCCCCTTTTCGGCCCGGGAGCTCCCGACCGTTGGCTTCAAGCACCGACATTTCGGCGAGCGCCTTGCTTTTGGGGTAATGGGCGAGCCATTTTTCAGGATACGGGGTCGATTCGTCGATCCCTTCCTGCGGTTCCCCCGCGAAAACGGCGCTCGGGCTGCCGGTGTAAACCAACCGGGAAACGCCGTGCTCGAAGCAACCTTGCAGCACGGATTTGGTTCCTTCGACGTTAATTTCGTAATACGGTTTCCATTGACATTGGATTCCGGCGATCGCGGCTGTATGGTAGACGAGTTCGACGTTGCGACAGGCTTCGCGGACGGCCTGATTGTCGCGAAGATCACCGCGAAAGACTTCGGCCCCGCGTTGTTTCAGATCCGGATACTCGCCCCGCCCGAAAACGCGAACCTCGTCCCCGCGCAGGAGGAGCCGCTCGACGAGATATCGCCCGAGAAACCCCCCTCCGCCGGTTACGAGTACTTTCATTTGAGTGGGAATTGGGAATTGGGAATTGGGAATTGGGAAGTATTATTCGATCAACTTCCAACTCCCCGCTTCCCACTCCCAACTTCAAATATTACTTGCCGGGGTGTATGTCGGCGATCGAGCGGCCGAGCTTGCGGGACGATCCTCCGCCGCCTGCCGGGGCGGAAAGACGCCGGCGTTGCACGGTTGCTCCTTCTTCCTGTTGGAGGAAGCCGAGAATTTTGCTCTTGGAAGATTCTTCGTCCTGCGGCATGCCCATCTGGTCGACGGCATCGGAAACACCGAGCAACACCGAACGCTTGACGCCGTCGCGAATCCAGTCGAAGAAATTGAAATTCATATTACTGCTCCTTAAAATGATCGAAAGTCAAAAATTTGGGTCAAAAACCTGAAAAAGACAGGCAGCGAAAGCGGACAATAACGATTCGCTCCCCTCAGGTCAAGAGGAAAAACGGGAGACCGGATCGAAGATTGAACACAATTGAGCCGGTACCCCCGCACAAAATTTTTCTGTATAATCATCAGTAACGGAGTCGTAAACAAAACCGTAAACAGTAAAAAGGAATAAAAAATTATGAATTAGGAATTTTGGATGCGGTACTTCGCGACCACAGGTCGCGGCTCTCTTTCTTCCCACTTCTCACTCCCCACTCCCCACTTCCCACTTCCCACTTTTCTCTGTCCTCTATGTTTATCACTTTCGACGGCGGCGACGGCTGCGGCAAAACGACACAAATTCTCCGCCTTGCCGATTGGCTGAACCAAAAGGGTAAGGAAGTTGTGATGTGCCGCGATCCCGGCAGCACACCGCTTGGCGACGCGATCCGGAATATTTTGTTAAACCAGCGTGATTTGAAGATGTCTTCGATCAGCGAGACGCTCCTTTTCAATGCCGCGAGAGCCCAATTGGTCAAGGAAATCATTCGCCCGGCCCTCGAACAGGGAAAAATCGTCCTTTCCGACCGGTATTTGCTTTCGACTTTGGCCTATCAAGGGTACGGCGGGGAGGTGCCGCTCCCGCTTCTGCAACAGGTCGGGGCGATCGCGACCTCGAATTTGCTCCCCGATCTGGGAATTGTGCTCGATTTGCCGCTTGAAATCGCTCAAACCCGAGCCGGCAAACGGGGCAGTTTAGATAGAATGGAAAGCAAGGCCGCCGAATATCACAGGCGGGTCCGGCAAGGGTTCCTCGAATGTGCCCGAGCCGAGCCGGACCGATATGTCGTGATCGATGCTTCCGATTCGATTGAAGCTATTGCAACGGCGATTCGGGCGGCCGTTGAGCCGATGCTTGTTTAGCCGAGCGGCGCAGACGCCGGAGTTATTGTTTACGACAAAACTACTAACGTATCCTAGAAAAACATAAGCGATTTACTTCTGATTGAATCTCTTGTTTTTTCCTCTTGAACAAAAACGGCAAAAAACGATATACTCCCCTCTTTCGTGCCGTTTCGCGAATTTTATCGATTATCCGTCGATTTTATAGCCGATTTCGACGATCAACTCACTATTCAAAAAATTTTTCCCGCCGTATTTTTGCGCAGCATCGGATCAAAATTTGCCGTTTGCGTCTAATTCAAGGAGGAACGACGGTTGCATCAGCCCGATTCAGCTTTTATTAAATTTCTTCGTTCGGCGGTCATTCTTTCCGCGACGATTGCCCTTCCGACTCTCGCGATCTGTTGGAAATCGATTCCCGGCGGCGGCGAGACGTTTTTTGATTCTTTCAAAAAAACATTCGTCTCGTTTTTCGAAGAGCCGCAAAGCAAGGTCGATACCGATTATCGAAAATCGTCCAACGAAAAAAAATCGAGCGAAGCGAACGGCCAATTACAACAGAATAAGGAATTTCAAGGAAAGAAACCGACCCGGGATTCCCAAAAAAGCGTCGAACAGGTTGCTCATTCGGACGCAAAAGATTCGGTTGTGGTTTCGACCGCACAGTATGAAGCGGGTTTTGTGCGGAATAATACCGATTACAAAGGCAAAAGAGGCGAATCGTCCGGCGAAACAAAGAATAACTACCAGATTTCCGATGCTTTTTCGCAGTTGGAATCGACTCTGCACAAACAGCTGGGGGCGACATCGTCCCGGCTTGAAACCTGGGGGGTTCAAGGAAAGCTGTACCGCTATTCCTGTTATGTTGCTTCCCCTCGCGGCCCGCAAGAAATTCAAAAGCATTTTCAAGCGATTGAATCCGACCCGCTCCAAGCCTTGAAAACCGTCGTCGCCGAGGTCCAACGTTGGCAAAACGGCGAACGCCAAGCCGCCGCCGTCCGATAAGCGACCGGCGACGGACAATGCTTCTTTACTCAAGCCGGTTTAAAATTCCCGTCTTCAATACTGTAGCGGCCCAACGAGGCCGCGGTTTGACAGGGGGCGAAGCCTACCGCCCTACCGGCTACGGTATTTCCCGTTTTCCTCTCGCGCTATTTGCCCTCGGCAGCCGGCGGTCGAGCGGCCCACCAATCGCGGAACGAACCTTCTTTCGGAATTTCCGGCAGCGCCCGCCCCCGGGTCCAATCACCGAGTTTGTCCGGGTGCCAAGGCAAAAACGGAGCCGTCCGAATTCCGAGCTTGACGAGCGACATCGTCCTACGGAAACGGAAATCTCCCTTCATTGCAACGGCGAAGCCGAACCAGGTCAAGCGGTCGATGATCGACCGGACCGGCGAAGGTTCTTCGACCGCCTTTTTTCGAAGCCGGATCATTTGATGGGCGAGGTCGATCTTGACCGGGCAAATGTCACTGCATGCTCCGCAAAGGGAACAGGCGAACGGGAGTTTGCCCGCTTTTCGCATTCCGACGAGATGCGGCGTCAGAATCGAGCCGATCGGCCCCGGATAAATCCAACCGTAAGCCCAGCCGCCGACATGTCGGTACACCGGGCAGTTGTTCATACAAAGACCGCAGCGAATGCAATGCAGCACCTTGCGGTATTCCGGTTGGGCGAGAATCTTCGAGCGACCGTTATCGAGCAAAATGAGGTACATTTTGCGGCCCGGGGCCGGACCGTGAAACAGGTGCACATACGTCGTCAGTTTTTGGCCTGTCCCCATACGCGGGAGCATGTTCAAAAAGAGCGGCAGATCGGCGAGCCGCGGGACCAGTTTCTCGATTCCCATGAGCGCGATATGCACTTTCGGGGCGGAGGTCGAAAGGCCGATGTTCCCTTCGTTTTCGACGAGGCAGAGCGTTCCGGTTTCGGCGACGCCGAGATTGACCCCCGAAAGGCCCAGATCGGCGTTGACGAATTTTTCGCGGAGCCGTTTCCGGGCGATCATCGTCAATTTTTGATGCTCGGGCGTATACTCTTCGCCGAGCTTCTCTTCGAACAAGCGTCCGATTTCCGACGCCGAAAGGTGCAAGGCCGGGGTTACGATATGGGTCGGCCGCTGCCCGGCGAGTTGGACGATATATTCCCCGAGGTCGGTTTCGATCGCTTCGACCCCGGCCTCGGCCAAGGCGTGGTTGAGGTTCATTTCCTCGCTCACCATCGATTTGGCTTTGACGACGGTTTTCGCGCTGATTTCCCGGGCGATGTTGAGGACGTAACGGTTCGCTTCTTCCGCATCTTTCGCCCACAGCACGGTAATGCCTTTGGCCGTCAGGTTACGCTCGAACTGTTCGAGGAGCGTATCGAGGTTTTTGATCGTGTAGGCTTTGATGTCGTGAGCCTGTTGCCGCCAATCGGCCCAGCGGTCGATCCCCCAGCAGAGATTAAGATTCTGCTCGGCGGATTTTTCCGAGGTGATCGCGAGCGATTTTGGGCCGCGCGGCTCGCTCAGCCCATTGTTTTCTTTCGACAAAAATTCCGCGCCCGTCAATGTCGTCATGTTTTTTACCAATTGTCTCGTTGAGTCAGTGCACCGAAAAGTCGGCGCAGGCAAATTTGAAGCGTACCTTCTTTCGATCAAACACCTACAAATATACCAAAACGGCTCACTTTGGGTAGGCTTCAAGAGGATTGCAAAATCAATTTTTACTAGCCCCAAGCGTAAACGCGGGGGGATAAAACCATGCAGCTTAGCAGCTTACAGAATCCCAGATAAAAAACGACCTCTTTGCAGCCGTTGCGAGAAAACAGTACTGTCCGATTTCGCCCTGAAAGGGCGACGCGTAACAGCCCAGGGCAGAGCGAAGCGCCGCCCTGGGTTGCGGCTTCTCAATCTTCTTCGGCCTCTTCGATCAGCCGGTCCAGATCATCGCCGCTCGAAGGTTGGGAAACGTCCGGTTTTTTCGGGACAACCCGGCCGGAGATGAGCGGATCGTCGTATTCCGGGAAAATGATCGCGCTGCCGGGACAGATTCGCGAGCAGGCCGGGCAACCGTCGCGGCACCGATCCGGTTGGCCGACCTTGGGGCGATCGCCGGCTCCGATTTCGTAAACGCCGAACATGCAGTAATTGACGCATTCCAAACAACCGAGACAGGCGTTCTCGTCGACAACCGGATACCAGCGCCGGACCGTCGGCTCTTCGATCCGAAGCAGCCGGCCCGGACTTTCGGGCGATTCGGCCGACAGTCCGGGAATTCCCTCGGGCGTTTGGGTTTCCGCGAGATCGAAACAGGTGATTTCGCCTTGTAAACCGAGATTTCGCAGCAACCAGTACGTCGCCCGGGGAGCGAGCCAGGAAAGCGCGATCGTCGGACCGGCACAAGAACGAAGGGCCGCGGCCGCTTCGCCGGTTTCCGAAAGATCGTAAAGGTGCGGCAAAACCCGGATCGGCCCGTCGGTCCTACGCTGCAATTCCGTGAGAAAAGAATCCTCGTATTCCAGGACATCACGGTTCGATGTTTTCCGTGAGGTGAAAAATAACAACGAGATCATGGGCGGAATCGGCAGGATGGTCGTCGGGATAAATTTGGATTGTTCCGCGAAAGCGGCGACCTTCGATTGCGAAACAATTCGGTTCCGGCATCGAAAATTCGCCGCCGTCGATTTTTCGGACCGAGCCGCGATTGCCGCTAATCGGTCCTTCGTAATCGAGATAGGCAAGGCGATGGTCGGGAAGTCGTCGGGCCGTACCGGAAACGACCCCCTTTCGGATTGAAATCAGTTCGTCCGCCAATCGCGACGGCAGGGAATAACTGGTGAGCGCCCCGTTCGTGTTTTCGAACAGCAGGTCCCAATGGTATTCCCCTTCGGCGGTGTCGTGTCGCAGTATCACGAACCTGGGCATGGTTGACTCTCCTCGATTTTCTTTCCCTGTAATATTATAGCACGAGGGAGGGCGTTGGGTAAGACCGTGCTAATGGTTGGAGGAGGATTGCAAAGTCGAACGCAGCTCATGGCAGCCTGAAGCGTCAGCACCGGGTTGGTCCCGTGCTGCCGGATTCTCAATCCGCATGATGAGGCGTTAGTGCGTCCACCCCAATTCTCTACGCAGTGCGTAGAGTTTTTCCTCAGTTAGGAAAATGGGGTAAAATTGCTTGAAATTCCAAAGATTGGCAATGGAGAACCCTTTGCCACATTCGTCGCCGAGTTGCCGGGAGAGCTCGCGAATCAGGAGGGAGCCGTATTCGGCCCGTTCGTGAACGGATACCTTATTTCTTTGCCGCCTTACTCTTCCATAATCACGCGGAAGCCGACGTTGTGCACCTTTTGCCAAGGTTCGTAGGCTCGGCGGATGCCCGCGCGGGACTGCTGCGGCCGGTCGTTCCAGGAACCGCCGCGCACCACCTTCGGCAACCCGGAATCCGGTGCGCTCGGGCTAAGCGGATACGGCTTGTAATCCGAGGCGGTCCATTCCGAAATGCTGCCGAGCATGTCGTGCAACCCCCACGCATTCGGTTGGTACGCCCCTCGCCGTTCGGCGATCATCTGCCCGTCGTTGATCCCTTCGGCTCGCGGCAAAAACGCCTGCCAATCGGCGTGCTCGACCGGCTGCGGATTGACCCCGGCGACCACGAACCGTCGCGTGCTCTCGTCGGCGAGATTTTCGAATGCCGCGAAATCGCTCCCGCAATCACCGTACCACATCGGCGTCGCGGTCCCGGCCCGGGCCGCCCATTCCCAGTCCGCTTCGTTCGGAAGCCGGAACTTTTTGCCCGTCTTCGTGCTGAGCCAGGCACAAAAATCCCGCGCCTCGTTCCAACTGATGCGAATCACCGGCTGGTCCGGCTTGTTCGCCGGATAACCGGGAGTCGTGTGGTCCTTGTTCCATTGATCGATGTAACGCGAATCGTGCCCGGGATCGAACCGGTTGTACAAGGCATTCGACACTTCGAGCGGCATCATCCAAAACGGCTTCTCGATCACGGCTTCGGCTCGCGGCAATTCGTCGCGGTTTCCCTTTTCATCCCCTAGGATCAACCGCCCGGCGGGAATCCGGACCAACGAAAATTCGAGCCCGTCGCCGAGATCAATCGTCTGCTGTACCGAAACGGCACCTTCGGCCTGCATCTTCTTCGCCGTTTCGCCGTCGAACGGCCAGTTCGGAATCTTCGGAGCCGAGCGGTCCGCTTTCGGGAGCTCTTTCGGAGCGAGGAATTCGATCTTTTCCTTTTCCCGTTCCTTCAATCCGTAATAGGAGTCCGCTTCGTAGTCGAGCCGGATGTTGGCGTACAGCTCTTTCAATTCGACGTATCGATGATTGACCTGATTGATCTGGGCGACATTGACGTTCGACTTTTTGTGGTTCGCTTCGGCGACCTCCAACCAGGTTCCGTAATACGGCACGTTCAAATCGGCCCAGGCGTACAGCTTGCGGAACGAAGCGTCGTCCAACGCGACGCCGTGATGCCCGCGTTCGAGTTTTTGAAACAGCTCGGAGGCCGAAGCATGGTATTCGAGCGGCCGAAGCATATGCACGTCGCTCTCGGGGCCGGGCCGCCGGACGAACCGGGCCAAGGCGTGATAGGCGTTCGAAAAGTGTCGCGGCCCTTCGGCGGTGTCGGCGAAATTCGGGCGGCCCTTTTGATCTTCCGCTCCGGAATGACAACCGACGCAATATCGGTCGAGCACCGGTTGTATCTCGGCCTCGAAGGTCATCGGCCGTTCCGGCCCGAAAAACGGCTCGATCGGCGTCGGAGCCTTCGTCCGGGCGGTCGTCGATTTCGAAGGTGTAACCATATTTTGCGGTTCGTGACAGCCGACGCAAGAAACGGTTTCGCCCGGCATCCCGACGAACCAGCTCCGCATGATCTGCAACGCGCGACCTTGTTCGTCAAGCGGCTGAATCGCGACCGGCGTGTTGGCCGGGATCGTAAACATCGCGCTGCCGTCTTCGTACACCGGCACTTCGCCGAGAATCCGGCGGGCATCCCAGCAGCTTTCCATTCCAAAGTATTCGTGCCCCCCGATGCCCCGATACCCGAAGCTGTAGGCAAATATCCGGAGCTTCTTGACGGTGCCCTTCGGGACCCCCTTGAGGCCGTCCCCCATATAAATGTCGGTCAAAAAGACGGTCGATTCCGTTTGGTCCGGATCGGTCCGGTCCGGAATCACCGGCGGGGCGGGTCGGCGGACGACCGGCGTCGGTTCGAACAGGAAATAGCCCGGCTCTTCCCGGAGCTTGAGCATGTTGTCGAAAACGTCGACCAAATAAATGCCCCAAGGGGATTCGGGAGTCGGTTGACAGGAGACCAGATAATAATTTTCGTCGAGCGGATAAGGAAACAGGAACTTCGGCCAGGAATTATCGACCAACTGGTCCTCGATGATCGGTTCGACCTTTTCCCGGAAGTGCGGGAAGCGGCCGACGACGCCGTCGGCTTCGGTCCGGCCTTTCGAGGGATCGAACACGACCATTTCCCCCATCCGCGCGACGCCGTGATGTCCCGAAACGATGCCGACGAATTTCGTCGGGTGATTCGGAACCGGCTTGGCGTAAAAAAGGGAGTTGGGCCAAAACGAATTGCTGCCGTAATGCTCGACCTGGTTCGTCCCGTCCGGATTCATACTGAAAAGGATCCGGGTAAAATAGTGCGAAATGTCGGTGTATTCCCAGCGCAGATACATCACCCGGCCGTTCGGCAACATCACGGGACACCAATCCTGATCCTGCTCGAAGGTCAACTGTCGGACCGTTTTGCCGTCCGGTTCGAGCCGGTAAACGTTGCCGACCTGCGAACTGCCGTCGATGCACGGCACGCCCATCATCGAGGCCGTCGAAATGAAAAGGACCGAGCCGTCCGGGACGTAACACCCTTCGGCATTGTCGATGTCGGTTCCGATCGAAGGGGTGATTTGCTTGAGCCCGCTGCCGTCGAGGTTCAACTCGAACACCTGCCAGGTTTTATCGTCCGCGAGGGCGGTAACCAGCATTTTGTCCGCATCCCAGTGCAAGGCGATGTCGCCGACGAACGAGCCGTGCGGCCCTTCGATCACCGTCCTGAATGCTCCTTGGGCGTCTTGCGGTTTGATCGCGACGAGGGCGTTGCCGTAATCCCCTTTCCAACGGGCACAGTTGGAAATCCAATTCGGCTCAAGTCCCGCACCCAAAGCCCGGCGAATCAAAATCTCGTCGAATTGCAGCAGCGGGTTCCCGAGCAACGCTTCCCGGCGAAGCTCGGCGAAACGCCGGACGGTCTCTTCCGGCGGGATCTGATCGGTACGGGAAAATGCGTCCTCGAATTCTTTCAGCCGCTGGAGATATTTCGCTCCGTCGTATTGACCCGGAAAGCGTTTCGCGAGGTCTTCGACCGCGAGCCGCAGGGAGCCGGGGTTCTTGATCGCGAAAGCGACATCATAATCGATCTGGGCCGACAGCGTCCCCGTCGCGATAACCGTCAAAACGATTGCACAAAAAATTGTTCGTATCATAGAATTTCAAGGGCTAGTGCGTATCATTGGCGCTCTCGCATCCGTCAATCGAAAGCGACTCGGGAGGATTGGTAGGTCTCGTTGTCGAAATCGGCCCAGGAATCGCCGAGTTCCGAAAGAAACCCGTTCGCTTTCTTGAAAACCGAAAGCAGGCGGTCGTACCGTTCGGCGTTTTCCGGGATCGGTTCCTCGACACTCTCGATGTGATGCACCGTATCGATCCTGTCGAATCCGGTCACAAGTCCGGCCCCGATCGCGGCGACGGCCGCCGCCCCGAGGCTCGCGGCATTTTGGCCGATATTCGTCTTTTCGATCGTGATCCGAAGGGCGTCCGCATAAATCTGGCGCCAGGTCGGGCTCAGGCTCCCGCCGCCGACGACGTTCATCCGATCGTGCAACTCGGACAAACCGCGCAGGGAATCGAGGATCACACGCATATTGAGCGCAATCCCTTCCAAAGCCGCGCGGATCACATCCGCCTGCGTATGGGAGAGGTCGAGTCCCAGGAGGGCTCCCCGGAGGTTCGGGCTCGGATCGAGCGAGGATCCGCCGGCAAAACTCGGATTCAACATCAGCCGGTTCGCTCCGATCGGCGATTGGGACGCTTCGTACAGCATTACATCGTAAGCGGCGACCCCTTTCGCGGCGGCGGCATCGACGATGTTCTTGCAGAAATTGTCCCGCACCCAACGCAAGGTCGTCCCGGACGAAAACATGCCGATCGCCGAAGTGTACATTCCCGGCACGACATGGGCGAAAACGTAAGGACGGATCGTCTCGTCCAAAAGCGGCTTCGTATCGGAAACCGCGATCCAGGACGAAGAACCGAGCGATGCGTAAAGCCGACCGGGGGCCGTGTTTCTCGCGCCCGCGGCCATACACGAATTGTCGACCCCTCCGGCGGCGACGAGAATCGATTCCGGAAGCCCCAGCGCTTCGGCCGCCTCTTTCTTCAAGGGACCGAGAATTTCCGTCGAGGGAACGATCGTCGGAAAGATCGACGGATCAAGCCCCGAAGCCGCCAAAATTTCGTCGTCGTATTTCCAATCCGCGAGATTGTAAACACCGGAACCGGACGCGTAACTGTAGTCCGTCGCGATCCGACCGGTCAAAAGATAATTGATATAGTCCTTCGTCCCGAGCACCTTGTCGATTTTCGCGAACATCTCCGGTTCGTTTTCCTTGAACCAAAGCAGTTTGAACAACGGATAATGCGCCGGCGGAAAACCGTTGCC
>JAVBQI010000061.1:0-2709 GCA_031549145.1 Thermoguttaceae bacterium | reverse complement strand
TTCCATAGAGAACCTGCACCCAGCCCCGCCCCCGTACCGACGCGGCCCCCCCCAACCCCGCTCCCTCACGCCCGCGGCTCTGAACGAAATAGCCCAAAACGCAACATGCCAACAACATCGAACAATCGGGGAAGCCTTGTTTTTCTCGCCGTGATCTGCTCCGTCGCCGCCTTGGGCGGGTTTCTTTTCGGGTTCGACACGGGGGTCGTCTCGGGAATCAACGCCTCGCTCAAAGTCCAGTACCAGCTGACCGCGCCTATGGAAGGCTGGTTCGTCAGTTCGGCACTGTTGGGCTGCATTTTCGGGGCAATGGCCGCCGGTTGGCTCGCCGATCTGTTCGGTCGCAAATTCGTCCTGATCCTTTCGGGAATCTTCTTTTTTCTTTCCGCCGCCGGTTGCGGTTATCCCCCCAACTTTACGCTCCTCGTGATCGCGCGGATGCTCGGCGGGCTTGGCATCGGTATCGCTTCGATGGTCGCCCCGCTCTATATTTCGGAAATCTCGCCGCCGAAACTTCGCGGCCGGCTCGTCACTCTTTTTCAACTGGCGGTCGTCGTTGGGATATTCGCCTCCTACGCTTCCAATTCGCTGATCCTGACGATCTCGGAAGATTACGCCGATTGGATCACCAGCGAATCGCTCGGGTTCGTTCTCGTCCGGGAAAATTGGCGGGGTATGTTCCTCGCCGGGACCTTTCCCGCCCTGCTGTTCCTACTCCTGCTGTTGCCGATTCCGGAAAGCCCCCGGTTTTGGGCGAAACAAGGCAAAGAAGAAAAAGCCCGCGCGGTGCTCGCGAAAATTCTCGGCCGCGAGGAAGCCGACCGGGAAATCGTCGAAATTCGCGCCGTCCTGCAACAGGAAAGCGGCCGAATCCTCGAACTTTTCGACCGATACCGCCTCGGGCTGCTGATCGCCGTGCTGCTGATGTTTTTTTCGCAGGTCACCGGGATCAACGTGATCATGTATTTCGGCAACCAGGTTTTCGAGAACGCCGGATTTTCCAAAACGTTTTCCTTCCGGCTGCAAACGCTCGTCGGGGTCTCGAATATCGTTTTTACGCTTTTCGCCCTTTGGAAAGTTGACACACTGGGCCGCCGGCCGCTCTTGAAAATCGGGACGGCCTGCCTACTCGTGATTCTTACGGTGATGTCGCTTCTTTTCGCCTTTCAGAATTCGCTGCCGCCGACATTGATGTACGTTTCCCTGCCGGTTTTCATTATTCTTTTCGTCGCCGCCTTCGCGATGTCGTGGGGCCCGATTCCCTGGGTCGTCGTTTCGGAAATTTTCCCGACCCGGATCCGCGGCCGGGCGGCCTCGATCGGGACGATGACGATTTGGATCAGCTGCCTGCTCGTCGCCCAAACCTTCCCGATGCTCCGGGAAAACCTCGGCCCTGCCGCCTGTTTCGCCGTCTATGCCGCCTGCATGATCCCGGCGATGCTGTTCGTCGGATTCGTCCTGCCGGAAACCAAAGGCCGCTCGCTCGAAGAACTGGAACGCATTTTGTACGAAAACGAAAAAACCGAGCCGCTGCCGTAAGCGCCGCCGACGTTGCAAATTTTCGTTGGAGGATTGCCCCCGGTTAAAACCGGGGGTTATTGACATTGTGCCCCTCCGGAGCAAAGAAAAACATCCGCCTACATGCTACAATCTGATTTTTCCC
Organism: Thermoguttaceae bacterium; assembly: GCA_031549145.1. Classification (GTDB taxonomy): domain Bacteria; phylum Planctomycetota; class Planctomycetia; order Pirellulales; family Thermoguttaceae; genus JAVBSX01. The sequence continues at coordinate 1,046 of JAVBQI010000061.1, read as the reverse complement.
CTCCATTTCAAATTTTGCGAAAGGATGTTCTATGTCAACCGTCAAAATCGGAATGAACCTCGAAGCGACCCGGCACCACGACAAACCCTTCGAATGGGGGCTCGACCAGGCCGCCGAAATGGGTTACGAATACGTCGAACCGATGGTCCATTTCGGACGCGAACTGATGAGCGAGGCCGGATATTACCACACGTATTCGATGTTCAACGATCCCATGAAAATGCGGCGGATGTGCGAGGATCGCGGCCTGAAAATTTCCGGGCTCCAGGCACACGGCCCGCTGGGGCGACCGGACCGGCACGGCGACTACCTGAAATCGGCGATTCGTTTCGCCGCCGAGTGCGGGGCGCCGGTCGTCAACACCGACGAAGGGATCAAGGCGCCTTGGACGACCGAAGCGGAGGACTGGGTCTTGATCCGCTACACGCTTCAGGAGGCCGCGTTTTTCGCCGAGGAGCGGGGCGTTAAAATCGGCTTGGAATGTCACGCTCAGTATTCGAAGACGCCGGAAGGTCTCGACAAACTTTACAATCTGGTCAAGTCACCCTCGATCGGCATCAACCTCGATACGGGCAACGCCTATCTGGCCGGTCAGGACCCTTATGCCTGGTTCGAGCGGGTCGTCGGGCGAAGCGTGCATCTTCACGCCAAGGACATTTCGATCCAACATTCCGAGGAGGAACGCGGCAAGGTGACGGGCACGCCGGTCGGCTGTGCCTGCGGCGACGGCGTGATCGACTGGACACGGATGATCCAAATCGCCCGGAAGTGTCCGAACGATTTGGTTTTTTCCGTCGAATGCGGTACGATCGAACAAGCCCGACGGAGCCTCGAACACCTGAACGCGGTCCTCAAAAAGGGATGAGCCCTTGGACGGTCAAGAGCATTTCACGTTTTCATTGATACTAGCCCCAAGCGCCAGCGCGGGGTGATATTGAGTCCAGAAAAAATTTCGAACAACGCAGTCAGAGCCGCGGCCCGAAGGGTGCGGGTTAGCGGGGCCACCCCGCCCGTAAGGTGGCGGCGCGGCTTTGGTTTTTTACGAT
>JAVBQI010000016.1:0-13826 GCA_031549145.1 Thermoguttaceae bacterium | reverse complement strand
CCATCCCCCGCCGCCCTCCACCCCCGCTGCCCCCCCAACACCCCCCCCCCCCCCGGCCCGCGGCTCTGACCGAAATCGGTCAAATTTATCGATCTTCACAAAAAATATCGAATTGGGCGGCAGCCGGAAGCGTAAGCGCCCGGTTTTCCAAACGTCGACGCGGGGCCAACCCGGCGCTGACGCTTCGGGCTGCTGTTTACAGTGTTCGATTTTTTGCGTGAGGATCAATAATCTGGAAATCAATAAACAGGGCAATATGAGTAAAACCGTCCAACTATGAAAACATACGACAAACACGGAATTTCTTTTTCCTATCCGGAAAATTGGTTGCTCGAAGAGAATGAAATCGACTCCGGACACGGTTCGATTTCGCTCGGCAGCCCTCGGGGATCGTTTTGGATTCTTTCGGTCCGACCGTTCGGCTCCAATCCCGACACTTTGGCCGAAGACGCCCTCCGGATGATGCGCAGGGAATACCGGGATATGGAATATTCGCGGATCAGCCGGACGATTGCCGGCAAAACGCTTTTCGGGTATGAAATGAACTTTTACTATCTCGATTTGACGAACACCGCGGTCGTCCTCGCCCTCGCCGAGGAGGATCGGACCTTCGCGATCTTTTGGCAATGCGGCGATCAGATGGTGATTACTTCGGAAGAGGAGCCGTTTACCGACGACCAGGTTTTCGAGGCGATCACTTTCTCGTTTCTGCAAGGAGTCGGTTTTGAAAGCGAAAATTGAACGACGGATCTGGTTTTTCCTTTTCGAGACGGACGTTTTTCGGCTTGACGGCATCTTTCTTGGCAGTACAATCGAGATATGAATGATCCTATGTTGTCGTTTCGGCTGCTGTTAATCGCCGGTCTGCTGTTGCACCCGTTTTGCGGGCATTGCCTCGCGAATCTGCGCGCGACGTGTCCCATGCCGGGCTCGGTGTCCGCCGTTCTAGTCGCAATCGATTCGCAACACCCCTCTCCGCCGCACCACGCACGCTGCACGAAATCGCCCTGTGTCGCGACGGCGAAGGTCGATCTCAAACCGTTGCCCGGCGATGCCGGAATAGTCCAAACCGTTCCCATTCCGGTCTTTGCCGAAATGGGAATCGACGACCTCTCTTCGATAACCGTACCGCTTTCGCGGTCGCTCTCATTGCTCTTGTCCGTGATTCGATTTTGAAAACGGACGCTTCGTGCGCTTGTTCAGAAATAAATTCTTGCAGCTTACAGCACCGGCGTCTGCGCCGCTCGGCTAAACGGATGATTCGCAAATTTGACTTTTTGCGATGCAATACAAAGGTACAAAATTATGAAATCTCAAAAATCTGAAAAAATATCACGTCGAAAACTCCTTCAAACCGCCGCCTTGAGTACGGGCATGTTGCTCCTCCCCGAACGGATCGCCTTCGCCCAACGCGGCGGCGGCCGAGGCCGGAAGGCTCCGCCGCTCCCAATCGCTCCGGACAATCCGGCGATCCAAAACGTCAAACGCAACTGTCGCGAATGCGGCCGTTGCCGCGATTTCTGCCGAAACGTAACGACCGTTTTCGGGCAGCCAGTTCCCCCAAACGAAGAGGCCTGCATACATTGCGGGCAATGCACGACCTTTTGCAAGCGATTCGGGCTGTCTGAAAAATATCATTATCCGGACGTCGCCCGGGCGATCGCCGATCGGGATATGATCGTGATCGCTTCGACCTCTCCCGCGATTCGCGTCGGGTTGGGGGAAATGTTCCGCCTCGCTCCCGGCACGAACGTCGAAGGGAAAACCGTCGGAGCACTCAAAACGCTCGGCGTCGATCATGTGCTCGACACGACGTTTGCCGCCGATCTGACGGTTATGGAAGAGGCCTCGGAACTGATCCGGCGACTCGAAAACAAGGGCAATGATGCGAACGCTCCTTTGCCGCTGTTGACCAGCTGCTGCCCCGCCTGGGTTCGTTTTGCCCAATTGTTTTATCCGAAGCTTCTGCCGAATCTTTCGACCGCGAAAAGTCCGGTCCTGATGCAAGGGGCGATGGTTAAAACATATTTCGCGGAAAAATCAGGGATCGATCCCTCGCGCATTTATCACGTTGCGTTGACCCCCTGCACGGCGAAAAAGGCGGAAATCCTCCTCCCCGGAATGAACGCCGCCGGAATCTCACGCGGCAAACCGGAAATGCGCGACGTCGATGCCGCTCTGACCTGCCGGGAGTTGGCCTATTTGCTCAACGACGGCAAAGTCGATCTCGTCCGTTCTCAAGACGCCTCTTATGATTCGCTCATGGGGGCGGGGAGCGGAGCCGGAATGATTTTCGGCAACACCGGCGGCGTCGCCGAAGCAACGCTCCGGACGGCCTATCGGTTGCTCAACGGGGCGAATCCGCCGCAGGAGTTTTTCGAACTCCGGCCTCTGCGTGGGTTCGATAGCGTGCGGCAGGCGAGCGTCGATCTCGGCAAGCGAAAGCTGAACGTCGCGGTCGCTCACGGGATCGGCCGGGTTCGGCCGCTGCTCGAAATGGTGCAAAAAGGGGAACGGTCTTTCGATTTGATCGAGATTATGGCCTGTCCCGGCGGTTGCATCGGCGGGGGCGGGCAACCGATCAATCACGAAATCGACCCTTTGAAGCTCCGGCAACACCGGATCGCCGCCTTGTACCAGCGCGATACGAAATCCGAGGTCCGGATCAGTTGCGACAATCCGGAAATCAAGGCGGTATATGCCGAATTCCTGGGCGAACCGCTCGGGGAAAAGTCGGAGCGTTTATTGCACCTCGCCCGAGGTTGAGTAAAATAGGGACGAACGAAAAAGGTAACCGTTCTCGCAAAATCCCCGTTTTTCCCTTCCAAAATGTTCGAAGCCGATCGTTTTATGTCGCGTGCTTTGGAGCTGGCCAGGCTCGGCGAGGGGGCCGTTGCGCCCAACCCGATGGTCGGCTGCGTGCTGGTCCAGGAAAATCGGATCGTCGGCGAAGGGTATCACCGGAATCACGGCGGGCCGCATGCCGAAATCGAGGCACTGGCCGCTGCCGGGGATTTGGCTTTCGGAGCGACCGCCTATGTGACTTTGGAGCCGTGTTCCCATTTCGGGAAAACGCCCCCTTGCACCAGCGCGTTGATCGCCGCCGGGATCGGCAAGGTGGTCCTCGCGATGCACGATCCCAACCCCCAGGTCAACGGAAAAGGGATCGAACAACTGAGAAAAGCCGGCATTGAGGTCATCGAGGCGGTTCTTGAAGATCAGGCGAGGGAGCTGAACGTCAAATACCTGACCCGGATCGAAAAAAAGCGTCCCTGGGTTCTCGCGAAATGGGCGATGACGCTCGACGGCAAGATCGCGAGTCGGACCGGTTCAAGCCAATGGGTTTCTTCCGAAGGTTCCCGCGAGATCGTGCATGAACTCCGCGCGAAAATGGACGCGATTCTCATCGGCAGCGGGACGGCCCGCTGGGACGATCCGTCGCTGACGGTTCGTTTGGACGAAAAAAAAGTCTCGAAAAAAATTCGAGGCGGACCGGCGGAATCACCCGAAAAATCACCTCCCAAAACGCCCTTGCGAATCGTTTTGGATTCTTCCGCGTCGATTGCCCCGGAAAGCCGACTGGTTCGAACGGCGAGGGAGGCCCCCGTTCTGCTCGGCGTCGGGCCGGACGCTTCGCTCGAAAACATTCAACGGCTCCGCGAAGCCGGTTGCGAAGTGCTGGTTTTGCCGGGACGAATTAAGAAAGAGCCGCAGCGGGAGATCGACCGGATTCGGTCCCGAGACTTTCGGCCCGGTCCCCTTCGAAGACACCGGCAGCCGAGCATTTCCCGGCGGGAGGAGGTTTTTTCCCAAGCCGAGCAGGTGTATCGGGAACGGCTTGTTTTTTTGTTGGCGGAGCTTGCCCGAAGGGGGATCACCGACCTGATGCTCGAAGGGGGCGGGGAACTGCTCGGCTCGTTTTTGGATGCCCGGATGATCGACGAAGTGCATGTCTTCCTCGCCCCCAAGTTGATCGGCGGTCGGGAAGCGGTGAGCGCGATCACCGGCCGCGGCTTGGCTGAAATGTGGGACGCCTACCGCATCGAATCGCCGCTCTGCCAAGTGATTGCCCCCGACATTTACATCAGCGGTCGCGTTCGGTATCCGGGGGGAGGTTGAGCGACTAACAGGTATCCGGATTAGCTTTATATCGTAGCCGATAGGGGCGGGGACCTGCCGTCCAGGCGAAGCCTACCGCCCATACCGGCTACGGTATACTACACCCGGTATTTCCCTTCCTCTCAAGCGAAGATTGAATTTTTTCGAGGATCGGTTATACTTTCTTCTGAAAAATATCCAAACATTCTCCGAGAATCCCCCTTTTGGAAAAACCATGCAATACAAATTGAAACTCGGCTTGCTCACCACACTGTTGGTCGGCTGCTCCCTGTTATTTTCCGGTTTCCTGCTTCAAGGCGACGCAGCGGCCCAGCCGGGTTTTCAGGAGGCGATCAACGAACAGCAATTTGAACAAAAGATATCGACGTTTTTCAACGATTTGACGACCCCGGGCGGCTCGGCCAAATCCGCGCTCGAAGAGCTTTTCCGCGACGGGCCGCTTTCCCGCAATACCGCCGAAATGGTCGATAGTATGGCCGCGAAATACCAGGAACTCAAAGATTCCGGGATCGGAACCTTTCATGCCGTCGAGCGAATCGACCGAAAACTCATCGGCAAGGATGTGATCGTTTTCCGGTACCTGTACAAATGCGATAATTTTCCGGTGGTCTGGTATTTCACGTTTTACCGTTTTCAGCGTTCGGCCGCCGCCGGCGGGGCTCCTTCTTCGAGCATCAGTTCGAACTATCCCACTTGGAGTGTGATCGGCATTCGTTTCGATACCAACCTCGAACCTCTTTTTCTCACGAATTAGCAATTGGGCTACATAAGATGCGTTGCCTTGTCTTCAATGGAAGCCTGAAACCGCGGCAAGGCTGTAGGCTATAGACTGTAGGGAATGGTTGGAAACCGGGCCCTACGGCCTACAGTCTACAGCCTTAATCCAAAGTCCTGTTTCAATAACTGAGACCGTACCAAGTATTTCCCATGATTAAAAATATTTATTTTCCGCTCTTCGTTCTCCCGCTGTTGTTGGTTTGCGGCTGTACCGAACCGGCCGGGGAGCCGGTCGCACCGGGCCAAAAGACGTACACGATCGGCATGAGCCAATGCAATCTCGGCGAGCCTTGGCGTGTGCAGATGAACGCCGACATTAAGGCGGAGGCGGAAAAACATCCGGAAATCAAGGTAATTTTTCAAGACGCCCAAAACGATTCCCTGAAGCAGCGAAGTCACATCGAAGAGTTCGTCAACTCAAAGGTCGATCTGATTCTCGTTTCCCCGAAAGAGGCGGCTCCGTTGACCGAACCGGTCGCGAAAGCCTTTGAAAGCGGCATTCCGGTGATCGTGATCGACCGGGAGATTCTCGGGGATCGGTACACCTGCTTTATCGGGGCGGACAACAAGATCATCGGCCGCAACGCCGGGGAATGGATCAAGCAAAAGCTCGGCGGCAAAGGGAACCTCGTCGAGCTCAAAGGGCTGATGACCTCGACGCCGGGGCAGGATCGCGACAGTGGCTTTCGGGAAGGGATTCGCGGGAGCGAGATCAAGATCGTGTTTGAGGCCGATATGAAATGGCTCGAACCGGAAGCCCGCAAGGAAATGGATTCCGCGTTGGCCCAGTTTGAGAAAATCGACTTGGTTTACGCCCATAACGATCCGGGAGCACACGGAGCCTATCTCGCGGCGAAAGCGGCCAACCGCGAAAAGGAGATGCTTTTCGTCGGAATCGACGCGATTCCCTCCGAAGGGATCGCCTATGTCCGGCAGGGAATTTTGGACGCGACGTTCCAGTACCCGACCTGTGGGAAGGAGGCGATTGAGACGGCACTTACGATTCTCGGCGGCGAGAGTGTCCCGAAAAAGATCACCCTCCCGAGTCGGCTCTTTACCAAAGACAATCTCGACGGCGGCGGGGAGTTGTTGGAGACGAAGTAATCGCGGCCCAGGAATAAAAGCCGGAAAGAAGCCGTACTCGGCGTATTGACGGTTCACAAACGCTCCGTTTCGCGTAACCGTACTGAGTCCCAGATTAAAAACCGTCACCCCCGCGCAGGCGGGGATACAGAGGTTACGGTTTCCCTCTGGACCCCCGCCTGCGCGGGGGTGACGACTTCATTCCAAAATGAATGGCAAATCTTGTCTGGGACCAGCAACTCGCGGACCTTGTGCACGGTCCGCAAGTTACGTCGGAATACCGACCGGCGTCTTCGCCGCTCGGCTAAACGATCATAGTGCTACAAACGAATGTAAATTTTCAGTTTGTAGAGAATCCAGGCCGGAATGAAGTTGACGCCGACGAACATCAGGGCGTAGGCCATGCTCGCGAACTTCGCCGAAGTGCCGTGCGCGATCAGCCAGTTCATCACCGTGTGATTCAACCCGTTTTCCGGCCCGCCGTAAAAGAACGGGCCCAGGATATCCGCCAAGCAGTAAATCGCGATCGCGTTGCAACCGAACACGATGCCGATGTACGCACACTTCTTGAAACCGAGCATGTCGACGAAATAAATGCTCGCGGCGAGTACCGTACAGGCGAAGCCGGAACTGAACATCACGTAGGAACTCGTCCACATGCTTTTGTTGATCGGAGAGACGATATCCCAGAAGTAACTGGCCCCCAGCATCAACGCTCCCGCGAAAAACAGGATGATCACCTTGCGTTCCTGCGATCGATTTTTGCTCAAAAGCAGCATTCCGGCGAAGATGCCGATCAGTCCCGAGGCGATCGCGGGGAACGTGCTGAGAATCCCTTCCGGATCCCACGGCTGCATGTTGGGATAGCGCGATTGCCATTCTTCCCAATTCCGCTCATGGTTGTCCGGTCCCCACCAGAAGTGGCCCGGCAGCAGCTTCGAGTCGACCCAGCAGACGATGTTGTTGCCCGGCTCGAAAACGACCTCCTTCTGCCCCGGGACCGGAATCAGCGTTACGGCGGCGGTATAGCCGACCAGGAACAAAATACAGATGATCACCTGCGTCCGCAGCCTCGTATAAACGAACAGCAGACCGCAGATGAGAAAGACGGCCGCGATCCGTTGCAGGACCCCTGTAAAACGAATGTCTCCGTAATCGTATTTCAAGGGGTTCGAGAGGATCGTGGGGATATCCGTCCAAACCCAAAGGATCAACCCGACCAGGTAAATCTTGAGGGCCCGGAAGATGACCTTGTTGCGCAGCTGGGCCTTGGACGCCCCTCCCTCGATCCGTTTTTTGAAGGCGAAGGCGATCGAGACCCCGACCATGAAAATAAAGGAGGGGAAGATCAAATCGGTCGGCGTCAGGCCGTTCCATTCGACATGCAGCAGCGGGCCGTACACATGATTCCAGGTGCCAGGGCAGTTGACCAGGATCATGCACGCGATCGTAAACCCCCGGTAGGCGTCCAGCGACAGCAATCGCTCCGATTTCGGTTTTGTCGTTTCCATTGTTTTCGATAAGGAGAAAAAAAGGAGGCAGAAATTATGTGAGGACGGCTATTGTATTTTTTACGGTCGGAAAAAACAATACACCGGCAAAAATAATGTATTCCTGCGACAACCTACTTCAGTGTTGATTGACGGAAAAATCGTTTCGCGGTAGTATTATACAGGTACGGTATAACATCTTGAATATTGCGACGCTTGTTTTGTTTGCCCTCTCATTACTCTTTCGTCATTCCCTTTCCCGAAAAAGGACCTTCCTTATGCAACCTTCCGTTTCCTGCTTTTTGAGTGTCGTCTTTCTCCTCGGTTTTTTCGCCGTTTCGGTTTTGGCGGACGAGCCCGATTTTTCCGCGAAACCGCAAAAGGGAAAACAAATCGCCCAAAAGATCGAATTGCCCAAGAGCACTTCGACCTGGAAAAAGAAAAAGGATCAACCGCTCGAAGCGACCTTCTCGCAATTGGCTACCTCGAAGCCCGTCGATCCGACGCAAAAGGAAGATGTCCGGTTTTGGTTGTTCCTGCCGGCCGATTATGACGAAAGCGCCGCCGCGAAATCCTGGCCGCTGCTCCTGTTTTTGCACGGCCGGGGCGAATGGGGAAAAGATATGGCAAAGGTCAAAGTGCACGGCCCGCCGAAATATTTGGACAGTCCGAACATTCAGGAACAATGCCCTTTTATCGTCGTCTCCCCGCAATGCGAAGAAGAGTACTGCTGGTCCGCCGAACAGCTTCTTCTGCTGCTGGACGAACTTGAAAAAACGTACAAAGTCGACAAGAGTCGCATTTACGCGACCGGCCTCAGCATGGGCGGGTTCGGCTCCTGGTTGCTGGCCGAAACGGCTCCGGAGCGGTTCGCGGCCGTCGCTCCGGTGTGCGGCGGGGCGGACGTCGCTCAAGCGGGCAAGCTGGTCGATCTCCCGATCTGGGCTTTTCACGGAGAGAAGGATTCCGTCGTCCCCGTCGCCTTGAGCAAGGAGATGGTCGAAGCGGTTCGCGCATCAGGCGGCCAAAAGGCAAAGATCACGCTTTATCCGGAAGCGGACCATGATTCCTGGAGCGAGACATACAAAAACGGCGATCTGTACGACTGGCTTTTGAAAAACCGGAAACCGTAAGGTGGGTATGGGGCGAGAGTGGCAATAACCTTCCTGTTTCCTTGCTGCACTGCGATTTTGGAATACTCAATTAAACCCGTCACCTCCGCGCAAGCGGGGGTCCAGAGGGAAACCGTAATCTCTGGATCCCCGCCTGCGCGGGGATGACGGTAAGTCAGATCATTATTAATCTGGAACTTGCCCAACCATGTTGCCTTATCTGACACGATTGACGATTCGCCTTGCGAGCGGGACCGCGTCGTGGGACCGGGAATTTCGCGAACAAACGGCGGCGTTCTTTCTTGCCGCCCAAGTGCCGGGCGGCGGTTTCGTCGGCCGCAAGGGGACCGGCGATCTCTATTACACCGGCTTCGCCCTTCGCGGTTTGTCCCTGCTCGGAGCATTGACCGACGATGCGACTTCGCGAAACGCGGAGATTTTTTTGGCCGATGCAATCGACAGGCCGCTCGCGGGCATCGACATCCTTTCGCTGCTGTTCGGGGCCTTGCTCTTGGAAATGGCGAGCGGCCGCGATCTTTTCGAAACTCACAAGCGGAACCGGGCCGAATGGGCATTCGAGCGGCTCTCTGCCTTGCGACAGGAGGACGGCGGCTTCGCGGCTTCAGCGAGCACTCATTATTCGAGCACGTACCATACGTTTCTCGCGATTGCCGCTTCGGAATTGATCGGCCCCGACATGTTTTTGCGCAGCGAAGAGGAATGCGAACGGCTCCTCGCGATGCTTTCGCGAAGGGAGCGGCCCGAGGGGGGCTTCGTCGAACTGGATGCCCTCCGAAACCCCGGGACCAACCCGACGACCGCCGCGCTCGGGCTATTGGAGATCGTTCGCGGCCGCTTCGAGACATTCGGGAGCGGGCGGGAGGAAACGGTCCGGCAAATCGATGCGATTGCGGAACGGTCGGCTCGGTTTTTGAAAAACCAGTATACTCAAACCGGTTTAGAATTTCGTCTTGAGTCCGGCAGCGGCCCAACGAGGCCGCGGTTTGACAGAGGGCAAAGCCTATTGCCCATACCGGCTACGGTATATCTCGAAGAAGGGGGCTTTCGGGCCAACACCCGCATCCCGGTCCCCGATTTGTTAAGCACCGCGACGACATTGATCGCACTCGCCGAGCGTGAGGTCTTGTGCCGGTCGGAAAAACAAGCCGTTCTCGGCTTCGCCCGGAGTTTGCGCAAAACCGAACCGGGCCGAATCGGGTACACCGGCGGGGCCTGGGACGAAGAGCCCGATGTCGAGTTTACCTTTTACGGCCTGGTCGTCGAGTCGCTCCTCGCCGAAGAGCCGCCGGTTTGACTTGAGGAGCCGTAACAAAATACCCTTTGCAATTGCACCGAAAATCGAACGGTTTTTTAACACGGAACACACGGAAAGACGGGAAAACACGGACTTTTTGTATTTCCGTCTATTCCGTTATTCCGCGTATTCCGTGGTTATGCTCAAGCCGGTTTAAAATTTCCGTCTTCAACACGGCAGCGGTCCAACGAGGCCGCGGTTTGATGGAGGGCGAAGCCTACCGCCCATACCGGCTACGGTATAAAAAAGGGCGATTGAGAAAGTTCTTAGGCAAAAAAGAACCGTCGGTCGAAATGCGGTCGATCACCAGCCGATAACCATGTTGGATTCGACCACCTTTCGCGAATTGTCCAAATCGCTACCGGTCTGTTGCATATAAAGACGAATCGCGTGCAGTTTGTCTCCCGAGGCCTTGGAGAGACATTCCCGGGCGATATCGCACGGATTGGACGGGCCGGAGATGCCGAGCGCCGATTTTGAGATAACCCAGGCGTCGCGAGGCCGTTTGGTGACCCGGATCACCTCTTCGGTCGGGTAATATTCATAAAGGATCCGACGTGCCCCGTCTTCGTCCTTGGCCCAAGTGATCACAATATGGGAATGCGTTTCGATTTCAAATAATGCCATATCTTTTGTGGTTCCGCTTTTTGAAAAAAGGAAGGAAAACATTGATTACTCGTATTATGCCATTTTCCCGAATAAAGCGAACCCCCCCCAAAAAACAGGACGGTTGCGAAGCCGGATACAGAAGGTAGGCAACCGATCTCCGAGCGGTTGCGTCGTCGTACTCGACGACCGGAAGCAGTGCAACGTCTTTTGACGAGACGCGTCGGCTGCCGCCGACCCGACCGCTCGGAGATCGGTCGGCTACCTTTCCGTTGCCGAACAAGCCTAATCCTTTTCCGGCCCCCCTTTTTCTCCCCGCGATTTTTCCTAAAATACGTAAGGACGAAATCATGTCCAAAAGTGTAGTGTGTTTTTCGAAAATTCGTTTATCGGATCAGTATTCAAAAAGAAAGGGTTGGTTCGGAGTGGTTAAGCTGACATTGAGGGAAAAAGAATCGGTGATGGACGCCGTTCGGCGTTTTCGTAAGTTGGTCGAACGAAGCGGAATCAAAAAAGAGATGCGACGACGCGAAAGTTACGAAAAACCGAGCGAAACCAAGCGCCGCGCCCGTCTGCGTGCCGAACGAAGAACCCAGCGAACCGTCAAATTGCTGCAAGGGCTTTATCAATAAGACCTTTTCCTTGGTCTTGTCGATTTTCGACTGATTCGCCGCCCGCGAGTCCGCTTAACCTCGCGGGTGAAATTTCTTGTGAATCGCTTTGAGCCGGGTCGTGTCGACATGTGTGTAAATCTGGGTCGTCGCGATGCTCGCATGTCCGAGCATCTCTTGAACCTGTCTCAAATCGGCCCCACCGGCGAGTAGGTGCGTCGCGAACGAGTGCCGCATCGTATGAGGGCTGATCGTAACCGGCGCCCCGATCGAAAGGGCGTATTTCTTAATCAGCTCCCACATCGCCTCGCGCCGCATTTTCCGTCCGCGGAACGACAAAAAGGCCCAGGCTTTTTTGGGGTCGTGCGTTGCCGGCCCCGACTCAGGATTCGTTCCGACTTCCGTTCTCGAAATCGTCTGTTCTGAAAAACGAAAGTATTGCTCCTCTTCGCCTCCGCCCCGGGCGAGAACGACCGGTCGTTCGTTCTCTAGCCAAAGCCGGAAGGCTTCGATCGCCCGACGGCCGAGCGGGACGATCCGCTGTTTGTTCCCCTTGCCCGTGCAGAGGCAATACCCGTCGCTCAAATGCACGTCCGGCAGGCGGAGGTTGACGAGTTCCGAGACGCGGCAGCCGGTCGCGTAAAACATTTCCAAAAGAGCCCGGTCCCGGTAATAGAGCTTGCTGCCCGGCTCGGGAGCGTTGAGCAACTGATCGACCTGCCCCGGGGTCAACACCTGCGGCATTTTTTCCCAAAGCTTTTGGCTCCCGAGCAGATCGGCGGGATTGTTTTTCAAAAACCCTTCCAGTTGCAGGTACCGGAAAAACAGCCGGACCGAAACGATGTGCCGGGCCAACGTCGCTGGGGCGAGCTTTTGGCGGAAGAGCCAATCGGCGAAATCGGCCAGCTCGCGGATCGTGATTTCCGGAATCGCCCGATGATCGAGCCAGGAAAAAAAGCGGTCCAAATCCCTCCGGTAGGCGGCAACGGTATTCTCGGACAGCTGACATTCCCCGGCGATGTAATCCAAAAACGCCTCCCCCCAAACCTGCTGGGCAGGTCGGACATCCAGTCGTTTGACAGTCAGCTTTTTACGTCGCGGTCCGGGCATGTTGGGTTTCGATTGTTGAAGAGGAAGTGCATCGTACCGAAAAACGACTTTTTTTTCAAGGCCGAATCGGCGCCGGTGCGATTGCTGATCTTTACAAAAAATCGCGAATCGGGCAGCAGCCGGAAGCGTGAGCGCCCGGTTGTCCAATACGGAAACGCGGGGTCAACCCGGCGCCGCTGACGCTTCGGGCTGCTGTTAACGGATCGCAACGACTTTGCAATCCTCCTGCCCGCCCCTTGAAAAAACGGGAAAAACCGTGATACTACTTTACTGATCAAAAATTTTTTGTTTCTATTCCTCAAACTCTCGGAAGGGTCATCTCGTGTACGATTCAATTGCCGTCGTCGGTGCAACCGGAGCCGTTGGAACCATCATTCTTCAACTGCTTGCGGAGCGGAACTTCCCGTTCAAAAAAATCAAATTCCTCGCTTCCGCCCGAAGCGCCGGGAAACCGATCACGTTCAAAAATCAAACCCACACCGTCGAGGAACTCACGCCCGATGCCTTTAACGGCGTCCAACTCGCGATCGCGAGTACGCCCGACGAAACGGCCCGGGATTTCATTCCCGAAGCGGTCAAGCGCGGTTGCGTCGTGATCGACGAAAGCGGTTACTGGAGAATGGACCCGACCGTCCCGCTCATCATTCCCGAGGTCAACGCCGAGAAAATCAAGGAGCATCGCGGTATCATTTCCAGCCCGAACTGCTCGACCACGCAACTGGTCGTCGCCGTCAAGCCGCTGCACGATTACGGCAAGGTCAAGCGGATCGTCGTCAGTACGTACCAGGCGGTCAGCGGCGCCGGGCTCCCCGGAACTCGCGACCTGCTGGGCGGCTCGCGGTCGGCGCTTGACGGAAAAGAGTACCAGTACGAATGTTTTCCGTACCCGATCGCGTTCAATTGCATCCCGCAAATCGGCGGTGTCAAAGAACAGGGTTACACGTCCGAGGAACTGAAGCTGCTGTACGAAACGCGAAAAATTCTCGGCGATGATTCGATCTTGGTTTGCCCGACGGCCGTTCGGGTTCCGGTCGCCAATTGTCATTCCGAAAGCGTTTTGGTCGAAACGGAGAAAAAGATTACCGTGGATGTCGCCCGGGAACTTTTCGCGGTTACCTCCGGGATCGTGGTCGTTGACGACATCGCGAAGAAACAGTATCCGATGCCGAGCACCTGCGACAAGCGGGACGAAGTGTTCGTCGGCCGAATCCGCGAAGACCTCTCTTGCGAGAACGGCCTCGCGTTTTGGTGTGTGAGCGACAACCTCCGCAAGGGAGCGGCGACAAACGCCGTTCAAATCGCCGAATACATGCAGCAAATGTAGTCGCGTTTTTAAAAATGAGCCGCATGTGTAGTCGGTACTCCGACGCAACTTGCGGACCTTGTACACGGTTTAACCCTTCCGGTTTCAGGCCCTGTACAAGGTCCGCAAGTTACGCTTTGCTACACTTGCGGCTCTTTTGGGTGTAGTAAATTCTACTGGCGCATTGGCGCAGGATAGGTTAAATTGGTAATTTCTTGACCATCCCCCAAACCCAGGAGCCACCATGCCCTCGCAAAAAATTCAGGACGAAACCGCCGCCGAAAAACTCTTTCTCGAACA
>JAVBQI010000225.1:0-4660 GCA_031549145.1 Thermoguttaceae bacterium | reverse complement strand
GAAAAAAAGCGAGGTCCAAGAGGGAATCTTGCTCTGCAATGCGATGCACATCACCGCCTCGGTTTTTATCAACGACGACGAGCCCGGCTTGCTTGAGGATTACAAGCGTTGGCTCGAAACGCTCGCCCCGTTCGATGCCTCCCCGGACCGGTATCGGCACAATCGAACCGGCGAGGACAACGGCGACGCCCATCACAAGCGGCAGATCATGGGCCGCGAGGTCGTCGTCGCGATCACGGCCGGAAAGCTCGACCTCGGTCCCTGGGAGCAGATCTTTTATGGAGAATTTGACGGCAAACGCCCTAAACGCGTGCTCATCAAGATTATTGGCGAATAGCCCCGAAGGGGAATTAAGAATTCGGCTACAACTTTTTTACGAAAAAATAGCAAGATGCCTCTTTACGAATATCGCTGTTCCCAATGCCGGAAAGAATTCGAACTGCTGGTTCGCGGGGAGACCAAACCGGTTTGTCCGCATTGCAAGAGCAAACGGCTCGAACGGCAGATGAGTGCTCCGGCCGCTCCTTCGAGTAACGCCGGTCCGGAATGTCCCGGCCGAAGCGATTCCTGCCGGGAACAGCCGATGCCCTGTTGCGGCGCCCGAGGGTGCTGCCTCTGAGATCGCGAAAAAGTAAAATATTTGCTCACAGGCCCGGAGTACCGGTCAAATGGGCTTTCGACACAAGCCCGAAACGGGTATGAAGCTTACCGGCGAAAGCCTTACCAGGAATCGTAGGCGTATTCCTTGCTCCGGGAACCTTCGAGGCTTTCGGCCAAACGATTGAGAGCCTCCGTTTCGATTTGCCGCACTCGTTCCCGCGTCAACCCCAGAGTTTCGCCGATCTCTTTCAGCGTTTGCGGCTCGTACTGTCCCAGCCCGAATCGCATCCGCAAGACAGCTGATTCCCGAGGGTCCATTGCATCGAGCTGGTCCATAACGAAGCTGAGATTGTCGCTTTCGAGCAGTTCTTCGTCCGGACTGCGGGACCGATCGTCCATAATCATTTCCCCGAGCGACCAACCAATATCGGCCTGGTCGGTTTGCGGGGTCAGATTGTAAATGAGAATCGCTTTTTTGATGATCGGCAATTTTTTTCGCGGCAGACCGAGAACCCGGGCGATTTCTTCCGGCGTCGGATTGCGGCCCAGCTCGTCGGAAAGCCGGTTGCTTGCTCTTCGCCATTTCGAAAGCAACTCGACCATGTAAGCCGGAATCCGGATCGCTTTCGCCGAATTGATGAGCGCCCGCTTGATCGACTGCTTGATCCAGTAACTGGCATACGTCGAAAATCGCGTCCCCATCGCCGGGTCGAAACCCTCGACGGCCCGCAAAAGACCGAGATTCCCTTCTTCGATCAAATCCTGTAGCCCGAGCCCTTTCCCGGTATACCCGCGAGCGATGTTGACGACGAGCCGGAGGTTGGCGCGAACCATACGGTCGCGGGCTTCCATATCCCCTTCGCCGATCGCGATCGCGAGAGTCTGCTCTTCCCGAGCCGTCAAAAGCGCCGTTTCGTTGATTTCCCGGAGGTAGGTCTCCAACGGAGACTGAACGGCGGACGAGGTCGAAAAATCATCGTATGTTAAGGTATCGTACATCGAATTTTTCTCAGTCGAAGGTTGGGAAGGATATCTCAGAGGCGAGAACCACGCGGGATGCGGTCTTTGGGGAGGTCGCGACCTCATCCGTTTTGCAAGCGAAAAACACAAAAAACAAATTTGAAATTTTTCTTGACAATTCCCGGTTTGTCATTTTTCAACGAACAACATGTAGTTTTGTTGATATCGTCCAAAAACGCAATGGTTATAAATAGAAAAAATAGGCATATTAGGAAAAATACAGAAAATTTGTCTGCCTATTCTGCAAACTCGGTGTTATCGATACAAACGGATGATGAATTGCACAATATCCTTGAAAACCGGCGTCTGCGCCGCTCGGCTAAACAGAGAGAAGAGAGCTGTCGGCTATTGCAGCTGTTCGTTCATCCAATCGAGATAGTCCTGATTCCCCGCGAGAATCGGCAGGACAATGATTTGCGGACACTTATAGGAATGATTGGCCCGAACGGTTTCGACCAGTGCGGGAAAGAGTTCGAGAGCGGTTTTGACGTTGCAGCACCATTCCAACTCCGATTCGGTTCGTCCTTCCCAGATGTAATGACTCCGAATCGGCCCGGAAACCTGAACGCAGGCGGCGAGTTTTTTTTCGATCAGGACGTTGGCAAGAAGTTCCGCCTCGTCTTCCGAAGCGGTCGTGATATGCACTTCAATGTAAGAGGTCATTTTTGCTCTCTCCCGTTTAGCCGAGCGGCGCAGACGCCGGTGCGAATGAGACTAGAGGCTGTAGGCTATAGACTGTAGGGAAAGGTTGGAAAACGAGCCCTACGGCCTACAGTCTATAGCCTGCCGCACGGCTAAGAACGATCTAAACACTTATCAACAATTCCCTTGTCGAAGTAATTCGTCGACATGCCCGCGTCGACGATGATTTTTTGGGCGCAAACGCCGCTCGAACGCGGGCTGAGCAGGAAAACGGCCGCGGCGGCCGCCTCCTCGGTTTCGAGTGCCCGCTTTCGCGGGATCACCTGCTCGGCGAAAAGGTAGGAATCGAAAAAGCCGGGAATGCCGGCCGAGGCCGCCGTTTTCAAAAGGCTCGGCCCGACGGCGTTGAACCGGACGTTGGAAAAATGACTGAACGATTTCGTCAGGAACGCGAGCGAGGAATCGAGGGCCGCCTTGATTGGGGCCATAAAACCGTAATTCTCGCTCGCCATACTCGTGGTCGAAATCGAAATCGTAACGACCGAGGCGTTCGGCTCCAACAACTCGGCGAAAACCCGGCTGATCACGATCAACGAAAAGCAGGAAATGTCGAGCGCCTGAAAAAATGCCGCTTTCGGCGTTTCGTGAAACGGCTTGATTCCCCCGCCGTAATCGGCGAAGGCGATCGAATGAACCAGACCATCGAACTTTTTCCCGCCGAGCGTCGGCTCGATTTCGGTCCGCAGCCGCTCGATGTCCTTTTCTTTTTCGACGTCGCACGAAAAAATTTCGGCGTCCGGAAACAGCGGGGCGACCTTCGCGAGCACGCTCTCGTTTTGTACGACGAACGTACAGGCCGCACCTTGCTCAAACAGCATCTTCGCGATGTGATAGGCGACGCTTTTTTTGTTGGCGACGCCGAAAATCAGAAACCGTTTTTGGGAAAGCTGGAGAAAATCGGACATGGGTGGGAGGGAGTTTTTTGAAGGTTCTTACTTTTACTGAGTTCCAAATTAAAAATGAACTGACATTCCGTCATCCCCGCGCAGGCGGGGATCCAGAGATTACGGTTTCCCTCTGGACCCCCGCCTGCGCGGGGGTGACGAAGGTCATTGCATTAACTGTGCTATAAACCGTAGGAGTAGGTTTCGTTTTCCAACCGTTTCCTACAGTCTACAGCCTATAAGCCTACAGCCTCAAATACCCTCGAATAAAACCGTCGAAAGGTATCGCTCGCTCGCATCGGGCAGGATCGCAACGATCGTTTGGCCGTCGAACGCACCGGATCGGGCGAGCCGAACGGCAACGGCCGTCGCCGCTCCGGAGGAAATGCCGCCCAAAATTCCCTCTTCCCGGGCCAACCGCCTCGCGAATTCGACCGCTTCGTCGTCGGAAACGGATTCGACCCGATCGAGAAGCGAGATGTCGAGCGTTTCGGGAATAAATCCGGCTCCGATCCCTTGAATCTTGTGCGGGGCGGGAGCGAGCGGTTGCCCGGCCAAATGCTGGGCGATCACAGGGCTCGCCGCCGGCTCGACGGCGACGGAAAGGATCGCCTTCCCTTGGGTCTTTTTAACGAACCGGGAAACCCCGCTGATCGTTCCGCCGGTTCCGACCCCGGAAACCAGCACGTCGAAATTCCCGTCGGTATCATTCCAGATTTCCGGGCCGGTCGTTTTTTCGTGAATCTCGGGATTCGCCGGATTCTTGAACTGCTGCGGCAAGAAAAACCGCTTCGGATCGGACCCTGCGAGCTCTTCCGCCGCCCGAATCGCTCCGTTCATTCCCTCGGCTCCCGGCGTCAACACCAATTTCGCTCCGAGAAAAGCGAGCAGCTTGCGGCGTTCGATGCTCATCGTTTCCGGCATCGTCAGCGTCAACGCATACCCTCGGGCGGCGGCGACATAGGCCAAGGCGATGCCGGTGTTTCCGCTCGTCGGCTCGACGATCTCGACGCCGGGCTTGAGCGTGCCCGCTTTTTCGGCCGCGGCGATCAGGTTCGCTCCGACGCGGCATTTGACCGAATACGAAGGGTTACGGCCTTCGATTTTGACGAGCACGGTCGCCTTCGAACCGGCGAGGCGGTTCAGCCGGATCAGCGGCGTGTTGCCGATCGAGCGGGAAGCATCTTCAAAGATTCTGGACACGGCTGGGAAAGTGTGAGGATTATTGGGCTGCGCGAAAAAATTATTATGGTTCCACATAGACCATTATATCCCAAAACAATCGTCGGCATAGTGTACTACTCGACCAATCAGGGTGTAGTAAATTCTACTGGCGCATTGGCGCAGGATAGGTTAAATTGGTAATTTCTTGACCATCCCCCAAACCCAGGAGCCACCATGCCCTCGCAAAAAATTCAGGACGAAACCGCCGCCGAAAAACTCTTTCTCGAACA
>JAVBQI010000233.1:0-7436 GCA_031549145.1 Thermoguttaceae bacterium | reverse complement strand
AGCAAATTGGCCCGGGTCGTCGAAGTGATCGCCCATCGGCCGCAGGTTCAGGAAAGAATGACCGAAGATATCGCCGATATCCTGCTCGACGAACTGCATGTCCGGGGAGTCGGCGTCGTGATCGAGGCGGTGCACACGTGTATGACGACCCGGGGCGTTCGCAAGCCCGGCTCGGTTTGCGTTACTTCGGCAATGAAAGGGGCCTTCCGGAACAACCCTTCGACCCGGGCGGAATTTTTGACGCTGCTTTCGACGAATTCGCGGCTCGATTGAACGGCCGCCGCAAGCAAAGTCGTAGCAGAACATCTTTTCGATGCAGTCGGGACCGCAGGTCCCGGCTCGTCTTTTTGCGGCTCTTTCGCAGTTTGCCTATTTTGCGACAATTGGCACGAAGCCGCCGATTCCGTCGGAAAAATCAGGGGTACGGAATTTTTCAAAAATCTCCGTTGATTTAATAAAATATTTTTCTTATGATTCGCGCGGATCGACGATTAAGCCGGTCCAAACATGTCTATCTTTCCTCCGTCAACGGATCATGAGAGTCGTACGCTTTCATTTAATACTTTTACTCTGCCTGCTCTCGTTCCGCGCCCTCCCTGCGCAGGAAAGTGGTTCGGCCCTGTATCAGGGAAATAATATCGATTTGCCGTTCAGCCGGGAAATGAATCCCCTTTCCGGCGCTCCGGTTCAACAATCGGCCTCCTCCAACGTCGTTCCCCACAATTCAAGCGCTCCGTTCATCGACCCGCCTTACCTCGCCCTCGGTAATGGGCCGCGCGAGAGCGTCTTTCCGAACTCCCCCTACATCCCTTCGAACAGCGAAGGTTATGTTCGGGAGTTTTTCGAAAAAGAACGGGCAAGCAGCAATGTTTTTTGCGGTTATCCTCCCGAAAAAAATTATTCCCCGGCGATCTCAATCGTCCCAGGCTACCCGAATTACGATTCCTGGTCCAACCAGCCGCTTGCCCCTTGGAAATGGCAAATTTTGCCGGAAGGTTTGATTTACCCCTCCTACCTCGCCGGTCCGCAGGAACCGCGGCTTTGCGGGGTTTGGAATTACGAGCGGGACTGGGGCTGGATGTGCGATGCAACCCTCGGCGGCCGGGCCTCGGTCCTCCGATACGGCACGCAAAACTCCGTCCTGCCGGAAGGTTTTGAAATCGCGGTCGAAGGGGGCGCTCACCTCCGGCTCGACTACGAACGGGATATGGACATGTTGGCAACCGACTATCGGGTCGGCGTGCCGCTCACTTATGGGACGAAACGGTTTCAATACAAACTGGCCTATTATCATGTCAGTTCCCATTTGGGAGACGAATACATCCTGCGTAAGGACCCGAATCCGAAAAGAGATCGAATCAATTACGTGAGGGATTCAATTGTTTTGGGAATCGCCTACCGGCCGCATCGGGACATCCGACTGTACGGCGAAACAGCCTGCGCCTTTTACCGAGGGGATAAAACGGATCCGTGGGAATTTCAATTCGGCATCGAATATAGTCCGAATTATCCCTCCAACGGCATTTACGGAGCCCCGTTTTTCGCGATCAACGCCCATTTGCTGCAAGAACTCGATTTTGGCGGCAACCTGACGGTCCAACTCGGTTGGCAATGGCGTGGTCCCAGCAATCACCTTTTCCGCATGGGCGTTCAATACCTTTGCGGTGCGAGCGACCAGTACGAATTCAACGAATACTACGAAAGCAAAATCGGCATGGGCATTTGGTTTGATTTTTAGACCGTTACAATAATTCGCTCGCGGCTTCAACGTTCCGATCAGCCGCAGCAATAGACATATTGAACAACCAGAGCAAAAAACAAAACTGCTAACATCAGAAAAAACGGAATATTTTCCCAAAAAGGAAAATACGATTGCACTCAAAATCGGTTTAGTCCGATAAAAGAGTAAATGAGGAGAGTTACGTTTGCATCGACAGCAACGCATTTTGCCTATTCACCCCATTTGTTTGTTTTTTAGACTTTCGCAAAATTAAAGTGTTTCACAATTTGAATCAGGCTCGAAATTTCGATTGGCAATCGGCCGACGGAACGAAAAAAGCGTGTCAGAATTGTTGAAATCGGCCCAAACCTACTCGGACAGGATACTTCAAAAGGAAACAAATTATGAGGACTCAACGACGTTCCTTAACAATCGTGATGCTCATTATCACCGTCAGTTGCGGGATGATCGGGTGCAAGTCAAACGGCGGTTCCTGGTACAAACCTTCAACCTACTCGTTCCATAACCCCTTCAAGAACCGGCATATGGGGGAGGAAATGGACTACCAGTTCGCGGACGATGCTTCGCCGCGAGACGGCCTTTCTCCGGAAGTTTCCGTCCCTCCGGGAGGTTACACGGAATCCCGGGTTGCTTCTAGTCAAAGCGTCACCGTTCCGAATAACGGTGTCCCGAGCGCGACCGGAAGCCGCTTCAGCGTCAGTAACAACACACCGCAGCTTGCAATGAACCAGCAGCCGGCGGGCTATTCCCAGCAGCAATCTTACCAACAGAATCCGCAGCCAACGTATCAGCAGGGATACGCTCAACAGCAAGGTTACTCGCAGCAACCTTCGCAAGGGTATGCTCAGCCGCAGGAGTATTCGCAGCAACAAGCGTATTCGCAGCAGCCGGCTCAACAGCAGCAGAATTACACCAATTCCGGCTACGATAACAGCGGGGCCTACAGCCAGGCTCCTCCGAGTGCCCAGAGCACCGTTTCCCAGCAGCCTTACGGAACGCAGCCGGCCTCTTACGGAGCCGCGAGCCAGACGACTTACGGTTACAATAGCGCGGATGCGTCCGGCGAATACCGCCCCGGCGGTTACGGCGGTTACTAATAACTGCGGTTGTTATGCCGTTTGAATCACAGAAAGAACCGTCAGGTATCCGGTTTTTCCCGATACCTGACGGTTTTTTTTCTTGCAACCCCATTAACGGATCAATGCACACGACGATCGTCACTCCCCAACTTAGCGACATTGACGCTTTCCGGCATGTCAATTTTCAAGTGATACACCGCTGGTTCGAATCGGGCCGGTTGCCGATGTATCGGTTGTTCGTACCGGACCTGAACCCGAACAAGTTGCGACTGGTCATGGTTCGGCTCGAAGTCGATTATCTCGCGGAAATATTTCTCGGAACCGACGTTGAAATCCGGACCTGGGTCGCCCAGATCGGCAACTCCTCGTTCCGGGTTCAGCAGGAAGCCTACCAAAACGGCCGCCTTTGCGCCCAGGGAACGGTCGTGCTGGTGCATTTCGACAACGCACAAAAGAAATCCGTCCCCTTGGACGAGGAACTGCGGGAACAGCTCACGACACTCTTGCGGGAATCGCCCTGAGCGGTTCTTCCAAATGGCATCGTTTCGAAATAATAGCCGGAAAGGAGCGCAGCGCATTGACGGTGTGTTGAGATTGAACGTCAGCATGAGATCGACCGCAACACACCGTCAATGCGCCGAGTACGGCTCCTTTTCGGCTTTTATTGCCTCGCGAAGATCGCCCCTCACCCGGTCGCATTCTTGCGGATTTCCGCGAAGGTCCATTCCTTGAGGATTTCGCCGTCGCGAAAGACCTCGACGAGGCAATCGGCTTCCGGCGGGGCCTCCGATTCCCGGACCGTGTGCAAAAAACCGCCCGCGTCCCGGATCAGCCGGAGCCGGCCCCGTTTCGACTGCTTCCCTTTGTCCGTGATCGGGTTTTTGAATACGTCCCGCTGCTCGCCGTCGACCCGAACTGAAGAATTCTTGAAAGCGAACTTGAGCGTGTCGCGATTCAGCTTTTGCAGCAACGCCCCGCCGCTCCCGAACGCGATGTTGTCGGCCGAATAACCCTTTTGCTGCATCGCATACAGGATCGTATCGAGCATCTCGAAATCGATTCCGTCCCCTTGAATGACCCGTACTTTTTCGTTCAGGACCCGAAAGCCTTTTTCATTGATTGTGTAACCGAACTTTTCGGCGAGAATGTCGAAGACGTTTGGGTGTCCTTTGACCAGAACCTGAACCGGATCGCCGCTGTCCGGGCGAATCACGAGTGTCCCCTCGCGGGCGAGCACTTCATTCTTTAATTTGCCGCCCCAAATTTCCCCGCACGTCTCGAAAATATTGAACGAATCGCTCACGCAGGCGACCACGCCGGTCGGAAACTGTCGAAGCATGTTTCGCATCGCATCGATTTCGTGTTCCTGTCCCCAAGAGGTGATCGTCGAATGTTCGGCCGCCGGAATCGAAAATCCGGCCATTTCCTCGCCGTAATATTTTTTCGCGAAAAGTAGCCCCGCGATCGTGTCGGTTCCCTTGAAACTGACCAAATGGGCCGCCGCGCCGATGCCGGCACTTTCGACGCTTGAAACCCCGCGAAACCCGAAATCGTGCAACTTGAAATCGACCAGCTCCGGCGTTCCCGTCCGCTGCAAATATTTGGTGATGAGGTGCCGCATCTCCTTCGATTGCGTCGCGACCGTACTCCCGTACCAGGTTTGAACCAGCAATGTCTCAAGATAATTCGTGAGCCAAAAAACGTTCGGGTCCGTGTTTTCAACGGTCATCAGCACGTTAAACGAGGGAACGCTCGTCCCTTCGGGAACCGCCTTGATCCGAACCGGCAACCGCCCATTATGTTTTTTGAGAATGTATTCCCAACCGTGCCGGTTGAACAGCGACGTGTTGCCGAAATGGGCCGCGAGCACTTCCTCCGCCGCGTCAATTTTTTCCCGGGTGACCACCGGACCGGCAAGATATTCCTTCAGGTAATACTGCAGGCCGAAAAAGAGGACATCCTGCCATTTTCCGCCGCGTGATTCGAAATAGGAATAGACCGTTTCGATCCCCGGAGGGTATTGTTTCCAATGCGAAATTTTGTAACTATCGGTTAAGAGAATGATGTTGTTCATTACCGATTTTTCAGAAAATTTATTTAACCTCGGCGAGGTAAACCCGCATTGAGTGAGGGGACATCGCAAACGGCGCTCGCAATTTCGGAATCGGTCCGTCATATTCCGGAAAGATATCCTCCGGCGAAGGGGCATCTGTCTGCAGGAACAGCCGCCAAACGAAATTCTGGCAAACGGCGGGAAAATAAAAATCCCGGGCTTCCGCCCCACCATGCGAAAAAATCAGGACATGGTAAGCGGGTCCTTTGAAAGAACCGTTTTTCGGCGCTCCGGCCAACAAACAGGTCAAACTTCGCTCCAGCCCGTTGTTCCAATTGACATTCCCTCCGAGCGCCCCGAACCAACTAACATCCGGAATCGATCCCGGCTTGCCGGGCTGCCCGGTCAAAAAGTGCTTTTGCCGGACCGTCGTCTGATTGCGACGAAAATGTATCAGCGTTTGGGTAAAACGACGAATATCCTCGTTTTTCTTCGCCAGTTTCCAATCGAACCAGGAAATACCGTTATCCTGGCAATAGGCATTATTGTTGCCCCGCTGGGTCCGCCGGATTTCGTCCCCGGCGGCGAGCATTGGCACTCCTTGACTGAGCAGGAGCGTCGCCAGCATATTTTTGACCTGCCGGATCCGGACCGATTCGATCTCCGGGTTCTTCGTCGGCCCTTCGATCCCGTAATTGCAGGAAAAATTGTTGTTATCCCCGTCGCGGTTCCCTTCGCCGTTCTCATCGTTATGTTTCCCGTTGTAAGAGAACAAATCGTTGAGCGTGAAACCGTCGTGTGAAGTGATAAAGTTGATGCTGCAATACGGATTCCGACCGCTGTGTCCGTACAAATCGCTCGAACCGGTGATTCGGGTCGCAAGCGCCCCGGTCATGAACGGGTCGCTCCTCCAGAATCGGCGAACATCGTCCCGGTATTTCCCGTTCCATTCGGCCCAACGGTTCGAACCGGAACCGAACGAACCGACTTGGTAGGCCCCGGCCGCGTCCCAGGCTTCGGCGATGATCTTCGTATCCGAGAGCAAAGGGTCTTCCGAAATCGTTTCGATGGTCGGCGGGTTGGCGACGAGGTTGCCGACCCGATCGCGGGAAAGGATCGACGCCAAATCGAACCGAAAACCGTCGATGTGATAATTATGAACCCAATGCCGCAGGCAATTGAAGATCAACTCGCGGACGATCGGGTGGTTGCCGTTGACCGTGTTGCCGCAGCCGGTGTAATTCTTGTAATACGCACCCTTTTCGAGCATGTAATAGATGCCGTTTTCCAGCCCTTTGAAGCTCAAGGTCGGTCCGAATTCGTTCCCTTCGCAGGTGTGATTGAAGACGACATCGAGAATGACCTCGATCCCGGCCTGGTGAAAGGCGCGAACCATTTCCTTGAATTCCCGAACTTGGGCGCCCGGATCGGTGCCGTGCGCATACCCGCGATGCGGGGCGAAGAACGCGAGCGGGTCGTAACCCCAATAATTTTGGACCGGTTTTTTGGTCCCGTCGATTTCGGAATCGAGAAAATCGTGAACCGGCATCAGTTCGACCGCGGTGATCCCGAGCGACTGCAGGTAGGGAATCTTTTCGATCAGTCCGAGATAAGAACCCGGACAGCGGACGCCGCTGGTCCGCGAGTTCGTAAAACCGCGAACATGCAGTTCGTAAATGATCGTCTCGGAAAGATCCCGCCGGATATGCCGGTCGTCGCGCCAGTCGAAATCGTCGTCGTCGATCACGACACATTTCGGTGGCCGAATGATCCCGTCCGGCATCGGCAGGAAGTTCCCGGTCAGCGCTTTGGCGTAAGGGTCGATCAGCCGAGCCCGACCGTCGAAACGGAAACCTTTTTGCGGATCGAAAGGACCGTCCGCTTGAAAATGGTACAGCTGTTTAGCGCCGATGCCGGGAACGAAAACGCTCCAAACATCACCCCAGCGGTTTTCTTCAGGATCGAATTCGATGATCTCGTTCGGTTCGGGATCGGTTGCCTTGTCGTAAAGAAGCAGTCGCATCGCGGTCGCATTGCGGCTGACGACGACGAATTGGACACCGGTTTCTTGCACAATCGCCCCGTACGGCAGCGGGTGCGTAAATTTCATAGCCGGGGGGCGACTGAACATACCGGATTGCTCCAAGGGCGAACCGGGGATATAGACCGCAGACGGCCTCCCCTCGAAAAATTGCTGGAAACTTGTTGATAAACCGCTGAAAAAACTCACTCTTCGAACCTTCTATTTTAGCTTAACACAAGTTGAAACGTCGAACAATGGTTTTACCGACGGCTTGCGGGGAAAATTATAACGGGTAACGTTAAAATCGGCATTTTCGGCAAGGAAATCCAACAAAGTCGGAAAATCAGGGATCAACCGAAATACAGCAGTTTTTTAGATCACATTTCAAGTTACTCTTATTTTTGGGAATTATATATTTAACTCCACATCCTTACCTAGATTCCCTGTTTTTTCTCACAAAGGCACGAAGGACACTAAGGACAACTCGAATTTCTCAATAATCCTTTGTGATCTTTGTGCCTTTGTGAGAGAAAAAAGGAG
>JAVBQI010000026.1:0-8753 GCA_031549145.1 Thermoguttaceae bacterium | reverse complement strand
ATCCACTTCGACTCCAAAAACGCGCCGAACTCGCTGTAAATCTCCGTCGACCGGCTCGCCCGCATGTTCGTAAACGGCTTCCGGAACGGCTCGATCCCCGCCATCTGCACGATCCGACCGAACTGCGTCCCGAGATTCGTTCGCTCCGGATCGCGATACCTCGTGATCACGAATTCCGATCCCTCGCTCGACTCCGATTCGAACAAACTTCGCAACTCCTCACGCAGCCTCGGGACCAACGGCACGAGCCGCCCTTCCTTCCCTTCGTGATGCTCGGTCTTCGGCGACCGGACGTAAAACCGGGATTTCTCCCAGTTGATGTCGGTCCATCGCAACCGCAATACCTCCGACGGGCAGCGCAGCCCGCCGATCCGCGCGAGCGCGATAATCGCTCGCCAATCGCCGCACGGGCAGGCGTCGAGCAACAGCTCGTACTCCTCCATCGTCACGTGCCGGTCCTTCTCGCGATTCTTGTAGGAGCCGCGGCCGACGCCTTTCAGCGGGCTGACCTCCAACCAGCCGTTTTGCACTGCCCAGTTGAACACGGCCTTCGCCTTGGCGAACAAGATGGACTGGTCCCCGGAGTACAAACGGGGGAAGCACGCGTTCATGGGGATATTCCCCTCGACGTTCAACCGGCAGCAGCTGGCCAACATGGACGAGAACGGCGTGGCGCTCCCGGGAACGGTCCTCAAGAAAGGGGACCCGATCATTCTGGCCGCCCGGAGCACCGAAGGGGGGAAGAAGAAAGGGAAACGCCGGCTGTTCTCCGATGCGTCGCTCGTTTGGGACCACCACGACGACGGCTACGTGACGGACGCCTACGATTCGGAGAAAGGGACCGCCGTACTGACCAGCATGGTTTCGCCGCTCCGGGAAGGGGATAAACTCTGCTACGACGAGGAAACCCAGTTGCTCACGAAAGAAGGCTGGAAACCGATCCCGGAGATCACCAAGGACGATCTGGTCGCCTGCATGGTCAACGACGGGATCGGTTGGTCCCGCCCGACGGAAATCCACCGCTACGAAACCGGCGGCCGGATGTACCGGGCGACCGGCAAGGCTCTGGATATCTTCGTGACGGACAACCACCGGCTGTACGCCCGGTTTTCGGACGAAGAGCATTTTTCCCTGAAACTTCCTTCGGAAGTCTTCGGGAAAGAAGTTTACCATTGCGATCCGACGCTTTCCGAATACCTGACGGTCCAGCACGAGGAGTTCATCGAGAACTACGACCGGCCGGTTTACTGCGTTACGGTCCCCGGCCATATTCTCTATGTCCGCCGGAACGGCCTGAATTACTGGTGCGGCAATTCCAACCGGTTCGGGAACAAAGGGGTGGTCCGGATCATCCCCGACGACGAGATGCCGATGACCGAGGACGGGATGGTGGCGGAACTCGCCTTTGCACCGGGGAGCACCGTCGGCCGTGGTAACCCGGTCCAGGTCGCGGAACTCGCCCTCGGTAAGATCGCGGCGGCGACCGGCAAAATCTATCGGGTCAGCGATTTCGACGACATCGAAGATATCCCCGAATTCGTCGATCAGGAACTCCAGAAATACGGGATCGACCCCGGCTCCCCGATCATCGACCGGAAGACCGGCCGGAAGATCGTCAACGGCGACGGCACCGGTATTCCGAACGGGTACATGTGGATCATGAAGCTGCACCATACCTCCGAATCGAAAGGATCGGCCCGGGGGCTGGGGGGCTACGACGCCAACGACGCGCCGAGCAAGGGGGGAGCCGACGGCGCCAAGCGGATGGCCCCGATGCACCTGAACGCCCTGATCGCCCACGGCGCCCCGAACGTCTTCATGGACGCGAAATACAACCGCGGGCAGGCCAACCCCGACTTCTGGATCGAATACATGCAGGGGCGGACCCCGACGATGAAAAAGACCCCGCTGGTCTACCAGAAATTCGAAAACAGCCTCCGGGCCTCCGGGATCAACGTCAAGCCGGACGAAGGCCGCCTCAATATCCTGGCGATGACCGACGCCGACGTGAACCACCTTTCCGGCGGCCGGGAAGTGAAATCCGGGGAAACCCTCCGCTGGGAGAAGGATAAAGCCCCGATCTCCGGCGGTCTGTTCGATCCGGCCGTGTTCGGCATGAACGGAGACCGCTGGGGGCAAATGACACCCGCCGTCCCGATCCTGAACCCCGTCATGGAGGAACCGGCCCGTATTCTGCTCGGCCTGAAGCAAAAGGAACTCAAAGCGGTGATGAGCGGGGAGCAGGACTACGGAAACTACGGAACCGGCTTCCCGGCGATCCAGAAGGCGTTGAGCGAAATCAGCGTTCCGCTCGCGATGAACAATTACCGGGCCAAGATCCAGAACGGGAGAGCGGGGGAACGGGATCAGGCGGTCCGGGCGCTCGGTTATCTGAAGGCGTGCGAACAAACCGGGCTGACCCCGAAAGACTGGATGCTTTCCAGTATTCCGATCCTGCCGCCGAAGTTCCGGCCCGTCAGCGAAATGCAGGGGAACGTCCCGCTGGTGGACGACGCGAACTACCTGTACAAGCTGATGATCGATACGAACAACGGCCTGAAGGATCTGCGGAAGATCACCCGGAAAACCCACGGGGAAGAATACGGGCTGTACGACGCCTACAAGCAGGTCACGGGGTTGGCCGATCCGACGCATCCGAAATTGGTGCAGCGGCAGGTTCGAAGAAAAATGGTGATTTCGCGGATTTGGAGAGGTTCGACCCGTCTGATATAATTCAATCCAGTCAGAACAATGATCTTTCACAATCAGGCAGCTAAAAAACACTCTCGGAACGCGGTAGCCGCGTTTTTACCGCGTTCCGCACAAAAAATGAGCCAAAGGGTTTTCGGCAAAAGCGATAAAAACTCTGAAATCGCGAAAACCGAGGTCATTACTCCGGCTCGATTTTTCGCGGAGAAAAGCGGAGAATTGAGAAAAAGCAGTAGTGGGATAATTACACGGCGTGTAAACAGGAATCCCTGACTTAAGCCTAATCAGCTTCTCCAAAGCTAAAAAGGAGCCGTGTGACCGGCCCCTCCTCGAATTGACAACCCCCGTTGTTACGAGCCGAGCGTCATTGTTAGCAGGATGATTACGACATCAAGGACGATTCGCCAGTTGAACAACCCGGCAACCGGCGTTACTGCCGCAGGCAACTCGACGGTCTCGGACAACGCGGCGGTCTCGGGGATGCAACCGACCTCGGCCGCGCCAGCGATGCCGCAGAAAAAGATTACGGCGGCGAACAACGCTACCACCGTGATCACCTTCGCAGCGGTCCTCGCTCGGCCGTCTGCTTCGTACAACACGATAATACCCAGCAGGCCAATTAAGCCGCCGAGAACCAGGCTGCCGTTCCATGAACCGGCCGAGCCAGCTGGTCGGGCATTTCTCGAAACGACCACCGGCTTCCCGGCCGAATTGACGCCTGCAACGACGATTGGCGGTCCGGCGACGACGGCGACCGCCCCGTCGATGAACGGTTCCGGATGACCGGCAATCGTAACGAGAGCCGTGCCCGCCGCGATCGCGACCTTGTTCCGCCAGAAAAATCCGCTCGTCGCCTCGCCGACCTTGACGAAGCATTTTGTCGCGGAATCCACGACTCGCGGGACCGCCGCACGGATCATCCGGCCCCGGCTCGCCGCCTCGGCAGCCCCGGCCCAGCTGGCGACGACCAACGCCGCCGCCAATATCAACACGATTTTTTTCACGTTTCCTCCTTTCTGAAAAATTTTAGATACATGAACCGGAATGCTCGCAGAGCGAACAATTCCACGACGGGCGGCCGTTGAACACACCGCGATCCAGGCACTCCAAATACTCTCGCACGATGCCGAAAAAACGCTCGAAGTGTCTTTCCGTTCGCGGCGGGAGCCGATGTACGACGATCTTCGGCGTTTTCGTTTTGACCAGCTGCCGGATTTCTAGCGCCGATTCGTTTTGGCCAAACGCCTCGCGAATCAGGTAGGCGTAACCAGTCAACTGCAATTCATTCTGGAGTTCGCAGCTGACGGAAGCCGACGCCGCTGTTTTGAAGTCGGTAACGATGGGACCGCCTTCGCCGTCCAAAACCAGGTCGACGATTCCGACCAGCGGGATTCCGAAATCCTCGCCGGTTATCGGGTCGATCAACGGCACCTCGTATTTTTTCTCGACGGCGATCGGCTTTTCCGAGGCGATGTCGATTTCGGAAAGATACGCCCGAATCAAGTCAGAAACCAGATTTCTGGATTTCGTTTCCTGCTCTGCATCGGCGAAAACGCACGGCTCCGAATCCATCGTCTGCGTCCAGGCCGCCTCGACGAACGCCGGAACATCCTCGGTCGTCGCGATGGTTCCGACCATCAGACAGCGATAGACGTGCTCCAGCACCCCATGAACGACCTTGCCGACGAACAGGCTCGGTGTCGAGGGTGAGGTAACGCCTTCGAGATATTTCCGCCGGAATGCCAACGGGCAACGCATCCACAAATTGAGCCGCGAGGCCGACACGTAGTTCCAGACCTGCGGCTCCGGGGCTTGCGTTTGCTGCAAAAAATCCAAGAGCGAAAGCCTCGTCATGCTAACTCCTTTCCCGCCTTCGCGTCCTTCAAGCTGTCGATCAGTTTCGAGGCGTCCTGAGCCGACAGCTGGTGACTTGCCCGGCCAAACGTCTGTTGGCAGTATTCGTCGAGTCTTCGGACGGACAACCCTTTGATTCCCTTCGACAGCCGTTGAATGTATTCCTGCTGTTTGGCCGAAGGTCCGCTGTGCGAACTGCGACGACTGGAAACTGGCGTCGCGGTCTCCGGAGCAGGGTTCAGGTTCGTACTGTGCGAACCTGCAACCGTCGGAGCAGCGATCGTTCCACCCCGATGGTTTTGCAGCTCCGCCTCGACGGAATCGCGACAGAGGCGGTAGGCGTGCTGCACTCGCTTCTGAAATTCTTCCGGGCTGTTCAGCACGGAAAAATCCATTTCGAGTTCGATGTCGCAATGCGACCCGGCGCTGCCGTAATCGGGGAGTCCGATTTTCTTGCAGACGCCGACATTGATTTTCATGGGCATATTTTCTCTCCTATAAATGTTGAAGGTGAAGGGGAAAGGAGCTGGGGATGTAGCGCAGCGCAATCCCCGGACAACGACGAACGCCAACACGCACGCGAACGCGAACGCCAAACGACGAACGCGAACAATGGACGGCGGACACGAGCGTTATCTTGTCCGGGGACTTCACTTTGTTTCGTCCCCGGCTCATTACGAGCGAACGATCACACGTTTTGGAGTTTCCGCAACGAAGCGACGGTATCCCGCAGCAGCTTGTCCTGCCGCCGTTGGGTTTTGATCGAGCGGATCAGGTCGTTGACACCGCCCAGCGTTTCTCGCAGGTTTTGCCGCAATCTCAACGCTTCGTCGATAAGAGCGGGTTGCGATTTCAACTTGCCGGTTCCCTTGCCTCGGGGCTTGGGATTGCGGCTCGTCTTTACCGCCGGAATCGGCTTCTCGGTCGCGACCGGTTTAGCAGATTTCTGCAAAACCGCTTTGCTGTCGGAGGTCAACACCGTGATCTTCTCGGCATCGACCTTCGGTTCGTCCCCTTCGAGCGGCATGATGACGAACATTTTCCGGTCGCCGTAATCGGCTTCGGAGCGGGACCGGCGATATTGTTCAACGGCGGCCCAATCTTCGGCGGCGTGTCGGGTGCGGTCGGCTTTCATGCTTCACCCCCTTTCTCCCGCGATTCGTTTCGGGGGGCGTTGTCAGGGGCGGGCTTGTCCGTTTTCTGGCCGGACCAGCGCAGGTAGCTCATCGGGACGCCGTGAGCCGTGTCGAGGCGACGGAAATCGGCTTGACGCCGACGGGGAAGGAAATGCGGTTTCATGGGGTCGTTCTCCATACGTCGGGTAGGGTTGGAATAACAAACCCGTTCGGCCTTGCGTTGCTCGATCCCCGACGTATAATGAGAACGTCGGCCGAAAGGTTGACAACTTGGCGTTTCGAGAAACTTTCAGCGGTGTATCGAAACGCCTTTTTTTATTTCTTGCCGGTCACTTCTTTCGCGTGATCGACAGCGGTATCCCGGATGTATGCCCCCAACCGTCTGTCAGGGGCTTCCATATCTCGGGCTTCTTCGACAACTTCCTTTTCTTCAGGTGAAAGGTAAACCCCGTACATGGTACGCTTCTTTTCTGGGGGCTTAGGCGGTTGCCCTCTTTTGGGTGTCATCACTGCTCCGGGGGTTCAAGGTGTTGAAATTGTCACGATGAGAGCGAATATAACATTAGCCTTTATTCATGTCAATAAAAGCTAATGTTATTTTCGGAAATTTTCCAAAAACTTTCATGTCGTCGCCGATTCGTGCCGATGGGGGCTGAACAATGCCGTTGACAGCCGGTCAGGCGAGGGGGAAAACGGCTCAAAACAGGTCTTGCCGGTCGGGAAAATTTGACGTAAAATAGTGCAAAGTGATGCAATGACGTGCAACGGGCAGCAAGCAACCGCAAAATTCCCAGTTTTTCTCCCATGCCGGACGATACTCGAAGAGACCCGTTGCAACGCTTGGCCGTCAACCCGGAAACCGGCAAAACGGACCTGGTGGTAACGCTCGACGTTGGCAGGATAAAGAACCTCGCTAAAAGAGAGCGAAAAGCCGATATATTGCGTACTGCTTTGGTTGATAACGCCTTGACTTACCCGACGGCGATTTTCCGGGGCATCCGTTTTGAGGAAGACGAACAGCATAGTTGCAGTAGCCCCGGCTGGTTGTGCTATTGCGGTTACCCGCCGATTGATTTTCGGTTTTCCGGAGAAGAAACCGCCCCACCACCAAGAAAGGTGTTTCTCGTTTTCGTGAACGAGGAAAAAATCATCTACAATTGGGGGTGGGATCGTGCCGATTCCGACGCATGGGACGAGGGAAAACGCCTTCCTGACAATTACCAAAACCGCTTCAAGGATAAATTGATATGACCGCCCTTTACGATCAAGAGTTGGTCGCCCGGTTATTCGAAATCACCGGCGAACCGACCGGACATTTCAAGCCGTTCGCCTTTCACAACAAGGAAGGCGATTGCATCGAATTTTTCGTTTCCCAAGACGACTACTTTTCTGATCGGGTTGACGATTATCTGACGCTCTACCGGGACATGGACACGGAGCGGATCGTCGGTTTCGTTATCAAAAACGTCAAGCGGATCACCGATCGGCTCTCGAAACAGAAATCGGCGATGGCGTTCGTGATCGACGACGGCAAGGCAAACCTTCGCTGCCTGTTCACGGCGTTGTTCGCCAACGAGAATCCCGACGCCGACCAAGAGAAAAGAGCCCTGATCGTCCGAGAGTACAGGAACGTCGTCGAGATCGCCGAATCGAACGAGCTGGACGAAGTGGAACTCGCCTGCGTTTGATTCGAGCCGGTGACGTTGGTGATCGGCCGTCTACGGGTCGTCCTGCTCCGAAATCCCCCAAGTGATCGCCAAGAATTCTGACGTCCCGCTCAATGAGTGGGGGGCGGATTGAATCCGACCCAAGAATGAGGGTGTTTTGCCTTGCCCCTTGCCGATGGTTTTTACCCTCGGAATAGCCTTTCGGCCGGCCTTCTCGGGGATTACAGTGAACCTCGGCAGGTTCACTCTGCTATCACTTTCGGTTTTGTGTTCAAGTCGATGCTTTTCAAATGCTCCGCGACCCGGAAGAACACGATCAACCACTCGAACAAGACCCTGACCGCGACCAGTATCATGGCGAGTAAAACAATCAGAATCACGTAAAACAGGATGCCCGCAAGGGCGGATGCAACCACAAGCCCGAGGAACGTCGCCTCGGATGGCGAATCCGAAGAATAGGAAGGATTGCTTTCCAGAGAATTTTGCGAGCCGGGAAAATAATAGGAAATCGCGCTGTTGAAGAGCGAAAGCGTTACAAAGACGATGGTGAGGTAAGCCAAGCAAACAAACAAGCACCATAAAACCTTGAGCAGAACAGGTGTCAAAAAATACTCGAATTTGTGGTCGAGCAGCAAAACCTTGACCCATTTCGATGAAGTGGTTTCCGGGGCGAGTGTTTTCCCAAGTTGTGTTCTGACCGGCTGGATGTAGGGATTTTCCTGTAAAGGAGGGGCTGGTAGGGAAATGATATTGCCGGTTCCTGACTTCGTATCCCAGTCAAACACCTGTCCGCAGAAACATTGGAGCGTCCCGCGAAAAACGAGGGCTTGGCATTGACTGCATCGGATCGTTTCGCTTTCCGATTCCGGAAACGAACCGGCTTTCGGCGTTTGTAGCGAGTACGGTTCCGGTTTGGTTTCAATCGGCGTTGACACCGACTCTTCGAATTCGACCCCTTTGATTTTGGCGGCGACGGCCTCGGTCCCGTTGACGACGATCCGCGTCTTGGGGCCGATCTTCCCTTTCTTGGCGAGAGCAAAAACCTGCTCTTTCGTCATTTCGTGAAGTACGCCGTCGATTTCGACTTGAATGGCCATGATGCTGTCTCCGGTGCGGGGTTGCGGATTGGCAGGTCGAGCACGGCATCATTGTATCGGTTTCGATTCGGAGGTTCAATCGAACCGGCGTCGCTAATAATCGGAAAGTGATTTTTTCAGGTTGTCAGATTCACATCCGGCGTTTGCACGTTCCGGTCCAAGACTAACGCCGAACCCAGGAAAGCGGATCGAATGAAACAGACGAATTGGAAACCGGCGAACACGACTTGTCGTGGCGGCTCGTGCTGTGCTTGCGTTTCACTCGTTTGCGCATCGTGATTCAATTCCCG
>JAVBQI010000212.1:0-18236 GCA_031549145.1 Thermoguttaceae bacterium | reverse complement strand
CATGTCTCGATTCAAGGTTTTGATCGCGGATGATAATCCGACGAATGTCGAACTTTTGGAAGCCTACCTTTGCGGTTGCGATTATGAGATCGCGGTCGCCGTCGACGGTCTCGACACGTTGAAAAAGGTCGCGACGTTCGGGCCCGATTTGATTTTGCTCGACATCATGATGCCGAAGCTCAGCGGGTTCGAAGTGTGCGAAAAAATCAAGTCGAATCCGAAGACGAAAGAGATCATGATCCTGATGGTGACGGCCTTGACCGATTTGGGGGACATCGAACGGGCGGTCCTCGCCGGTTGCGACGATTACCTCAGCAAACCGGTCAACAAGCACGAACTGATTAAGCGGACCGACAACCTGCTCCGATTGCGTTATGTAACCGACGAACTGGAGCGGTTGCGGCGTTATATCGATCAAATGGAAGAAGACGACGGTGTTTGAAAATACCGTGCTCCGCATCCTTTTTCCCCAACAGACCGATCAAACATGCGACTCTTATTAATAATACTGTTGTTCGGTTTTCCGGTTTTGCAGCTCGGTGCCCAGGAAACGAAGCCGGACCCGTCCGAGATTTCTCGTTGGATCGAGCGTTTGGGGGCCGAGGAGTTTTCCGAGCGGGAAGAGGCCGAAGCGAAATTGCAAGCCTTCGGAATGGACGCGTTCGCGGAACTTCAACAAGCGAGCCGCAGCCCGGATTTGGAGATCGCCGAGCGGTCGAAAAAATTGCTCCAACTCATCAAACGAAGCTGGACCGATCCGAAGGACGATTCTTATGTTCGCGAACAGATGCGAGAGTACGCCGAAGCGGCGACGGTTCAGGAAAAAGTCGGGATCGTCAACATGCTTTCCGACTGGTCCGGGATGCAAGAACTGGCCGACGGGCAGGGGATCGACGCTCTTTGCCGGATCGTTCGTTTCGAGCAGGAGCCGCTGGTCCGGGCCGAGGCCGCTCGGTCGATCATTGCTGCCCCTCCGGCGCGGTATTCGAGCCAAAAGAAATGGTTTCAAACCGTGATCGAGACCTTCGGCGAGCCGAAAGAAGAGCCGATTACGCGGTTGCTTGTCCGTTTCGCGAAATCACACCTCGCCGCGATCGAGTACCGGGGAAAGGCGATGTTTGCCGAAAATCCGGAAGCCCCGCCCGAGGAACTGCGAAAAGAAATCGGCGTTTTGGCCGGGGAATTACGCGAATTTCGGGAGAACCGGGAATTTTCCGAAGGGCGTCGCGGGACCGATTCGGATATCCTGCTCTTTTACGCTTTGGCCGAATTGCAAGACGCCGTCGGGTTGAGCGAGGAATTGAACGCGACGCTCCAACAGGCGTTGGACGTTGTTCCCGTGTTGAGCGGCGAAGAAGGGATTTCCCCTTATTGGTCTCATTTCGCGGCTGCGCTATACCTGAGCCGAAGAAATTTCGCGCTTTGGTCGAAAAACGAATTGCTCATGGTAGCGAGCAAGGAACCGCGATTGAAGTCGGAGGTTTACTATCGGGCGGCGGAACAGTTTTACCTGCTCGACGACATCGCCCAGGCGGCCCAATGTTACGGGATCGTACTTGAGACGATCGCCGATCCCAGGAATCCGGGAGCCAGTTTTTTTTCGGACAACCCGAACCTGATTAAGGCGCGGCACAAATATTTTCTCGCGCTGCTTGCCGAGGAAAAAGGGGAATTGAAGGAGGCGGTTACGCTTCTCGACGAAGCATTCGTCCTGTATCCGGACGTTTCGGATTCTTTGATCCTCCGATATAAAATCTCGCAAAAGGACGAAAAATATCGCAAAAAAACCAACCAGCTTATCACCAAGGCAATATCCGATTTGAAGAAGCGAATGACCGATTTGCGCGACGTCCGGGAATTTGCCGAACCCTATGCGAAGGTCTTGAATCAGGCGGCTTGGATTTTGGCCAACACGGACGGGGATTACGATTACGCTTTGCAATGCGCGACGAAAGCGAACGAGTTGGACCCGGACAACCCGAGCATCATCGACACGCTCGCCCATGTGTACTTTCGGGGCCGGGAGTTTGACAAAGCGATTGAAACCCAACGTCTCGCCGTTCAATACGCCCCGCAGGTCCAGGTTTTTCGCGACGCCCTCCGCCGATTTGAAGAAGGCAAACAAGCGAAGCCGTAATGTCGACGGCTGTAGGCTATAGACTATAGGCTGTAGGTTGTAGACGGCATGTTTGTTTTTGACAAGGTAATATTTGTACTGCGCATGCTACTGAAACAGAACTTTGGGGCAAGACCGTAGGCTGTAAGCCCGTTTTTCAACCGTTTCCCTACAACCTAAAGTCTATAGCCTACAGCCTCCAAATGTTATGAATCGTTCAATCATTGTTATTCCCGTTTTTTTGTTGCTGATCGGGCAGACGCTTGCCCTTGAGACGATCCGCGCCAAAAAGAAAGACGAACCGGAACGGGAATACCTCGGTCGGATTCTCGTTTTGGGGACGGAAGGGGAAGTCGTGTTGCAAACCCAGGACGGGCAGTTTCATCATTTTTTGAAAGAGGAAATTCTGGAACGAGCAACGGACGAAAAGGAATTCGTTCCCTTGACCCGAAAGGAAATCGCTCCTCTTTTGCTCGAAGAATTCGGCGACGGATTCGAGATTCATCTCACGGAGCATTATGTCGTCGTTTACAGCACCTCGAAAGATTACGCGCAGTGGTGCGGGATGTTGTTTGAAAAGCTATACGACAAATACAAGGGGATTTGGACCCGCAAGGGACTTGAGCTTCACGAGCCGGAGTTTCCGTTAGTCGCGGTTATTTTTTCCAACAAAGAGACGTTCGACCGTTACGGCGAAGAGGAATCAGGGCAGGCTTTTTCGAAAACGATGTGTGCATATTACCACATGTTGACCAATCGAATCGTTCTTTGCGATTTGACCGGCATTGAAACGCAGCGGGAGAACGAGAACAAAAACGCGACCGTCGCACGGATTCGCGACATCCTTTCGCGGCCCGGGGCGGGACACAACGTCTCGGCGCTCGTGCACGAGGCGGCGCACCAGATCGGTTTCAACGACGGCATGTTCCAACGAATGAGTTCGGTCCCCCGTTGGCTGGTCGAAGGGATCGCGATGTTGCACGAACTGCCCGATCTCGACAACCCGCGAAAGAATGTTTCGAGCGATTTAAGAGTCAATCAGGAGCGGCTCCGGCAATTCCAACAATTTATCCAAAAAGGGAATGCCGACCCGTTTCGCCCATTGCTGCTCTCGGATGAGTCGTGGCTGCAAACGGCGACGGCGCTCGACAATTACGGGCTCTCTTGGGCGATCTGTTATTACCTGTTCAAAAAGCGAGGCCCCGACTTCCGGGCCTACATCCAAGCGATGTCGGAGAAAAAGTCGTATGTGCGGGATCTTCCGAATACCCGCCGCGAGGAATTCGAGAAAGCCTTCGGAGAGAATTGGGACAAGTTTTACAAGGATTTTTTCAAATATGTCCGGACGATGTAGTGAGTGAAGCCGGTAAAAGATTTGAGACTTATTGCACTCCGCGAAAAATTTGAACCGGAGCTTCGAACCTGACACTCGCGGTTTCGGGGCTTTCGTCGCTTCGCTCAGGAATCCCCTTGGCTTACTTTTTGTGCGGAGCACAGTATTTCGAGAATATCGCAAAAAAATCGGATGTCAGTTTTCGCTCTTCGGCCTGTAAGGCCGATGCATAACAGCCCAGGGCAAAGCCGAAGGCGACGCCCTGGGTGATGAGCTCCCCAACAATCAGCCGCCCTGTAAGGGCAAGGGAACAACGGTTTTGCGTCGCCCCTACAGGGCGAAATTAGTACGTTTGTTTCCTTATCCCAGGGCGTCGCTTCGCTTTGCCCTGGGCTGTTACGCGCCGCCCTTACAGGGCGAAATCGGAAAACGCAACTTTTTCGCAACGGCTGCAAAGAGTTCATTTTTTATCTGAGATTCAGTAGCCGGTACACCTCGCTTTTCAAAGTTCGATACAAAACAACCTTATGCAACCGGACCTTTGCGATCAGACGGTTTTCGTACTTGATGCCCACGGCATTTTGTACCAGCTTTTTCACGCTCTCCCGGAAATGAGTTCCCCGCAGGGAGAGCCGGTCGGGGCCGTGTTCGGGTTCGTTCGCGATCTGATCGCATTGCTCTCGAAGCAAAAACCGGAATACATTTTCTGTGCTTACGATTTGCCGGGCGCGACTTTTCGAAACGAACTGTATCCGAAGTACAAGGAAAACCGGAAAGAGATGCCGGAATCGCTGCGGCCGCAAATCGCGGCGTCCCGGGACGTGCTCGAAGCGTTCGGCGTTCCCGCGCTCGCCGAGCCCGGTTTCGAGGCCGACGATGTGCTCGCGACCCTTGCCCACGAAATCGAAATGGCCGGGGGCAATTGCGTGCTGATTACCGCCGATAAGGATTGCCGCCAACTCCTTTCCGGACGGGTTTCGCTCTACAATCTCCGGAAACAAGCGTATTACACGGCCGGGGAACTGCTCGCCGATTGGGGCATCCGACCGGATCAGGTCGTTGATTTTCAAGCGTTGACCGGGGATTCGACCGACAACGTGCCCGGTGTTCCGCTCATCGGACCGAAAATCGCGACCGAATTGCTGCAAAAATACGACACGCTCGAAAACGTGCTCGATCACGCCGGGGAAATTTCCGGGACGAAGCGCAAACAAAACCTGCTCGAAGGTCGGGAGATCGCCCTGCTCTCCCGGCAGCTCGTCGCCCTTCGCAAGGACGTGCCGCTGAGTTGGGATTGGGAAGCCGGCCGTTTTCTCGGCGTCGATTCCGGCAAGCTCAAGTCGCTTTTTCGTCGGTTCGGCTTCAAATCGTTGCTCGGAAAATTCGACGAACTGCTCGCGAGTCTCGGAACACGGCCCGGCTCAACCGAAACGCCCGATACGGCCGACGAGTTCGACGGAATGCCGCTCTTTCAAAGGTCGTCCTTTCCAACATCGGAAAAATCGGTTGCCGTTCCGATCGAGGAGGAAGAAACCGAATTCGTCCCGATCGAAGCCGCCTATCATTTGGTCGACACCTCCGAATCGTTCGACGACTTTCTCGCGAAACTGTCCGCGCAAAACTGCTTTTCCTTTGATTCCGAAACAACAAGCGTCCGACCGCGTTTCGCGAAAATCGTCGGGCTCTCCTTCTGTTGGAACGAAGCCGAAGCCTGGTACCTGCCGCTGCGAGGTCCGCTCGGAGCCCAATGTTTGGGCGCCGAAACGACGCTCGCCCGGCTCAAGCCGATTCTCGAAAATCCGGCGATTCGAAAAATCGGACAAAATCTGAAGTATGACAAAATCGTTTTACGGAATGTCGGGATCGAACTGCGGGGAATCGCGTTCGATACGATCATCGCCGATTACCTGCTGCGGTCCGGGGAACAGACTCATAATCTCGACGACATGTCGGAACTGTATCTCGGGCACGCAACGGTCAAAATCGCGGAACTGATCGGGACCGGCAAGAAGCAGAAAAAAATGGATGAGGTTCCGACCGAAGCGGTTTGCGAATATGCCGGGGAAGATGCCCTGATTCCCTGGTTGCTTCGACCGATTCTCGAACGTCGCCTGCAACGGGATCCGCGGCTTTACTCCCTCTTTACCGACTGGGAAATGCCGCTGCTCGAAGTGCTCGCGGATATGGAAGACCTCGGCATCGCGATCGACGTCGACCGCTTGAAAGAGCTGAGCGTCCGTTTCGCGAAGCGACTCGACGAATTGGAAAAGGAAATTTTCGAAATCGCCGGTTGCGAGTTCAACGTCGCTTCGCCGAAACAGTTGCAAAAGATTTTGTTCGAACAGTTCCGGCTGCCGGTGATCAAAAAAACAAAAACCGGCCCGAGCACCGACATCGAAGTGTTGAGCGAACTCGCGGAGCAGCACGTTTTGCCGGCGAAAATCATCGAACATCGGCAACTTTCGAAACTCAAGGGCACCTATGTCGATGCCCTACCCGAACTGCTGCATCCGGAAACACATCGCATACACACGTCTTTCAACCAGGTCGTCGCCGCGACGGGCCGGCTCAGTTCGAGCGATCCGAATTTGCAGAATATCCCCGTCCGGACCCGCGAGGGGCGGGAAATCCGCTCGGCCTTCGTCCCGGACGCCCGGCTCGGTTTCGACCGCCTGCTTTCGTGCGATTATTCGCAGATTGAGCTGAGGGTACTCGCCCATTTTTCCAAGGATGAGAATCTTTGTAAGGCATTCGCGAGCGGAGAAGACATACATGCGAGCGTCGCGGCCGAGGTGTTCGGGGTCGAGCTCGCCGATGTAACCCCGGAAATGCGTCGAAAGGCGAAAACGGTCAATTTCGGCGTCGTGTACGGTCAATCGGCGTTCGGCCTCGCGAAGCAACTCGACATTCCCCAGGAAGAAGCCGCCGAATTTATCGCCGCGTATTTCGCGAAATACAGCGGCATCCGGTTGTATTTGGAGGAAATTTTAGAAAACTGTTTTCGCGAAGGCTTCGTTTCAACCTTGCTCGGCCGTCGCCGGGAGATCATCGGTGTCCGGGCGGTTCGAAAAGTCGGGCAAATGACCCTGCCGGAACGAACGGCGGTCAACACGGTGATTCAAGGTTCCGCCGCCGATTTAATGAAGCAGGCGATGATCCGGGTCGCCCGCGCTCTCCGGGCAAGCGAAAGCCGCAGCCGGATGCTGCTGCAAATACACGACGAACTGCTCTTCGAAACGACCCTCGCCGAATCGGCCGAACTACAACAATTGGTCGTTTCGGAGATGTCGCTCGATCAGCCCCTTGCCGTGCCGTTGGTCGTCGACGCCAAAATCGCACCCTGTTGGGGCGATTGAACAAATTGAACGCGTTGATCTTCGATCAACGGCTAAAAACACGTATCATTATACCGTAGCCGGTATGGGCGGTAGGCTTCGCCCCCTGTCAAACCGCGGCCTCGTTGGGCCGCTACCGTACTGAAGACGGGAATTTTAAACCGGCTTGAGTATAACAAAACAATCCCGATCCCTTTTCCCACTCAAGAATCATGAAACTCATTATTGCCGCCGATCCGTTTGCCGTTACTCTGAAAGACTCGTTGCTGAAATACCTTCGCGAGAAAGATTACGACGTCGAAGACCTGGGGGCGACGCGGGAAAATGAAATTCCCTATTACGAAAGCTGCCCGAAAGTGTGCCGGGCGATGCAGCAAGGGAAAGCGGAACGCGCGATCCTTTTGTGCGGAAGCGGCATGGGCATGTCGGTGATAGCGAACCGTTTCTCGGGAATTACGGCTGCGGTCGTCGAATCCGTGTTCGCCGCGAAAATGTGCCGCTCGATTAACAACGCCAACGTGCTGTGTCTCGGGGCGATGATCTGGGGCGATTGGATGGCCCGGGAAGCGGTCGATACCTTCCTTGCGACCGGCTTTACCGAAGGGCTCGAACCGCTCGCCGGGTTTCTGCGGGACGCCGAAAAAATCGTCGCCGGAATCCGCGAATAGACGCAGAAAGGCAGGGCGATTTCCAGTCGAAAATCGTTTGAAAAATTGCCCTTGCCTTGCCCCCGAAAAAATCGTATAGTTTTCCCTACGCCGGATCGCCTCGAAATCGTAACCGCTTGCAGAAACAAGGTTTAGCGGAAGCGCGGCATAATAGAGCGGTTTGCCCATTTAACCGGTACTCCGCGTTTTTCAATTTTCGAGAGAACCGGGATCATAAAAAAACAACCAAATTTTATCGGGTTGGAGTATAGAAGAAATGGCCGGAGAAGTTCTCAGTCAGGAAGAAGTTGAGAATCTGCTCAACATCATGTCGAAGGGAGAGAAAAAAGAAGCCGCTCCCGCCGATATCGGTTTGAAAGCAGGTCCCGCCAAACCCTTTCCCATGGCTGCGGCGGGGGGCGGGAGCAGCCCTTGGGCGCGACAGGAAAAGATCACCCCCTACGATTTCAAGAGGCCGGAACGGGTCGGCAAAGAGCAAATGAAGGCCTTGCAAACCCTGCACGAAGGGTTCGGCCGGAAGTTCGCTGCCGGTCTCTCCGCGATGCTGCGAACCATTGTCGAAGTCAAGTTGACGAGCGTCGATCAGTTGACGTACAGCGAGTTCATTTTCAGTTTAGACAACCCAACCTGCTTCAACCTGCTCCGGGCCGAACCGCTCGAAGGGAACCTCATTCTCGACATCAACCCTTCGATTTTGTACCCGATGATCGACCGGCTGCTCGGCGGCGGTCGCGAGGGAACCTTGCTCGCTCGGCGGCCGCTCACCGAAATCGAATTGCGACTCGTTTCCCGCATCACCAACCTGTTTTTGCAGGAAATGAAACATGCTTGGGAAAACGTCCTCGATCTGGAATTGAGCGTGATTCAGGTCGAAAGCAACCCCCAGCTCATTCAAATCGTGCCGCCGAACGAGGTCGTCGTTCTGGTTTGTTTCGAGGTCGCCTTAATCGAAGTCCGCGGCATCATCAACCTTTGCATTCCATACAATTCGTTCGAACGAATTTCCGGCAAATTGGCCTCCAACACTTGGGTAACCTACGGCCGGAAGCAGGCGACGCCGCAATCGATCAAAAAGATCAGCAAGTCGATTCGGAACATGCACGTCGAAATGAAAGTCAAGCTCGCCCAAACGAAAATCAAAATGAGCGAATTGACCCAACTTCGGGTTGGCGATGTGATCTGCACCGAAAAAAACGTCAATTCCCCTCTTCTCGTCAGCGTCGAGGGAATCCCAAAATATTGGGCGAAACCGGGCGTTTACAAAGGGTATACGTCGATTCAAATCGACGAGACGATCGACGACCCAACGGAAATCATCGCCCAGGATTAGCGGTTGCGATTTTCCGTTAACATCTTAAAAGCAAGAACACACGGGCCGGGACCTGCGGTCCCGGTTTCTTTCCCTGCGAGAAAAGACAACACACCACAAGAGGGGGACAAACCGGAGGCACAGCCCCCGGCTCGTGTTGGTTACGATCTGTCCCGGTAGTTGAACCCGCCGTTAAGCGTCAGGTTTTCAGCGTTGAGGAACGAAGCGGC
This sequence comes from Thermoguttaceae bacterium, assembly GCA_031549145.1. Classification (GTDB taxonomy): domain Bacteria; phylum Planctomycetota; class Planctomycetia; order Pirellulales; family Thermoguttaceae; genus JAVBSX01. Next base: position 9,245 of record JAVBQI010000212.1, on the reverse strand, counting down.
TTCGGAAACCAGGAACAACGCGGCGGACGCGACATCTTCCGGGCTGCCCCAGCGATTGAGGAGCGATTCGGCGGCTCCCCGTTTTTTGTACGGTTCGGGAGCCGATTGGCCCCAGTTCGTCGCAACCCAGCCGGGAGAAATGCAGTTGATCCGAACTTCCGGGGCGAGGGTTTGGGCCAGGGATTTTGCGAAACCGAGGACCGCTCCCTTGACCGAACCGTAAAGCTGGGCCGTGTCCCCTTCCATTCCCCGGGCCGTGCCGTCCCAGCCGAAAAACAGGATCGTCCCTTTCCGCTCTTTCTTCATTTTCGCGCCGATTTGACGCGACAGCCTGGCGGCGGCGAGCAAGTCGACATTCCAAAGCAATTCGAGTTTCTCCTCAAAACTTTGGTGTCGGACCGCTTCGCTCATCAAATCGACTCCGGCCGCGTTGATCCAAATGTCGATGCTCGGATACATCGAAAGGATGCCCTCAAGAAAGGCGTCCTGTTTTTCCGGAAGAGCAAGATCGGCCGAAAGAAAGGCGGCTTTTCCGCCCCCTTTTTGAATGATCCGAACGGCTGAAAGAGCGATTTCCGGCCGCCGATTGGCGTGCAGCACGACCTCGGCGCCCGCTTCGGCCAAGGCGAGGGCGGTCGCCCGACCGATTCCGCCGGATGCGCCGGTAATAACGGCGACCTGGCCGTCTAAATGAAACCGTGAGATTGCGTTCATCTTTTTCCTTATGCTCAAACCGGTTTAAAATTTCTGTCTTCAAAACGATAGCGGCCCAACGAAGCAGTGGTCAAACAGAGGCCGAAGGCTACTGCCCATACCGTCGACGGTATGCCGCTTTCAAGGCTTATATCAATAATCAGACGTTGGCACCGTTTTTTGCGAAAAATACAAGGCCGTTCTTCATAAAAAAGTACTCTTGTCCGCTTGGAATAACTGATATTGTAGATGAGGTTTCGCGCCGATATGGGAGGCGCGGAGTACCGGAAGACGCGGAGTACCGGTTAAATTTTTGAATCTGATTTGAGGACATTTTAGGATGAGTAACGGCATTTTTCAAGGAAATGTGGGAAAATTCGGGACGTTTTCGAATTGGACCGATCATCTTTCGCGAAGCAGAAACATGACGCCGGAACTTACCCATTCGCGTTCGCAGCGATCGGCCAAAGAAACCGCGAAAAGCCAATCCGGGGATCAGCTCGACCTCTCCTCGGAAGGGCAGGCCGCCGCCGAAAAGCTGCAAGAGGCGAACGCGGCGGCCGAATCCGCTCCCACGTCCGCGGTTCCCAACATTTTTCTCAACGTCAGCAACAAGCGAATCGCGGTCCTTGAACGGATCAATGCGATCGTCGCCGAAAACGGTTTGAAGGTCGACGACGGGCGGTTTATCGTTCAACTCGACCGCCGGGACGGTTCGATCTCGGTCAAAGAGACGGTGATGGGCATCAAAGACCCGGAGGTGCTCGAACAACTGCAAACCGCGATCGACAACGACGAGCAATTGGCCTCGTTGATCGAAGAGACCTATACCGCGTTGCACTCGGGCAAGGCTTCGGAAATGACCGCCGACCTATTTGGCATCGAGTTCAGTTCGTTCGATACGAAGTACCTGACCGCGGAGCGGGACCGGCAAATCGGCCTCATCGGCTGGACGAACACCGACAATGATCCCGATTATTCGGCAGAACTTCCCTCAACGACGACCTTGTTGGCCCAAAGTCTTCCCTCGGTGATGTCGCTCGACCGGCGGCTCGAAGCGCAGCCGCAGGAATGGGTGTCGGCCGTTCGCGAAAAACGGGTTGCCGTTCTCGAACGGGTCAACTCGATCATCGCCGAAAAGGGTTTGGACGTTTCCGAAGGGCGGTTTACGGTTCAGTGGAATCGCAAAGACGGTTCCCTTGCGATCGTGGGAATGAGCGGTGCCGCCGCCCAAGCCGAATTGAACAAAGCGATTCAAGGGGACAAGCAGCTGGCCGCCTTGCTTAAGGAAACCTTCGACATTTTGTGCGAGCGGAACGATCCGGAAAGTTTCAACGATCTTTTCGGGATCGAATTTTCTTCCTTTTCCGAGAAGGACGCCAAATACATCAACGCGTCCTACATGCTCACGCAATTGCCGTTAAATTCCGAATCAACCCAGGACGAAACGGTCAAGGGGCAAGCCCGTGAGACCGGCCCCTACACGACGGTGCTTTCTCCCTTGCGGTTCGATTACCTTTTCCGGACGAACACGATTTCGTTGACCGACGGCAAGTTGGATTTGACTTCCGTGCTCTCCGAATCGGGGCTCGTTTCACCCGTCGCATCTTCCGACGGCAATGTCGCATTGAACGATCCCGCCGCGATCATCGCCAAGAGCAAGCACAAAAGCACGATCAACTGGGGATTGGGGTTGAAAGAAGGCGAGCAACTTTCCGCGAACCGGGCCAAGCTTTTGCTCGCGTCCGCGAAAGCCGAAGAAAAGTGGCTCGACAAACGAATCAGCCAACTGCTCAAAGACAACAAGATCACTTTGAGCAGTAAAGAATCCCTGCATTTCAAGGTCGATCGTGACGGGCAGATCAAGGTCGACGGGATCAAGGACAAGCAAAAGGCGGAAAAGATCGAAAAAATTCTCAATTCGGATCCGAGTTTGGGTCGCGACCTGCTCAACGTGTACGCGACGAAAGCGGCCGCCGACGGACAGGCCGGGAGCAAGGTCAAAGGCATTTTTATCGACCAACTGCTCCGGCAGGAACTCGGCATTTCGAGCAGCGATGTCGGTTACGATCCCGAAACCGGGACGGTGTTCGACAAGACGGGGAGCGTCGACCTCACGAGTTGGCTCGCGGACGAAGGGGTCTTCGCCAAGGACCTGCTCGAAAGCCTGGGGCTCGATTCGAAGGTCGGGAGCAGTTCGTTCGATGTCGGATTTTCCTATAAAAACGGGACAGTGATCGACGACGAGTCGCTGATGTCGATGCGAACCAATACGAAAACATACCAGGATTTGCAACGCAAGGGCGTTCCGGAAAATCCGATCGGCGCCCGGTTTTATCGGGAAAATATGGAGCGACTCGCCCAGTTCAACGGCTCCGAAACCGTCGCGAAGCTGATCGGCTTGGACGAAACGCTCACCAACGGGAGTTCGATTCTCGACGCGTTGGACAAATCGATCGCCAAGGATTCGGCCGAAATGCAAAAGACGCTCGCCGCCAAACTCAAAGAGGCGGGGCTTGAGGACGAAACGAAAAAGATCACGTTCTCGCTGAACGCGAACGGCAAGATTTCGGTCGAAGGAGTCTCCAACAAAATCAAACAGCGGCAGATCGAAAGCCTTGTCAACGACGAATCGTCCCTGATCGAGCAAATGAAATCGCTCAAAGCGAAAATGGAAATCTCGCGAGGGCTGTCAACAAACAGTGATTTCGATCTCGATTCGAGGGAGATGGCCGCGTCCCGACGGCAGCTTGTGAAAGATTATCTCAAGAAGAACGGCGACATCGATCTCGGCAAAGTGTCTTCGAGTCTTGATCCGGAGACCGGCGAACTCGATTGGCAAGTCGACGGTCAATCGAATGAGAAGCTCGCCGAACTCGCCGCGAACGATTCGGAGATTCAAGCCGAATTGCTCAATGCCCTCGACAAGGATTTCAACAAGGCGGCGGATCGCGGCGAACGGAGCCGACCGCTCGTTTCAATGAAGCGGGGCGAGCTTTCGGAAGGAACGGACAGCAAGGTCAACCTGCAGGCGAAGGTTTCCCAATTCCGGGCGATGATTTCCCAAAAGCTCGACGAATATTACGCCCACAATCCGACGGCTTGGGATGTCCAAATCCGCGATTTTTCGCTGGAAATCGGCTCGGGCGGCGAATTGAGTGCGACGAATGTGCATACGGTCGGGGGCGATTCGAAAATGGACGAGGGGGCGAAGATGTTCCTCGAAAGTTTTTTCGACGCTTCGGTCCGGGCCGAGGCCAAAGCGTTGGGAGCGGAAATTCTCGAACAGCACGACGATGAGCACGGCGATGTCGCGGAGTTCCAACACCGGATCATGATCGCGGCGGGCGAAGCGTCGACGGCCTACAAAATCGTTTCGCCCGAAGCGGACCGGGCCGCGCTCGCGGAAATGCAGCAACTCGGCAACGAGATTTCCGTCGAACTGGGAACGTATTTCGGGAAAACCTTCGGGCTGGATCAGTCGTTCCAGATACAAATCGGCGCCGACGGCAAAATCCGTTTCGACGCCTCCAATTTCGAAAGCCAATCGCTCGTCCGCAATCTCGAAAAAACCTTCAACGCCCTGAACGAGCGGATTGCCTCGGACGATCCTTTGGGAGAGGATTTCAAATCGTCGCTGCCAAAATCGCTCTCGCCCGTCCTTGAAAAGCTGGCGGAACTTAACGCCGTTCGGGAAAAGTTGCACGACGAAACGCTCAAGGACGCCCCGCTGGTTCTGACGATTGAAAAATCCATTTAACCGGTACCCCGCGTCCTTACTCCGTTACTCCGCTAAAATCCGAAACCGTCCAACTTGACCTCTTTTTGTTTTTCGGTCGGGTCGAAGGCCGGTTTCGCGGCCTGGTGCCGGACCAGTCCGTCGACATAAATCGCCTTGTGAGGGGCAACCGGGCAGATAAACTCGCACGCCCCGCAGCCGACGCAAAGGTCCGGGTCGATTTGGGGGATCGTGAGCGCGACCGCCGGCTCGCCGAACGGGATCATCGTTACCGCCCCGGTCGGGCAATGCTCGGCGCAGGCCCCGCAGTTGGTGTGCTGCGATTCGACGACGCAATTCGCTTGAATGAAGTTGACCCGGCCGATTTGCAGGAGATGCTTTTCCGCTTTTTCGAGCGGCATCAGCGCATGGTTCGGGCAGACTTCGGAACAAATCGTGCAATCGTAATTGCAAAACCCGTGCTTGAATGTAACCGTCGGCTGCAAAAAGCCGTTCAAACCGTATTCCGAAACCGCCGGGGTCAGGATGTTGGCCGGGCACTTGCTCACACATAAATGACAGGCGGTACACTTCTTTTGAAAATGTCCGACCGCTTTCGCTCCCGGCGGGAGAATCGGGTGGTTTTTTTTGTAAGGGGTCATTCCCTTGCCGATGATTTTCGGCGGTGCAACCGCTCCCAGCCCGGAGAAGAGACAGGCGATCAGAAATCCGAGAAACGTCCGTCGATGCGGGCCGGACGCTTCGGATGGGCGATCCGGGGACGAGCGGTCCGAGGGTGTGGGCGGTGTGCTCCCGTCGCGGTCGAGCGTTCGTTTCTTGTAGTCGAAATAAACGAATTTCCGTTTGCAAACATCGAGACAGTTGAAGCACCCGATGCAACGGCTCGAGTCGACCGTTTTGTTTTTACTGTCGATGCACTCCCCTTTGCAACGGGCTTCGCAAAGGCCGCAGGAAAAGCATTGTTCGTCCAAACGGATTTTCCAACGGGAATGACGTGCAATCCAACCGAGAACGGTCCCGACCGGGCAAATCGTGTTGCAGTAGTACCGGCCGAATCGGGCGGCGAGAATGCCGAGAAGCAGTAGCATTCCGAGCGAGAGCAGGACGGTCGCGAAACTGACAACGATCGGTACGAGATAAAGGCCGTAATACCCGAACGCGTTGCAAATCGAAGCGATCGCGTTGTTGCCGGCCAAATAGATCGGTCGGAGAAGGCTGCCCATCATCCGGCCGTAAATGCTGTAGGGATCGAGCAGGCCCAAAACCATCGGAAAACCGAGCACGAACGTCAAAACGCAAACGGCGAGAATCACATGTTTCAGTACGTTTTTCGCGGGCCGAAACGAGTACTTCGCTTTTTTGCGAAACCGTTTCTTTGTCCAGGAAATCACGTCTTGAAGTACACCGAGCGGACAGATCGCGGAACAATAGACCCGGCCGAAAAGAAAGGTGAGCAACACCCAAAAGGCGATCGCTCCGAGCCCGCCGCCGAGCAGGGCGGGAACGATCTGGGCGGCGGCGAGAACATGCAATGCTCGCGGCAGCAGTTCGGCATAGTCGAGAAAAAACAACGTGATCGTTGAAAAAAATAAAAACGCGACTATAATTCTAAGTGTTTTTAGAAACATTATCGGGGAAGCTAAAGGATGCGTTTTTCGAATTGAAAACACGTTTTCGACACAACCCGACTCATTTTAACAAGGTGTCAAAATCGATGAAACGAAGTGATTTTCTCAAAACCATGGCCTTGGCCGGAACCGCGGTCGCAACCGGAGGAATCGGCGGGCTGAACGTTTTCGCTCAAGAAAACAAAACGACCGGCGATTGCGATCTCGTCGCGGTGATGGGGGGCGAGCCGGACGCGATGTTCAAAAAAGCGATCGCCGAATTCGGCGGAATGGGCAAGTACGTCAAAAAGGGGCAAAAGGTGGTGATCAAACCGAATATCGGTTGGGACAAAACCCCTGAAATGGCGGCCGACACGCACCCGCTTTTGGTCAAGGAAATGGTCGTTCAATCTCTCGCGGCCGGGGCCGCGGAAGTGATCGTCTTCGATCATACCTGCGACGATTGGCGCAATTGTTATAAGAATAGCGGTATCGAAGAGGCCGTCAATAGCGCGGGGGGAAAAATGGTGCCCGCCGATCTCGAAACCTATTACCGGGAAGTTTCTTTGCCGGAAGGAAAATCGTTGAAGACGACCAAAGTGCACCAGGCGATTCTCGATTGCGACGTTTGGTTCAATGTTCCGGTTCTCAAAGTGCATAGCGGAACGCGTATGACGATTTCCCTGAAAAATTACATGGGGATCGTTTGGGACCGGAGATTTTTTCACAATACCGATCTGCAACAGTGTATCGCGGACAGTTGTTCTTTAATCAAACGGCCGGCGCTCAATGTCGTCGACGCGTACCGGGTTATGAAATCGAACGGTCCCCGGGGCAAATCGGAGGCCGACGCGGTGTTGACGAAAGCGTTGTTTGCTTCGCCCGATATCGTCGCGGTCGATACGGCCTCGGTCAAATTTTTCGAGAAGGCCGCCGGAGTCGAAATGTCACTCGCCCAGGTTTCGCACATTGAAAAGGCCGCGGAGTTGAAACTCGGACAAATGGATCTCGACAAACTCAATATCCGGCGGATTCAGGTTTGAGACAAAATCAACGAGCCGGGGCTGTGCCCACGACAGGTCGCCCTTCGAGTTATTGTCTTCTCTCATAGGACATGCAGTCGGGACCACAGGTCCCGGCTCGTATTCGAAGAGAGTTGGAATTCTTATGGAACATGAACTGATTGCCCGGCTTCGCGAAAAATTGCGGACCGATCCCAAGCGGGTGCTCCTCGGGATCGGGGACGATGCCGCGATTCTCGCCCGGGAAACGACCGAAACGGTGCTGACCGTCGACCTCCTGACGGAGGGTGTCGATTTTCTGCTCGCCGAGACCGATCCTGTCCTGATTGGCCGGAAGGCGTTGGCCGTCAACCTGAGCGATCTCGCCGCGATGTCGGCGGTCCCGAGCGCCGCCGTGATCGCCGTCGCCTTGCCGAACCGTGCGGTTGCGACCACTTCGGGATTTCTCGGGCCATTGGAACTGGCCGAAAAACTGCTCGAAGGCATTCTGCCGCTCGCCGAGCGGTACGAACTCGCGATCGCCGGCGGAGACACCAATTGCTGGGACGGAGGGCTGGTCGTTTCGATCACGCTTCTCGGTCGGACGACGGAGTGGTCGCCGTTGCGGCGCAACGGGGCGAAGGTGGGCGACCGCATTCTTGTAACCGGGGCTTTGGGCGGGAGTATCTTGCAGCGTCAATTTCTCTTCGAGCCGCGCGTTCGGGAATCGCTTTATTTGAACGAACATTTCGAAATCCGCGCGGCGATCGACATCAGCGACGGGCTCTCGCTCGATCTTTCGCGATTGGCCAAGGAAAGCGGGCTGGGCGCCCGACTGTGGGAAGCGGCAATCCCGGTCGCACCGGATGCCCGACGACTTGAGGAATGGGAGCGGGACGGCCTGCGGAAGCCGCTGCACGAAAAGGCGTGTTCCGCTTTCGAGCATGCGCTTCGCGACGGTGAGGATTTCGAGCTCCTCTTGACCGCTTCGCCGAAGGTCGCGGACGAACTTCAAAAAACGCAGCCGCTCCTCTCCCGTTTCGACACGCCGCTGACGGTGATCGGCGAAATGACGGAATCGCCCGGCCTTTCGCTCCTCGGACGCGATCGGACGGTTCGCCCGCTCGAACCGCAAGGGTTCGTGCACCATTGAGGCGAAAAAAAGAGCCGCATGCTGCGTCGGAGTACCGACTACACATGCGGCTCATTTTTTGGTGCTTTTTAACAAACCTCATTGCATGTACTTCGCTCCCTGAAACGTCCCTCTTTTGCGAAATTCGCGGTCGATCACGTTTCGAGCGGCGTGCCGCTTCGCCGTCCAATCGGGGGCGAGAAGAAACTCGGGCGAGGCGTCGCTCGCGAGCCGTTCGATGATGATCCCGGGAGGAATCCGTTCGAGAAAATCGACGACGTATTCCGCGTACTCTTCGCAATCGGGCAGTTCGAGCGTTCCCGTTTGCCAAAGTTTGGCCAATGCCGTATTTCGGACGACATAAAGGTTGTGCAATTTGATCGAATGCGGTCGCAACCGGGCGATCTCGTCCGCCGTCGCGATCCGGTCGGCCCGGATTTCCCCGGGGATTCCGAGAATCAGGTGCACGCCGAAACGGATGCCCCGCTCCGTGACCCGGCGAACGGCGTCGAGGAAGGTCGGATAATCATGTCCGCGATTGAGGAACCGAAGCGATTTTTCGTGAATCGATTGCAAGCCGAGTTCCAACACAAGCCAGGTTTCCCGGGACAGCCGCGTTAACAGATCGAGCACCTCCTCCGACAAGCAATCGGGCCGCGTCCCGATCGCGATGCCGACGATCTGGGGGTGAGTGAGGGCCTCGCGATACAGTGTTTCCAATCGCCCGACCGGGCCGAACGTGTTGCTCGCGGGTTGGAAGTAGGCGATAAACCGTTCTGCTTTGTAACGATGTTCGAGGCGGCGAATCCCTTCGGCGATCTGTTCGGAAATCGATTCGAGCCCCATTTTCCGCGAAGGACTGAAACTTCCGGCGTCACAGAAAATGCAGCCGCTGGTCGGATCGTTCGGATTTTTGTGCGGGCAGCCGAGCCGGGCGTCGATGCTGAGTTTCCAAACCGGTGCGCCGAATTCGGCCCGCAGGGCCGGACCGAGCGGGTAATAGAAATAACCTTGTTCGCGCCAGTTCATAAATACAGAGTTCCAGATAAAAAATGAATCAGAGCCGCGCCCGT
>JAVBQI010000144.1:0-2895 GCA_031549145.1 Thermoguttaceae bacterium | reverse complement strand
TTGCCCGGAAAAAGGCTGCGCACGACGAGCCCGACGACGACGGAGAAACCGATCCAAAGCAGGATCACGTTCACCCATTGTTGCGCATTTGGCGAAAGGTTCAATTCGGGCATGAGACAGGCCTCGGAATTCGACGGGACGATATCAGTACCATCTTAGTACTGCTGCTGATGAGATTGCTTTTCCGCTTTGGCCGCGTCCATCATCGCTCGTTCCTGACTATGCGGATACTGCGGCCCGGCCGGCATGTATTGGACCCGTTGGTTCAGCCAATCCGGGCTCGGAATCGTCATACCATTACTGTGAACCGTACAACCGACCGAGGAAAGCGCTCCCAGCAAAAACGCTGCGCCCATGATCGAGTAAAGCCATTTTCTGTAAGCCCGCTTTTCGATTTTCATCGTTTTCCCTCTTTTGAAATCAGTATTAAAAAGAGCCGCATGTGTAGTCGGTACTCCGACGTAACTTGCGGACCTTGTACAGGGCCGGTCCGTGTACAAGGTCCGTAAGTTACGCTTCGCTGCACTTACGGCTCTTTTTTGTTTTGTACACTGGAATAATTACGTCTCTTCTCTTATCGGATAATCCTCGAATCCGTCTTAAGGATTAAATTCGGAAAAATCCTCTTTTTCGGGAATATTTACCTATCTTGATACATAAACAACATCCTATTTTCCCCATCTTCCCATTTAGCCGGTACCCCGCGTTTCTCAACGCTCAGCAAATTGCTCTTTCCGGAAATGCCGTAATCGGGTAAACTGCTCCCCTCTTGGTCAGAGTCGTTGACTCGACACCCGGACAGGATGTCCGGTCCCCGACCAAGCACGGTTTCAAAAAACAAGGAGGTTTTTGTGATTCGAAGAGCTCGTTTCCCGGTCGGATTTTGCGCGGTCATTATTTCCATTTCGATAAATTTCTCGGGAAACACCGGCATTTTCGCCGCAGGCTACCGCGAATCTCCTTCGCAGACCTATCTGGTCGCGCGAAACAGCGTCCCGCCGCTCCGCCCCACTTCGGAGGCAAGGCGGACGGTTTATCGCTACGAAACGGCGAATTTCGTGATCGAAAACGCTCCAACCGCAGAAATGGCCCGGGAATTCGGCGACACGGCAGAAACTTCACGGGAACGGCTCGCGGTGCTTTGGTTCGGCCGAACGCTCCGCGATTGGCCGGAAAAATGCCCGATCCGCTTCAAGGTCGGCAATGTCGGGGCCGCGGGCGAAACTTCGTTCATCTTTCATAACGACGGAACCGTCGACGGTTGGGAGATGAGCGTTCAGGGAACGCGGGAACGGATCGTCGATTCCGTCTTGCCGCATGAAATTTCCCACATGGTTTTCGCGACGGCGTTTCGGAAAAAGATCCCGCGTTGGCTCGACGAAGGCGCGGCGACCTCGCTCGAACACGAAGCGGAACGCTCCAAATACCGCCGGATGTTGCTGCAATTCGTCGACCCGAACGTCCGCAGGGCGATCCCGTTCAACCGGATGGTCGAGATTCAAGGGGATTATCCGAGCGATTTTATGCCGCTTTACTCGCAGGGCAATTCCGTCGCCGAATTCCTGATCGGGCAAGGCGGGCACCGCCGTTTCGCGAATTTCGCGGAAAAAGGGATGCAAAACAACGATTGGAACGGGGCGGTCCGGGAATTTTACGGCTACGAAAATCTCGGCGATCTGCAACAGGTTTGGATCCGCTGGGTCGGAGCCGGGTTCCCTTCGCTCGAAACGTACGAGCCGGCTCTCGCCCGCAACCGGAACTTCGAGTCTGACCCGTCCCGAACCGTGGGCATGAACGAATCCCGTCGTTCGCCCGAAATTCCCGATTACGAAACCGTGATCGTCGGAAAATCGCTCTGAGATTCAAACCGGCAGCGGTTCGACGGTTGACCGGGCGAGGAAATCTCACTAGACTATTCTTAACCGAACTTCAGAAAAATTTCGAACAACGCGATCAGAGCCGCGACCGTGAGGGAGCGGTTCGGCAGGGTAACCGCTTCCTTACGGGCGCGGCTCCGATTCGGTTTTTTCCTGAAAATCAATAACGGGTCTACAAAAAAGTTTCGAATCGGGCAGCAGCCGGAAGCGTCGGCGCCCGGTTGTCCAATACGGAAATGCGAGGCCAACCCGGCGCTCGCGTTTTCGGCCGCTGTTTCAAACGAAATTCTCATCCTCAAGGAGATTGCCAATGCTGAAAATAGGGATTACCGGTCTGGGATTTATGGGTATGATTCATTACCTGGCGTACCAGAACATCAAAGGGGTCAAAGTTTGCGCGAGTTGCGAGAAAATTCCCGAACGGCTCAAAGGGGATTGGACGACAATCAAAGGCAACTTCGGCCCGCAAGGCCAGATGATGGACCTTTCCGGGGTCGAGACCTACGACAACATCGAAGAGATGTTGCGCAAATCCGACTTGGATATGATCGATGTTTGCCTGCCACCATTCGCCCACGCCGAATCGACGATCCTCGCTTTGCAGGCGGGCAAGCACGTTTTGTGCGAGAAGCCGATCGCGCTCAAAACGGCCGATTCCGACGCGATGGTCGCCGCCGCGAAAAAATCGGGCAAGCTCCTGATGATCGGGCATGTGTTGCCGTTCTTTACCTCGCATCGATTCATTTACGAAGCGGCGATCGGCGGCAAATACGGCCGGTTGCTCGGCGGGCATTTCAGCCGGGTCATTTCCGACCCGACTTGGCTGACCAATTTTTACGATATGGACGTCTGCGGCGGGCCGATGCTCGACCTGCACGTACACGACGCCCATTTTATCCGCCTGCTCTTCGGGATGCCGAAAGCGGTGCAAAGCGTCGGCCGTTGCCGGGGAACGGTGCCGGAATATTTCGAGACGCAATTTCTTTTCGACGAGCCGAATCGGGTCGTGACCGCCCGG
>JAVBQI010000169.1:0-7076 GCA_031549145.1 Thermoguttaceae bacterium | reverse complement strand
CGTTCGTTCCCGGTCCGTTTCATTCCCCGCATCAAAACGACCTTGCCTCCGATTGAGGTCATGCTTTAAGGAATGTGTCTCGTTTTTTAACGATAGAACGTGTCGTTTATTGTCAGCACAATCAACACTCAGAAATCTTCCATTCGAATTTCAAAGAGGGGTGAGGCAAAAGTCTTATGAAAAGGCTTTGAATTCGATGGGAGGAAAAAGTATAGGTAATGAAATAATATGAATCGAAATGTAAAAGCACCAGGAGAAAACACAATGACCCGAGGCGGACGAAGAAAAGGAGCGGGACGGCCCAAAGGGACCGGCAAGTTCGGAGAACCGACAAAAGCGGTCCGGCTTCCGATTTCCTACATCGATCAAATCATGTCGTTTATCGAGAAGAAAGGTCTGACCTTTCCTCTTTACGAAACGAAACCCCAGGCAGGGTATCCTTCCCAGACCGATGAGTTGACCGTTGAAAAACTGGACCTGGGAACCTATTTGGTTCCGAGACCCTCCTCGACCTGTTTCGTCCAAGTGGTTGGCGATTCAATGACGGAAGCGGGAATTTTTCCCGAAGACGTCTTGATCGTCGATCGCGGAATCGAGGCGAAAAACGGCGATATCGTTCTCACGAACTCCGACATCGGGTTGACCGTCCGGCGGCTCTCCGGGAAAAACAAAAAATTCGAACCGGAAACCGGCAAGTTTTCGACATTGAAATGCGCTGATCCCGCCGATGTGAAAATCTGGGGCGTCGTTCGGCACGTCATTCATAAGGTTTGATTGGGTTGTTTATACCGTAGCCGGCATGGGCAGTAGGCTTCGCCCTCTGTCAAACCGCGGCCTCGTTGGGCCGCTACTCAATTGAAGACGGAAATTTTAAACCGGCTTGTGTATATTGCACTCCGCGAAAAAATTGGACCCGAGCTTCGAACTCAACCCTCGCGGTTTCGGGGCTTTCGTCGCTTCGCTCAGAAAGCCCCTTGGTTCAATTTTTGTGCAGAGCACAGTAATTATTTGATTGGGGCAATATCGCAACCGGTCTGTCGGTTTTTTTGAAAGGATCGGATGCGATTTTCCCAAACGATTTTACCGAACGGTCTCGAAATCATCGCCGAGTGTCATGATTCGGCGTATTCGGCATCGCTCGGTTTTTTCGTAAAAACCGGCTCACGCGACGAAGACGAAAAACTCGCCGGGGTGAGCCATTTTCTCGAACATCTCGTCTTCAAGGGAACGGAAAACCAATCGGCCCAGGACGTCAACCGCCGGTTCGACGAAATCGGCGCAAGTGCCAACGCCTTTACCTGCGAAGAGGAAACCGTCTACTACGCTTCGGTGCTGCCCGAACTTCTGGAAGAAACGCTTGAGCTGTATGCCGAACTGCTCCGGCCAGCCCTCCGCGAAGAGGATTTCGAAACCGAAAAGCAGGTCATCCTCGAAGAAATCGGCATGTATGAGGACCAGCCCCCGTTCGGGGCCGACGAAAAATGCCGGGAACTGTTTTATCCGGATCACCCGCTCGGCAAGAGCGTTCTCGGAACGGTCGCTTCGATCGAACGGCTCCGGCTCCCGGAGGTTTGGAAATATTTTCAGGAACATTATCGTCCCGAAAACATTCTGCTTGTCGGCTGCGGCAAAATCGATTTCGACCGATTCGTCGAGAAAGCCGAAACCTGTTGCGGCGATTGGGTTCCGGCCTGTCAAACGACCACTCGACCGGAGCGTCTCCTGTCGCGAGCCCGGGGGAGCCGAACGCAGCACCATCTGCAAAAGGATTCCGCGACGCTGCAATACGTGATCCAATTGGTCGACGGACCGTGCGGGAGCGATCCCGACCGTTATGCCGCCGAATTGGCCGCGAATATCCTGGGAGATGATACCGGCAGCCGGTTGTACTGGGAACTCGTCGATCCCGGCTGGGTCGATTCGCTCGGATTGAACCTGTACGAATTTCTCGACAACGGGTTTTTCCTGACCGGAATGAGTTGCCCTCCCGAACTGGCCGAAAAAAACCTCGAACGGATCCGAAAAGTTTATCGTAAGGCGATCCGGGAAGGAATTTCGGAAGAGGAACTGCATCGGGCGAAAAGCAAGATTTCTTCCCGAATCGTGCTCGGCAACGAATCGCCGAAAGGCCGCCTCTTCGCCGTCGGCAACGAATGGGTTACGCGAAACCGGTACCGCACCGTTCGCGAAGACGTTGACGACATCCAATCGGTGAGTCTCGCGGAAATTCAAGAGGTTTTGCGGAAATATCCGCTGACGGACTCGTTTCTGCTGAGTCTGGGCCCGTCCCTGCCGACGGCGGTTGACTAGCTGTACTGCGCAATGTTACTGAAACAGAACTTTGGGCCAAGGCTGTAGAGGGCCGTTCAAAACCTGTTTGGGTAAAATGGGCGAGTTAAAAAAACGCCAAAAAACAGGCGGTTTTACGTTTTTCTATTTTGCCAAAACGACCCAATAGGGGGTTTTGAACGGGCCTCTACGCTCCTTTCCGGCTGCTATTCTTTTTTTCGCCAAGCGCGGACGGCTTCGAACATCAGCCAGATTCCGAGGAGCAGGATCGCGATGCCGATCAACACCAAATGGTATTGGCCCGCGTCCCACCAGCCGGCCTCCGGGGTAAAAAGGCCGAGCAGCATCGCCCAGAACGGCAGCAGCAGCATGATCACGGCCGGAATGCCGAGAAACATCGCTCCCTTGCCCCGTCGATGCAAATAGACGGCCCCGACCATGAGCGTCAGCCCGGCGATCAACTGGTTGGCGGAACCGAAGAGCGGCCAAATCAGCATTCCCCCCGTCCCGTAACCGCCGGGACCGTAACTCAGGGCCAACAGCCCGGAGAGAACAACCCCGATCGTCGTCGCGAAGTATTTGTTCCGGAGCGGTTCGATTTTGAACGCGAGGCCGAGTTCCTGGAGTACGTACCGCAAGAGCCGCGTCGCCGTATCGATCGTCGTCGCCGCGAAACTGACGATCAGCACGGCCATGATCCCGAGGGCGAGTTCGTGCGGAACGGCGATACTTTCCATAAAATTCGCCCCACCCTCGACGAACACGCCGACCTGTTTGCCGAGGTTCATATCGTTCCAGTTTCCGCCGTATTTTTCATACCAGATGCTGCGTGGGGTTTCGTCCGGGTCGACGATCGGGCCGCTCACCTTGCCGAGGTATTCAGGCCAAAGGTGTTTTTTATCCTCCATTCCAATGCCTGCCGTACAGGCGATGATTACGATCACGGCCAAAGCCCCTTCCAAAAGCATCGCCCCATAGCCGATAAACTGGGCGTCTTTTTTTGTCCGGATCTGCTTGCTCGTCGTGCCGCTGCTCACCAAAGCATGAAAGCCGCTGACCGCGCCGCAGGCGACGGTAATAAAGAGGAAGGGAAAAATCGCGGGCGCCCCGGCCGCGTTTGCTTCTTCGACCCGCAGGGCCGGGGCCGATTCGACGATGTCGGCCCGGCCGGTCGCCGCCGAATAAAACAGGCCGACCACGATAATGAACATCGCGAGGTACAGTTGTTGGCTGTTGATGTAATCCCGCGGTTGGAGCAGGAGCCAAACCGGCAGCACCGAAGCGAAAAAGCAATAGACCAAAAGCACCAAAGTCCAAAGAATGACCGGCGTTCCGTAGGTCGGATCGATGCTCGGAAATTCGATCGGCGGCAAGAGGTAGGTCCCGACGATGATCCCGGCGTACAGCAGCACGAGCGAGGCGAGGGCGGGGATCAGCAGCGGCCAATGAAAGCGATAGACGAGCAGGCCGACGACGACGGCGACCGGGAGGGAGAACCAGACGGCAAAGACCGAATTCGGGAACAGGGCGAACAGGGTCGCGATCACGTTCGCGAAAACGGCGACGACGATCACGAGAATAAAGGCGAGCAGGAGCAGGAACAGCGTCCGGGCGGAGGGGGAAAGGATTTTGCCGGTGATATCGCCCAAGGTTTGGCCCTCGTTGCGGACGGAAATGATCAGCGCGGCCAGATCGTGAACCGCTCCGATAAAGATCGAGCCGAAGATGACCCAAAGCAGCGCGGGCAGCCAGCCCCACATTACGGCGATCGCCGGACCGACGATCGGCCCGGTCCCGGCAATGCTGGTAAAGTGATGCCCGAAGAGGACGAACCGATTGGTCGGCACGAAATCGACGTCGTCCCGCTTGGTTTCGCTCGGCATCTTCGCGCTCATGTCGATTTGAAACAACTTCCGGGCGACGAACCGACCGTAAGTGAAGTAGGCGATATAGAAACCGAAAAACGAAAGCAGGGCAACGAGCAGCGTCGACATAGGAAGAAGTGGGAAGATTTGTTAGGCGAGAGTTTGCTGGTTCTTTGATACAGGTTCAGATTACGAATATACACGGGGGAGGGGGCTACGACAATGTAATTTCGCGGAAAAGCCCTTTCCGAGGGCTTTTTTTTCTCTTTTTTTGATGTAGAATGAACAAAAGTTGGAATGATGATACTTTTCGGTTGATTACCAGAAAAATTTCGAATCGGGCAGCAGCCGGAGGCGTTAGCGCCCGGTTTTCCAATACGAAAACGTGGGGCCAACCCGGCGCTGCCGCTTCGGGCTGCTCTTTGCCGTGTTCGTTTTTTATGTGAAGACCTCAAGCCGGTCTTTCCGAGCGGGAACTCCCGGATATCAATAGCGTTTTGCACCTATGATTACGACTTCGGATTCTTTCAAATCGTCGCGAATTGCCGAAATAACCCGGTTTTCCGCAGGGGTTGACGCGACCGTTGTCGCGATTAACGCCGACCGGGAGATGCAAGGCCGGCTGATGGGCCTCGGTCTTTTCGTCGGTTCCCGGGTTCACCTTTTTCAAGGCGGTCAGGGAAAATCGGGCCCGTTGTTGCTCGGCATCGACAACACCCGGATCGCCTTGGGACGGGATGTCGCCCGGACCATTATTGCGGAAATTGAAAATTGACAATTGACGAGCCGGGACCTTCGGTCCCGACTCATGATTCTTGAGTCTATTCCTTTCGATCAAGGGAATCGCGGTTATGAGATATTGGACGGCAGGGGAATCGCACGGCAAGGGAATTCTCGCTTTTTTGGAAGGCTTCCCGGCCGGATTCGCGGTCGATACGGAATCGATTGACGCGGAACTGCGGCGACGGCAAGGGGGATACGGTCGCGGCGCCCGGCAGTCGATTGAAACCGATCAGGTCGAATTTCTCAGCGGAATCTGGAAGGGAACGACAACCGGGGCTCCAATCGGGCTTTGGGTTAAAAACCGGGATTACAAAATCGACGAGATGCCGGAAATTGAGTTCCCCCGACCCGGACACGCCGATTTGAGCGGGGCGATCAAGTACCGCTCGCCGATCCGTCCGAGTCTCGAACGGGCCAGTGCCCGGGAAACAGCCGGCCGGGTCGCGGCCGGGGCGCTCGCCCAAGGGCTGTTGAACCATTTCAAAATCCGTGTCTTTGGGTACGTCGTTTCTCTCGGTTCTCTCGATTTGAGTCCGGAAAAATTTGGCGTACCGGACGCGATGCGCGCGGCCCGTGACCGCAGCGAGGTTTATTCCCTGGTCCCCCAACGCGACGATGAGGCGAAAGCGTTGATCGACCGTTTTGCCGGAGCGGGGGACACGCTCGGAGGCGTCGTCGAGGTTCGCGTGTTCGGCGTTCCGATCGGGCTGGGGACCCACGCCCAATGGGACGAAAAGCTCGACGGCCGCCTTGCCCGGGCGGTGATGTCGGTTCAATCGGTCAAAGGGGTCGAAATCGGTCTCGGTTTCGAATCGGCTCACCGGCCCGGTTCGGAAATGCACGACCCGATCGGACACGATCCGGAGCGTGGTTTTTTCCGCTCCCGCAACAATGCCGGGGGAATCGAAGGGGGGATCAGCAACGGCGAACCGATTGTGATTCGGGCGGCCCTCAAGCCGATTCCGACGCTGAAAAATCCGCTCCCGTCGGTTCATCTTCGGACAAAAGAGCCGAAACCGGCCCAATACGAGCGGAGCGATGTCTGCGCGGTCCCGGCCGGGGCCGTCGTGCTCGAAAATGCCGTCGCCCTCGAACTCGCCCAGGCCTTTCTCGAAAAATACGGCGGAGACAGCATCGAAGAAATCGCCGAACGGTATACGGTTTGACCGAGAGGTCGGGAGCAACCGGACGCTTGCCGAGTTTCAGATTAAAAGGATCTGCAATTCCGTCATCCCCGCGCAGGCGGGGATCCAGAGATTACGTTTTCCCTCTGGACCCCCGCCTGCGCGGAGGTGACGACATCATTCCAGAATAATGGGCAAATTTTGTCGGGGACTCAGTCACCAAAATTCCTCGAAAAACCTCTTTTGCGAGGAACATTTTTCCTTGCGGTCGGTTTATAATACAGTGGTTTGTTTGGCCGTCGCCGGGACGACAGTCCGCCAGTGCTTGGTATTTCGAGACTTTTCAAAGAATCATGAAAAAACTGTTCGCATTTCTTTTACTACTTTGTATGGGAGGCGGGGCGGTCTATTATGTCTCGCACAAATCCGCCGCCGGGCCGTTGATGCATCTTCGTACGGAAGCGATCCGGCGCGGCGACCTGCTCTCGACGGTCAATGCGACGGGGACGCTCGAACCGGAAGAGATCGTCAACGTCGGCGCCCAGGTCGCCGGTTTGATCGTCTCTTTCGGCGAAGACCCGAACTCGCCGTCGAAGCACGTCGACTTTTGCAGTATCGTCGAACAGGACACGGTCTTGGCGCGAATCGATCCGACCATTTATGAGGCGGCGCTCGAACAGGCCGAAGCGACCTTACAAAGCTCGGAAGCCAATCTCAAGCAATTAGAGGCCCGGTTGCGATTGACCGAGAGCGAATGGAAGCGGGCGGAATCCCTGATGCCTCACAAAACGGTTTCCGAATCGGAATACGAAACGGCCAAAGCAGACTACGAATCGGCTCAGGCCGGCGTCGCCGTCGGCAAAGCGACGATCCGTCAAAACAAGGCGATGCTCAACACGGCCAAGATTAATCTCGGCTACTGCACGATCAAATCGCCCGTTCGCGGGACGATCATCGAACGCCGGGTCAACATCGGCCAAACCGTCGTCGCGGCACTGAACGCCCCGAGCCTTTT
>JAVBQI010000081.1:0-5220 GCA_031549145.1 Thermoguttaceae bacterium | reverse complement strand
GGAGGGGTCGTCCTTTCCGGAGTTGATACGGAGTCCGGTGCTGAGTCGTGTGATGATTTCGGTCAACGCTCCCATGTTGCGCTGGAGGTTGACCTGAGCCCCGAGAGCGGTGACGTTCGATGCGACGTAGAGACCTGACATAGAGGTGAAATCCTTTTCCTGACGGGGCCGTTATTTTTTGCCTGACCAGTCTTTTTCCCTATTCGGATACCGTAGCCGGTATGGGCGATAGGCTTCGCCCTCTGTCAAATCGCGGCCTCGTTGGGCCGCTACCGTATTGAAGACGAAATTTTCAACCGGCTTGAGCGGAACAGTCCGAAACCGTCCCGTAATCATTGTCGGCGAGAAGATTTTCGGAAAAGAATCGAAAATCGGACAAAAGATCTGGAAACCGCCGCCGCTCCGCCTCAAGAGAGGTATAAGCCGCAAAGAGATTACGACCGGAATCGGTCCCGGCTTCGACCGCGTTCGGTCGCCCCCGTCCCGCCGCGGTTTTTGCTTCCTGGGCTGTTATACGCCGCCCTTTCAGGGCGAATTCGGACAGCACAACTTTCTCGCAACGGCTGCAAAGAGGTCGTTTTTTATCTGGGGCTCAGTATCGATTCTCAAACACGGCCTTTTCTTTTTTGTAAAACTCCGCCTCGTCCGCGAATCCGTGCTTTTCATGGAACGCGATCAACGTCTCGAAACGCTTTTTCAAATCGACGTCGGTCGCGAGTTTCAGCTTGCCCAAACATTCCGGGCAAAGCCAAAGCGGCGTCGCGTCCGCCTCCTGCAGGTGGTTGACGCCGTTCAGGTTGCAGCGGTACTGCGTGCAATGAAGCATCGAAAACATGTGCAGCGTCTCGTGCGTCGCCAGCCGTAGCGTCCGCTTCAGGCAAAGGGCGTAGGCTTCATCCGATTCCGCCGGGTCGCCGTTGCGGTAAATCGACCAGACACCGACCCTCGCCTGGTAGGCGGCGTAACCGAACACGAAATTCCAGTCC
Organism: Thermoguttaceae bacterium; assembly: GCA_031549145.1. GTDB lineage: Bacteria > Planctomycetota > Planctomycetia > Pirellulales > Thermoguttaceae > JAVBSX01. The sequence continues at coordinate 4,234 of JAVBQI010000081.1, read as the reverse complement.
TCGCCCGGATAAAGATCGTGGGCCGTAAACGCGATCATCGTACAGGCGTCGCGCGGAAGTTCCGGAAGGAGCACATTTTCGAGAATGTAGCCTGTCAGCAGCTGGTGATTCCCCCACGAAGGGTGCGTCCGCTGGGCGTTTTTCGGAAAACGATCCGTCGCGACCGGCGGCAGCATTTTGACCGGCAGGCCGAAATAAATTTCCAGGTATTCTTTCGTAACCCCAATGATTTCCGCCTGCTTTTCCGTCATCTCGCCGAGGACCTGGATGTAAATCGTTTTCCGTCCCGGTGCGGCTTTCACGTATTTCGTCTTTCGATATTGGGCCAGCGTTTGGCCCGGCTCCTTGTGGGCCGCCAACCACTCACCCGGCCGCGGCGGTGGCAAGGCCTCATGCAGCGGCACCAGCTTCGCGTATTGGGCCGGAAGTGCAGCGGCGGCTTGAACGCAATGAGGGAAAGAGCACAGGAAGCCGCAAAAAATGCATCCGTTGAGAAAGAAAGTGATTCGCATAGCCGACATGAGTGCCCCCGATTATTTCGATTTATTTTGTTTCGGGATTTTTTTCGGTTCGCCGATTTTCGCGTAGCGAAGATTGATGTCCGGGGCGCAATGCGAAACCAGTCGACACTTCTCGCATTGGAAATCGAATTCCCTGAAAGTTTTTTTGCTATCGTCCTCGCTCTTGGGTTGTTTGACGGCCCACGGTTTTCCGCAGCCGGGACATCGACGTTTCTTTTCTTCGGCAAACTCCCGGCCATGATAGCGCATCAGATAGTAATAGGTCGGAACGCCCGTCGCCTTTTCGATGGCCTGACAAAGTTCCCGCCCTGTTTTCGACAGTTCACTATCCGGGTCGGCAAGAACGCGATACGCCTGCATTTCCAGCTCGCGGGAACCGATCCAAATGTTGTCGAGTTCCCGGTAAGTGGTCAGCCAATAAAACGCGTTATCCCGTTCCTGGTCCGTAATCGGCACGCGAAAAAGTGGAATGACATCATTGCGGTCTCCCCTGCAAAGAGGCGATTCATCATCGCAGAAATGGGTCATCAGATAGAGAAACGGTGCGTTTTTCCATGTTGCCTTGTATTTTGGTGGAAAATCTTCATTGGCAGCCCAGAGGGGTGATCGCCCGAAAAACGCCTCGATTTTTTTCAATTCCTCTTTTCCCCAACAGCTGTGCGATCGGAGTCGGTCTGCGCCGAGCCCCAATGCGTTGACATAGGCAACGACTTGGCCTTGCCACGGCACAATTTCATAGTGGCGACCGATTTGACCGTTATGTAAAAGCGACCCAAGGTAAGAATGGATCAAGAATTCCGCGTCGTCATATTGGGATTTGGCATGCGGCCCGAAAGAAATTTGTGTGAAGATCATGATTACACCGGTAATTCGAAAGGCGGGCTGGTCACTAAGCACACTTCCATTCTATTCGAATCCCGTTGCGAAGGCAATGGAAAAGAATATCTCCGCACGCTGAGAGTCACAACGCAGCGTTTCGTTCGCCGCCATTGATCGCCAAACGAAAGCCGTGTTGTTCGATCATTCGCCGATCGTTTTCCGGCGAAACGCCGCTCGTCGTCAAATAATCGCCGGTCATGATCGCGTTGGCTCCGGCCTGCAAAATGTCCGGCTGCCGCTCGCCGAACGTCGTCGGCCGGCCGCCGCAAATCCGGATCGTCGTGTTGGGCAACAAGAGTCGGAACATCGCGATAATGCGCAGCCCTTCCTCGGCGGTGAGGTTCGGTCGATCGGCGAGCGGCGTTCCCGGAATCGGGCTCAGGAAATTGATCGGCACCGAATCGACGTCGAGTTCCCGAAGCGTCATCGCCAGCTCGTAACGGTCCTGCCAGGATTCGCCGAGCCCGAAGAGGCCGCCGCAGCAGATTTCGAAGCCGAGGCGTTTGGCCCGACGCACGGTGTCGTAACGGTCGCTCCAGCGTTGCGTGCTGCAAACATTCGGGTAAAACGCTTCCGAAGTTTCCAGATTGTGGTGATACCGCGTGATGCCGGCGTCTTTCAAACGGCGGAGCGGTTCTTCGTCAAGTTGACCGAGCGAAGCGCAAAGCCGACCGCCGCGAAATTGCGAAGCGGCTTCGGCGATTCGCGAAACCTCATCAGCCCCGGCCGAGCAGCCGCTGCCGACCCAACCGATCCGATGAATGCCGCGTTGTCCTTGCCGGGCCGTTTCGGCGAGGAGCGTTTCGGCCGGGAGCAGCGGATACGATTCGGATTTCGTTTCGTGATGCACGCTTTGGGCGCAGAACCGGCAGTCCATAGCGCAGCGGCCGCTTTTGACGTTGAGGATCGCGCAGAATTCGATCTCCTCGCCGAACCGTTCCTGCCTTACTCGCGACGCCTCACGCAGCAGTTCCGGCAGCGGCGTGTTTTGAATGACAAGAGAGTCAACTTTCACAAATCTTCGATTTTCAAAGGATGAAAACCCGCTTTCAGAGCCCTTTGCCGATCTCTTAGGCGATTTCGGCTTCGCGGGGGGTTGAGTGATAAAAGAGCGAGTATTTCGGGCCCGCCTCTTTCCGGGACTGGCCCGGAATCGTTTCGCCGGACTCGGCCCAATGTTCGGCAAGACCGGTTAAATCGTTGAGCAAGACCTCGATTTTTTGGCGGTAATGCTCGATCGTCTCCCGATCGGCGTCCGGCGGGACCCGAATGTCGCCGCTGATGATGATGCGGGAGCGGGAAAACGGTCGCGGAACCGCGAAACGGTCCCAGCTTCGCATCCGCCAGGGATTTTGCAGGCCCATGCCTAGGAGAACGAGCGGATACTGGAGTTTTGAAGCGATATAGACCGCCCCCTGAGCCAGCTTCCGGCGGGGGCCCCGAGGGCCGTCGGGGGTGATCGTCAGGTTCTGGTGTCCTCCGGCGTCCATCATTTGACGAATCGCAAGGACGCCGCCCCGATAGGTCGAACCGCGGACGCTTTCGAATCCTAAAACATCGGCAACCTGCTCCAACACATCGGCGTCCCGATGTTGGCTCAGGAGCATCGTCAGATTGCAGTTCCGCCAAAGGTAAAGCGGGATCGGGATGTATTCGTGCCAAAAGATATAAATCCGGCGCTGCCCGTCGTTGAGGTAGGCCGGATCGATGATCGGATCGTAGTAGGCGACCTTGTAATCGAGTGTCCCCATCCAGGAACGAATCAGAGCCGAGGCCCCGAGTCCGGCGGTTTTAAGGAGAATCGGATTCATACTTTTTGCAGGCTGTAGGCTGTAGGCTGTAGGCTGTAGGAGGCGGTTGGAAAGTGGGAGAGGCTCTCTGGATGTCGACACCATTGTATCCGTTTCCGCGAAAATGTCGAGTGATTTGCATACGGTCAGCCGGGAGAGAAAAATTCTTGTCCGTCAATAAAATTTTCAAAAAAATGGAAATTATCAACTTGACTTACGAATGTCTTCGTAATATACTACGAACAGTTTCGTATGACAATTTTCTCGAATCCCACATTTTTCTGACAAAAAAATGAAAGAATTACCCAAACCGAGCGAGGGGGAACTTCGCATCCTGCAAGTTCTCTGGAATCGCGGCCCTTCGACCGTCCGGGACGTGTTCGAACGGCTCGGCCAAACGACCGGCGTCGGCTACACGACCATTCTCAAGCTGCTGCAAATCATGCACGAAAAAGGGCTGGTCGCCCGCGACGAATCCGCTCGCAGTCACATTTATTCCGCCCGGCTTTCCCGCGAAGAAGAGCAGGAACGCTCGGTCGAAAACCTGCTGCAAACCGTGTTCAACGGCTCGAAAAAGCAACTGGTCCTGCAAATCCTCGCCGACGAAAAGGTCTCGAAAAAGGAACTGACCGAAATTCAATCACTAATTTCCGAGCTGGTAGCAGATAGCAGGTAAATCCCCGACCGTAGGTCGCGGCTCCTTTTTCTTGCTTCCCACTCCCCACTTCTCACTTCCTGTCTCCCATGTTATTCCAACACCTCGGCTGGACCTTGCTGCACTCGCTTTGGATCATCACGATTCTCGCGGGCGTCTATTTTCTCCTGCACCGTTGCATCCCGCTCCGTTGGGCCCGGGTCCGTTACGCCCTCGGGTACGCGATCCTGCTCGCGATGGTCGCCTTACCCGTGGTCGCGAGCTTCGGAATCAATTTGAACGATTTCGTTCAGAGCCGCGGCCGCCCCGACCCGGGGGGGGGAGGGGGCCCCCGGGCGGGCGGGCGCGGCGCCCGGGTTTTTGTTTACCACCGACCGGGAGGAAACGAC
>JAVBQI010000232.1:0-10001 GCA_031549145.1 Thermoguttaceae bacterium | reverse complement strand
TCTGGAATGTGGAGAATGCTTCCGACAAAAAAACTTCGGCGAAACCGAGGTCGGGAGTTGTATGCTTTGAACGAACCGAAATCGTCGAAAAAAAGACGAGAGACCACCTTGACGGAAAAGTATCTTTCAGGGAGGGTCGCTTGATTTTCGAGCGGAAGTGCGTTGTCCCTTGAAAACGCGAGGGCACGCGAGTGTTCACGTTATAAACCGGACCAATTTTTTGCGCAGTCCAATACCACCGATCCCATCATGAAACAACCGATGTACAAAACCTGCCAAAGCTGTGCCATGCCGCTCAAGCACGACTCGCAAGGCGGCGGCACCGAAGCCGACGGCGCGAAATCGCCGAGATATTGCAGCTACTGCTATCAGGACGGCAAGTTTACCGACGACTACAAGACTGCCGGGGAAATGCAGGATTTCTGCAAGGCGAAGCTCGTCGAGATGAAGTTCCCGCGAATCGTCGCCTGGCTTTTCACCCGCGGCATTCCGAAACTCGAACGCTGGAAAACGAAATGAAGGAGCAAGTACCCAAAGACAGGAACGAATGAACGATCCTTTTTGAAACAAAAGCCATGATTTACCTGGGTTGTTTTCATTTGATGGATGAAGATCGAAATGTAAGGGGGATCAACGATCTTTGTAATAAGCAGACGCCGGATGAGCATTATCCGGTCGGAATCTTTCCACGGAAACAGTTGAGCCGGCTCGACTTCGAGCCGATCACCATTTTGTACGGCGGAAACGGCTCCGGTAAAACGACGCTTCTCAATATCATGACGGAAAAGCTCGGTGTGTTCCGGCGAAAAGAATATCTTCGAACGGAGATGTTTTCCTATTATTTGCAATGCTGCACTTGTCGGCCGAAAAGCATTCCGCCCGGCAGCAAATTTCTCGCTTCCGATGATATTTTTCAACATATCCTTTCCGTACGTGAAGATAACAGTCAGGTGAAAGGAAACAAGCGCAAGGAATTGGAATTTCTTGAAACGGCCCGGTATCGTCCTGAACGGATTTATTCTCAGGGAAAGGTGGACCTCGACATGGACAACGAGGAAGAAGTGGAGACTTTCTTCCGATATGCGGCTGCGAAGCGAAAATCCAAACGTCAATATGTTCGCTCAAGGGCGGGCGAAATGCAGCGGCAGTTTTCCAACGGAGAAAACGCGATCATGTTCTTCGATCAGGAAATCACGGAAAATGCCGTCTTCTTTCTGGATGAACCGGAAAACAGCATGTCCCCCAAGTTTCAGGTGGAACTGCGACAGCTTATCGAAGAATCCGTTCGGTTTAAGAATTGCCAGTTTGTGATCGCGACACATTCTCCGTTCCTACTTTCTTTGAAAAACGCTAAAATATACAATCTGGACGCTTCCCCGGTCACGGTGGAAAAATGGTACGACCTGGAAAACGTCCGATTTTATTATGAATTTTTTAAACGGAACGAAAAAGTATTTGAGTTGTCCTCTACTTGACATACAGTAGCGGTTCCTGCGTCAACACGAATTATCGATTCCAGAGTGGTAAATATGATCATCGTCCTATTCGAGGTTACGATAAAAAAGGACCGCATGGGCGAATACCTGAAGCTGGTCGGCGACCTGAAGACAAGTCTCGTCGAAGCCGAGGGGTTTATCCGCGCGGAACGGTTTTCAAGCCTTGCGAACGAGGGGAAGCTCCTGAGCCTGACCGTTTGGGAGAACGAAGAAGCCGTCGAGCAATGGCGCAACCTGGAACAGCACCGAATGAGCCAACAGCAGGGACGCGACGCGATTTTCGAGAATTACACGATCACCGTCGTATCTCCGATCCGGACGTACTCCGACCGGGAACGAACGGAAGCGCCAAAGGATTCCAACGAGCGATTCGGTTGGGAAATCCAATGATGTATTGCTCGGATTCCGATCCTCTCGACGGAAGCCCCGGAACCGCGAGAGTCAGGTCCGAAGCTCCGGTCCAATTTTTTCGCGGAGGGCAATAAACATGCAAACGACCTTTCAACGTAATGATCTCGCGTTTTCCTACATCGTCAAGGCCGATCTGCCCGACATTGTCCGGATGTTGGCGAAAGAATCGGTCTGTCGCCTTCTTTCCTTTGGGCCGAACACGGAACAAGACACGCGAAATTACTTTGAGCCGCTCGTCGAATCCATTGGCAAATCCCTTGAGATGAACGAGCTGCCGAAGGAGCACGTTTTCACGATTCGCAAGGAAAACGGCGAATTCCTCGGGCAATGCGGCTTGCTTCCCATTGCATTCAGTCCGGGTAATTTCCTGATCGGCTACACGCTCGACGATACCGGTTGGCGGCAAGGATACGGCGAAAAATCGTGCCGGTTTCTCGTCGAGTACGCTTTCAACATTTTGCGGGCATCACGGATTTCCGGCGACTGTTTTTCGGGAAACATCGGCTCCCGGCGTGTCATGGAAAAATGCGGTTTCATCGCCGAAGGGTGCCAAAAAAGATACTGGACCAAAAATGGCGAGGTTTACGACAATCTACTGTTCGGTTTGCTGAATCGTGAAAACAACGAGCCGGACTCGTAAGGGTGCCTCAAAAATTCATTTTTTCGAGTCGGTTTTCGCGGTTTCAGGCTAAAATTGGTAAACAAGGCAACGCATCTTAGCAAATCAATTATCATCATGAAACAAAAATCTCACGTTTTATTGTTGTTCGTCCTCATCCTCTCCTTGTTCCTCGCCGGTTCCGCGAAAGCCCAGTTCGTCGTCGAGGATATTCGCTGCGAGAATTTGACGAATCCCGTCGCGATCGACTCCGCGCTGCCGCATTTCAGCTGGAAACTGCGGTCGACGACAAACGGCGGCGCCCAAACGGCGTACCAGATTCTCGTCGCGCGTTCGCCGGAGTCGCTGAACGAAAACGGCGCCGATCTCTGGAATTCCGGCAAGGTCGCCTCGAAGGAAACCGTTTTCGTTTCCTACGCCGGAAAGCCGCTGACGGCAAACGTCCAAGCGTACTGGAAGGTCCGCTCCTGGAACGGCGATACCGCTTCGGCGTGGAGCGAAACGGCCCGCTTCGGCACCGGCCTGATCGGCGATTCCGGCTGGAAGGGCGAATTTATGACACTCGCCGAGGGGATCGAAAAAAATCGGGCGACGATGTTCCGAAAAAAATTCGACTGGAAAAAAAGCGACGCCCGTGCCGTGCTGCATGTCAATTCGTTCGGCTATCACGAGGTCTGGCTCAACGGTTCCAAAGTTTCGGAAGATGTCCTCTCGCCCGGAGTTTCGCAGCTCGACAAACGTTCGCCGATCAACAGTCATGATCTGACGGAATTGCTGAAAGACGGTGAGAACGACATCGTTCTCTGGCTGGCTCGCGGATGGTTCAATCCCGGCTTGTCGTGGTGCAGTTCGCCGACGCCCGGAATCCGCGTCCAACTCGAAGCGATCGCGCCGAACGGCGTACAAACCGTTCTCGCGAGCGATTCGACGTGGGTCTGTCGCGGCAGCGAATACTCCAACGACGGGACGTGGACCTCGGAAAAATTCGGCGGGGACACCATCGACGCTTCGAAAAAACTACCGGACCTGAGCACGGCCTCGCTTGATGCCGTCGAATGGTTGCCGGTCCGTCCGATCATGATCGCCGCGGACGCAACGCCGCAAATGGTCCAGCCGAATCGGATCGTCGGAACCTTTCACCCCCAAAACGTCAAACGGCTCGATGATGGCAAAATTCTCGTCGATATGGGAAAAAATTTGACCGGCTGGCTCGAAATCCGCTTTCCTCCGCTGAAAAAGGGGAGCGAAATTTTGATGGACTACTCCGATCACCTCGACGAGAAAGGCAACGTCGTCCCGCAACCGCAGCAAGACAAATACATCGCCGCCGGGACGGAGAACGAAGTCTTTTCGAACAAATTCAATTATCACGGTTTCCGATACGCCGTTCTTTCGAATATGCCGAAAGCCGGCGACCTCGGACCGGCGAATTTTATCGCCAGGCAGGTCCGGACCGGTTTTGCGTCCGCCTCGTCGTTCGAATGTTCCGATCCGGACATCAACGCGATTCACGACATGATGCAGTACACGTTGCAGTGTCTGAGCATGGGGGGCGATTTCGTCGACTGCCCGCATTACGAGCGGCTCGGTTACGGCGGCGACGGCAACTCCTCGCTCGAAACGGCCCAGACGATGTACGATCTTTCGCCGCTCTATTATCACTGGCTCCAGGCATGGGAAGATGTGATGGACGAGGACGGCTCGCTGCCGCATATCGCCCCGTGTCCGCAAAACGCCGGCGGCGGGCCGTATTGGTGCGGCTTCATTATCACCGCGGCGTGGAGCAATTACAAAAGCTACGGCGACGATCGCGCCCTCCGCAAGCATTACCCGGCGATGAAACGCTGGTTGTCCTACGTCGAAAAATATTCGCCGGACGGTTTGCTGAAACCGTGGCCCGTGACGCCGAGACGCAATTGGTTTCTCGGCGATTGGGCGACGCCGAAAGGGGTCGATCAAACCCTGGAAGCGACGGTCGATCATGTGAACAACTGCTTCATCGTCCGTTGTTACGACATCATGGAAAAGATCGCCGCTTATCTCGACAACCCGGAGGACGCCAAGGCGTTCGCCCGGAAACGGGACACGTTGGCGCAAAAAGTTCAAGCGACGTTTTTCGACAAAGAGACGAACGGCTATGCGACGGAATCGCAGATCGACCTGGCGTTCCCGATGATCGTCGGCATCACGCCGGAATCGTCGGCGGCCGCCGTCCGTCAACGTCTTTTCGACGTCACGGCCCAAAAATACGACGGTCATCTCGCTTGCGGGCTCGTCGGTCTTCCCGTCCTCGCCGAATGGAGCGTCAAGAATCGCGCTTCGGATTTTCTTTATTCGATGCTGAAAAAGCGGACCTATCCCGGCTTCCTGTACATGATCGACCATGGGGCGACGACGACGTGGGAGCACTGGAATGCCGAGCGGAGCCGGATCCATAATTGCTACAATGCGCTCGGCCCGTGGTTTTACCAGGCCGTCGGCGGTGTGCGCCCGGACGAAAATGAAGTCGCATATCGTCGGTTCTTTGTCGATCCGCAACCGCCGAGAGGAATCGAGTGGGCGAAGGTTTCCAAAGAGACCCCTTACGGAACGATTCGGTGTGACTGGACGCGCAAGGACGGCAAAATGACCGTCAACCTCACGGTTCCCGTCGGTTGCACGGCCGAACTCGCCCTGCCGGACGGAACGACCGGGTACAAAGTGGACGGGCAATTGTTTCCGGGAAAGAATAACGTAGAGCTCACCAGCGGGACGTTTGTGATTGAGTATTATTGAGTTACAGAAAAATGACGAATCAGGGCAGCAGCCGGAAGCGTGAGCGCCCGGTTTTCGGGGCGGAGATGCGGAACAAACCCGGCGCTTACGCTTCGGGCTGCTGTATGCGGTGTTCGTTTTGTATGAAGATCAATAGAGAAAAACTTGTTTCATTCGAAAAAAAACGATAAAATCAATACGGTTATTCTCCTGATTTTCTTTGAAATCACCAACCTCGTAAAATGACATGTCTTCCGAGAACGACGATCCTCGTGCCAACGGCGGGCCGCGCGAACCGCTTTCGGTGACGCCGGACTGGTTTTGCAAAATCGACGACAGCGTCTGGCTTTCGTCGGATCACATCAGCCTGGAAGTCGGCGAAGAAATCGCCTCGCATTTCAACGTCGGGGCTTCCACGAAAGTTCTCGACTGCCCCTGCGGTCGGGGGCTGGTCTCGCTTCCGCTCGCCCGGGTCGGAGCCGACATCACCGGTTGGGACCTGAACGAGCATTTCGTTCGACAGGCGGAAGACACGTTTCAAAAAGAAGGACTGAAAGCGACTTTCCGAATCGGCGATATGCGCGAGGTCCGTTATCCGGGCGGTTGCGATCTGCTCCTGAACTGGTACGGCAGTTTCGGGTATTTCTCCGACGAGGAAAACAGGCGGCTGCTGGTTCGCTTCGCGGAATGCCTGAAGCCGGGCGGTGTGTTCGTTACGGACAACCCCAACCCGGAACGACAGGGCGGTATGTCGTTCACGAAAACCTTCGAAGACGGACACACGACGGTCGGAGGCCTCGACCCCGTTACGAAAAGCATCGTCTATCCGTTTCCCTCCCGTCAAGGCGGACCGGATATCATCATGTCGATGCGTCTTTACTCCTTGGACGAACTTCGCGCGCTCGCCGCGGAAGCGGGACTGGAGTTCGTCGCCGCTTACGCGGAACATTTCCGGCCGTTTACCGGCGGCGAAGATCGAATCATTTTCGTCGCGAAAAAGAAATGAGCGACTATTCGTCGGTTCGACGGGCGGCGCGAACGAACCGACCTTCTCCTGGTTCGATGTCCCACCCCAGGATTCTCAAGATGATTTTCCAGTCGCCGGGCGTCATTCCCGTTTCCCCGGCGACCAGCGTCAAGGTTCCGCCGGGAACGGTTTGCGATCCCAGTTTGTCCAGAAAATCGATCAACGACTCCGGATCGGGGCGGGGAGCGATCCCGGTGATCACCAGGTTTTCGATCACGGCCTCGCGAGGAAACTCCGTGTCGCGGACATGGTTCCAAAGCGGATAGGATTCCTTGAGTTCCCGCGTCGTCTCCAAGGTCGTGATGTGCCAGGCGTTCGATTTCGACGGATCGAAAACCGTGCCGAACAGTGCCTGCATTTCCCGGGCGTCGAGCGACGCTTCTTCAAGGCCGGAAACGGTTGCCCCGTCCGAAAAAAGGAGATGAAAATGCTCCGTTTCCAATTCACGCAAGAATCGATAGTCCCGCAGCAGGATTTCCTCGTCCTCGTGAATCAGGCACAGCGAGCCGGGCGTCGTCAGCAAATCGACCGTTCGGTCGACGAGAAGCGACTCCAACGTCTCCGTCAGATGTCCGACGCGGATCGACGGCAGATGCCGGGCGAAGGAGAGCAAGGGAAGTGAATCGATTTTTTTCTTGTCGGGCGAGATGATATTTGAACAGGAACCCCTTCGACGGTCGGTATTTTTCGTGCAACCGTTTTTCAAACCGTTCCGGAAAAAGATACGCTTCCAACGACCGATCGACGATATAATGTCCGAGACATTCTTTCAAGAGCGGCGGCGGGAAGCAGCCGCCCATCGGACGCGCCCCGGTTTCGATCAGGACCGGGCCGTTCGGCGAGAGCATGATTTCGGAATGCGCGGGACCGTACTCGATTCCCAATGCGGTGATCGCCTGTTTTGCCGCATCGATGATTCTTTCATGCTCTTCCGTCGGATGCGTGATGAGCTTCACGGAATCGTAGGCGTGTCCCAAATCGCCGACCGTGATCTTGTTGTAGACCCACATGTCCGTCAACTGGTGAGCCCCGCCGCGTGAAACGGTGTTGACGACGTATTCCGTGCCCGAAATCATTTCCTGGAGCAGAACGGATTCGTTCCGGACGCCGAAAAAATCGGTTTCGGTCAATTCCTGTTCGAGAATACCGCGGAGCTGGGTTTCGGAATCGCAAAAGTGGAGCCCGGCCGTTGCGCTTCCGGAAAGGTTTTTGACGACGATCGGATAGGTTCCGAGTTGTTCGGCAAAACGAAGCCCTTCCTCGACCGATCGGACGGCGCAGGATCGGATCGACGGAAGTCCTGCTCGGCGGAGGGCTTCTTGCATTTGCAGTTTATCGCGCCGCAGAGCGGATGTCTCGGGCGCATTGCCGGGCAGTTGCAGATGCCGGGCGATGCGATCGGCCTCGAACACGCCGATCTCGCTCCCGACGACGACGGCGAGAATCGAATCGGCGAAGGGGGCCAGGAGTCGCACGGTTTCCTCCCATTGATCGGTTTTCGGGCGAAGGACCAGATCGGCCTTGGGGGTTACATACCGCGCGACAAGGGACTCGCGCAGTTCGAGGTAGGCCGGTCCCGCCTCGGGCAAACAGGGGAGGAAACCGATCGAACCCAAGCCGATTTCGTGGACGGCATCGAGATAGAAACGACCGGAGGAAACAGGCTCGACAATCAAAACGTATTTTTTCGTCATCGTCGCGATGGGGCCAAAACTTGCTTGAGCATTTCACGAAATAATATGTACTACTGATATCCAGAAAAAAATTGAACTCTTCTTGAGAGTATCGCAAAAAAGCCCAACGTAAAATTTCGACTCTTCGGCCTTTCAGGGCGAATTCGGAAAATGCGACTTCTCGCAACGGTTGCAAAGAGGCCATTTTTTATCTGGGACTCCGTAAGCTGCTAAGTTGCACGGTTTTATACACCGATCGTATCCCTGAGGCAAGAGATTTTCAGAAAAATTTCAAATCGGCCGGCTTTGCGATTCTCAGCGACTCGATGTCGGCGGGTTGCCTTCGTTTGGTCTTTTGTTAAGATACGTTCTCGCTTTTTTCAAAATCCTACAACAAAATTCTTATGTTCGATTGGCCTGATTCGTCCTGGTTTCGTCGGCTGCGCTTGGCCGTCCGGAATTGGTTCGCCCGTAACGCCCGCGATCTCCCTTGGCGGGGAACTCGCGATCCTTATGAAATTTGGGTCAGCGAAATCATGTTGCAGCAGACGACGACGGCGGCGGTCGGCGGGTATTATCGGCGGTTTCTCGATCGCTTTCCGGATGTCAAATCGCTCGCCGAAGCCGATTTGGCCGAAGTGTACCGGCTTTGGGAAGGACTCGGGTACTACCGCCGGGCCGCTCAACTGCATCGGGCGGCCGCGGTCGTTCTCGAACAATACGGCGGAACGTTTCCCGAAGATTTCGAGGCGGTCTTGAACCTCCCCGGGATCGGTCGGTACACGGCCGGGGCGATTCTTTCGATCGCGTTCGAAAAACGGCGCCCGATTCTCGAAGCGAACACGATCCGGCTGCATGCCCGGCTGCTCGGGCTCCGTTCGGATCCGGCGCAATCGGAAACCAATGCTCTGCTTTGGGAAATGGCGGAAAAAGTGTTGCCGAAAAAAGCGATCGGCGACTTCAACCAGGCTCTTATGGACCTCGGCTCGCGCGTCTGCCTGCCGAAACGCCCGGCTTGCCTTTGCGAGAAAACGTTGTGGGCCGACGCCGGTTCGGAAGGTTGCCCTTTGGTTTCGCTCTGCCGTTGCGCCGAGGCCGGTTTGCAAAACGAAATCCCGGCTCCGAAAAAGAAACCGACCTTCGAAGAGACGACCGAAATCGCCGTGCTGCTTCGTCGCGGCAAAAAAGTGCTCCTCCTCCGCTATCCCGAAGGGGTCCGTTGGGCCGGGCTGTGGGATTTCCCGCGATTCCGCGAAGACCGTCCGGAGATGCTCTCGCAAATGACCGGCCGCAACATCGTTTTGGGCCGAACGATCGCGACGCTGCGGCATACGGTCACCCGATTCAAGATCACGCTTCGTTTTTTCGAGGGAACCGATCTGGGGCGCTGCGGCAAGGCGGCCTACGAAACCCGTTGGGTCTCGCTCGCGGAGCTGAAGGAGCTGCCGCTCAATTCAACCGGCCGGCAGTTGGCCGAATCGCTCGCGGACGGCTGAGGGGTTATTGACCTTCAAACAACGCGATCCGAGCCGCGACCGTAAGGGAGTGGTTTTCGCAGGGCAACCGCTTCCTTACGGGCGCGGCTCTGATTCGATTTCGAACTTTCGTCGTTCGTCTGGCCGCTCTTCTCAAACCGGGTCTTGCTCCGCTGCGGCGTTTCGGTTAGCTTGAAGGGATGTCGTCGGCTTTTTTCGTAACGATTCTTTCATTTTCCTACAAAGGGTTTTCCAAATATGAAATCGAACCATTCTCTCTCGCGCCGGGGATTTCTCGGCGTTTCGGCCGCGGCGCTCGCGGCCCCGTATTTTGTTCCCTCGACGGTGCTCGGCAAGCCGGGCCGGACCGGAGCCAACGAAAAAGTGCTTCTCGGCCTGATCGGTCTCGGCGGGCGATGCCGGGACCTTTATCCGAACGCGGTCCGGCCGCTCGATGCCGCGAAGGTCGTCGCCGTCAGCGATTCGTTCCAACCGCGAATCGATGATTTTCTCGCCGGGGTCGCGAAAGACGACAATCTCAAAGGG
>JAVBQI010000090.1:0-14674 GCA_031549145.1 Thermoguttaceae bacterium | reverse complement strand
CGAATATCGCGGTGTCGTTGACGGGATTGCTGCGACAGGAGGAGCGAACCTTACGCGAGGTCCGAGAAAAATGCCAAGCCGATCCCTGTCCCGCCGCAAAACGACTCGGATTCAAAACGTGAAACTTGAAGGCGGTCTGGGCGTACCGCAAGCTGCCCGAGCGGATCGAGCAGATGCGAAGCGATCCGACCGTGCAACTTTCGATCGCGGCGATCATTCTTCTCGCTGTTTTTTTCCTGTACGTCGTTCACAAATCGCTGCTACGTTGGGAACGGGAGGAAAAAGAAGCCGAAACGCGGTGTACCGGTTAAACGAAGCACGGAGTACCGGTTACTGATCCTCACGCAAAAAATCGAACACGGCAAACAGCAGCCCGAAGCGTAAGCGCCGGGTTGGCCTCGCATTTCCGTATTGGAAAACCGGGCGCTGACGCTTCCGGCTGCTGCCCCTATCCGGAATTTTTTGTAAAGATCAGTAAATGGGACAAAATCTTGAAATTGACCTTGGAAAACCCGATCATTTTTCGTAAAAGCTAGGAGTAGGACTTCGCAAAGGGGAAAAATGCGGACCTTTTCGTAAAATAGAGAAAATCGGGCAAATGGCCAATTTCAAAGCGCATGTTACATTCAGCACCCTGACGGGGATCGCTTACGGCGGAGGGCTTTGCTTCCTCGGCGTTCCCTTCCCGACTGGGGCGATCGCGGGCGGGGCCTGTGCTATGGCCGGGATGTTGCCCGATATCGACAGCAAATCAAGCCGTTCCCTACAGGAATGCCTTTACCTCGCGGCCGGTCTCGCCGCGATCCTCGTTTTGAACCGGTTGCGGGAATTCCCGATCAACAACGAACTCGTCGTTCTGGTCGGGGCGATTGTCTTTTTGTTCGTGCGGTACGTCGTCGGCTGGTTTGTGCGACACTTTACGGTACACCGTGGGATGATGCACAGCATTCCGACGGCGCTGATCGCCGGGGAGATCACGTTTTTACTCTCTTCCGGAACGCCCGGATTTCGCATCATCAAGGCCGCCGGGCTGACGTTGGGATTTCTGTCGCATTTGGTTCTCGATGAGATTTACAGTATCAACGCGAAAGAGCTTCGGCTCAAGAAATCGTTCGGGACCGCCTTGAAGTTGTTCAGTCCCTCGGCTCCGCAACAAACGTTGCTGACCTATGGGCTTCTCGGGTTGTTCCTTTTTCTCGCCTGCAACGAGCCGCGTTGGACGGAATCGTTGAGGTTGAAGACGGAGCAGTTCGCGGAATTCGGAAAAGATGCTCTCCAGAAATATTCCGACACGACATACGGCGGCGGCAATTCCCGAATCGAGGCCTTGGACCAGGCTCTCGCGAAGATCTGGAAGTCGGGCGGCTCGTCCTGGGTTTTCGGCAAGCAGAACGATCCGGGAATCCGGGAGGAGCAGAACGTTTCGGAGGATGGTTTCGAAATCATCCCGCAATACTCGCAGCCGCAGCCGTTGCAAAAAGTCGGCGCTCAAGCCTATCGGGCCGCGGCCGCGCCGTTCGAGATCGCGGAATCGGCTCCTTACGCCGCGGAAAATCACGGCCCGCCCGCCGCTTCAGAGACCGCCCCGGACGCCTCGCGTAGGCCGACCTCGCGGCTGACGGCCTTTCCCGCCCCGCCCGTTCCGCTTCCGGGCCGCTGAAGGAATACGTTGATTACGGACTTCCGACGAGCCGGGGACTGTGTCCCCGACTATCTTCCTTTTGAGTTGTTCCCTTTTTTCGCGGACGGGTGCAGGCAGTCGGGACCGCAGGTCCCGGCTCGTCGGAAGGCTCGCAGGAACTTCTAATGCTTGGCGAATCGGTCGGACCATTCCAAGCTGAAGGTTTCGGCGACGGCCTTGCAGGTCAACTCGCCGTCGAACGTGTTGATCGCGTGGGCGATCGACGAACTTTTCGCGGCCGCCAGCTCCAGTTCCCGCTCGGCCAGTTTCATGACCCAGGGGAAGGTCGCGTTGCAAAGGGCGAACGTGCTCGTCCGGCCGACGACGCCCGGCATGTTTCCGACGCAGTAGTGCACGACCCCGTCGACAACATACGTCGGCTGGGAATGCGTCGTCGGCCGGCTCGTTTCGGCACAACCTCCCTGGTCGATCGCGACGTCGACGATCACGGCCCCGGGCTGCATCAGCTTCAAATCGTCCCGTTGGATCAGGTTCGGAGCCTTGGCCCCGGGGATCAGCACCGCCCCGATCACCAAATCGGCGGTCGGGAGCCGCCGGAGAATTTCGTGTCGGTTGCTGAAGACGACCTTGACGTTAGCGGGCATCACTTCGGCCAAGTATCGGAGCCGGTCGAGGTTCGAATCGAGGATCACGACATCGGCCCCGAACCCGGCCGCGATTCGGGCGGCGTTCGAGCCGACGATCCCGCCGCCGATCACGACGACATGGGCCGGGGCGACCCCCGGGACACCGCTCAAAAGTACCCCGCGACCGCCTTGGGATTTTTCCAGATATTTCGCCCCTTCCTGAACGCTCATCCGACCGGCGATTTCGCTCATCGGCATCAAAAGCGGCAGGCGGCCGTGTTTGTCCGTCAACGTTTCGTAGGCGATCCCCCGGCAGCCGGACTTGACGACCGATTCGGTCAACGTCCGCGACGCCGCCAAATGCAAATAGGTAAAGAGAATCTGCCCCCGACGCAGCATCTGCACTTCGTTCGGTTGGGGTTCCTTGACCTTGAGGATCAGGTTCCCTTCGGCGAACACGGCTTCGGGCGCGTCGACCAACTTGGCCCCGACGCGGTGATATTCTTCGTCGGGGATGCCGGAGCCGACCCCGGCCCCGCGTTGGACCAAAACTTTATGCCCGGCCTGGACGAGCTCTTCGGCTCCGAACGGGAGAAGGGCGACGCGATATTCATGTTCTTTAATTTCCTTGGGAACGCCAATGATCAGTTGAGTGGGAAGTGAAAAGTGGGGAGTCGCAGCATTACTGCCCCCAGCGTGAGCGCGGGGTGATAAAATTGAGCGCGAATGTATCACCCCGCGCTGACGCTTGGGGCTAGTATTAACAATCGTACATTGCGAAGATATTATGCGGCGGAACGTCCGGTTGGAAAAGGTGGGCCGGGGCCAAAATATAGCCGCCTTCTTTGCCGAGCACCTCGCAATACCGTCGGGCTCCGGCCCGGACCTCTTCCGGAGTGCCGGACGGGAGCAGCTTCTGCATGTCGATCCCGCCGTGCAGGCAGAGCCGGCCGCCGAATTCGGCGTGCAGCGTTTCCGGCATCATCTCGCCGCTCGGCTGGATCGGGTCCAAAATGTCGACCCCGAGCTCGATCAGCTCGGAAATGAACGGCCGGATGCTGCCGCAGCTGTGGTACAAGACCTTCGCCCCGAGGGAATGAATGTGTTCGCACATCTCGCGGATGTACGGGGCGATAAATTCGCGGAACATTTTTTTCGAGATGAGCGGCCCTTTTTGGCTCCCCAAATCGCTGATGAGGAGAAAGAGGTCGATCCGGCCGTTCGTCGTCTCCGCCGCCCGAGTGTAATCCTCTTTGTAAAAATCGGTAAATTTTCGGGCCAGAAAATGAACCCAATCGGGCCGCTCGCACATATCGAGAAACATGTTTTCCAGCCCACGAACCAACGCCGGCCGCTCCCAAATGTCGGCGAAACCGTACAAAAGAGCATAATCGTCCCAGCAACGGACCTGCTCGGCGAGTCCGGAGTAATCGAACAGCTCCGGCGACGGCCAATCGAACGACTCGATCTCCGCGAACGAGCGGGCTTCGGAAAGAGCCCCGCGAACGTCTTCCCGCATCGGCCCCCAGTGCGTCGGCCGGTACACGAACTGCTCCCCCCAGAAATTCCGGTGTACCCCACCGTCCAATACCTGATCCGGCGGCCCGGGCACCTCCAGAATCCGAATGTCGATCCCGAGTTCGCGCAGCAATCGCTCTTTGTCGGTATGTCCGAGGTGTTCGAAAAGCCGGTTCCAACTCGGCGGCTCGGCCCAAAAGTTGCGCGGCGTTCGATCCGGAGCCGTATGGTTGACCGCCGCCAAAACACGTTCGCGAGAATTCATGGGAAGGGATTTCTCCAGAATATTGATTGAAAATCGTTCAGTGTTGCCGCTTATGTCGCCTACACAACCAAAGCCCAAGACCGCAAGACACGGCACCCAATGATAAGTAAGACATCATCACAATATACAACTGCAAATATCTTAGGGCGAAAGCTGCATCATAATCATCGATTCTCAGTGGTGCTCCATTGTAAACAAATGACACATAAAGTATCCATAATACGAGATGCATCCATAACGCCCAGATTTTGCGAAGAACAAGACCGACGAATCCGACAAGCACGAACAGATGGGCGACTGTCGAAAGATATCCTCCGTTGAGAAGCAAAGCAGGATCGTTGGAGAGATAGCCAATGCTTCCCCAGGCGGGCAGCAGCGCAAAAAGAATCGGCAGGATAAAGGGATAAAACGGTCGCGTGTTCATTGACGAGGGAACTTTCCGTTTACAAAAAAACACGAGCCGCGTACTGTGTACGCGGGGGGAAGAGTTCGATCCGCTCCCTCCGCGTGCACAGCACGCGGCTCGTTTGCGCATTTTTCTTAACCGATCTCAGACGTTTTCCGGGACGACGAACGGGGCCCGGTATTCCCGGGTCAGGTATTTGTCGGCTTCGGGATTGGCGACGAATTGGCGTTTGCCGCCGTCGAACGCCAACTTCGGGCCGAGCACCCATTCCGGGTTTTTCAAATCGGGGAGCGCATCGGCCAAATTGCCGACGACGGCATCGATTCCCTGCTGCACGACCGCATTGTCGCCGAACGCCGAGCGGATCGAATCGACCGAAGCGGTTCGCCCCAGCCGGTGCGGGATGTTGCCGAATTGGCAAAGCGCCGCCGAAGGGTGGGCGACCGCGATATCCGCGTTCAACTGCCCGCGGTCGCGAGAGCGGACGCAGTTCATAAAGTTGCCGAAATGCCCGCCCGGATTCGGCTTCTTGTAATCGACCTCGATCGCGACCGCTTCGGTCGAGCCGTTCGGGAAAAAGCTCTCCTCACGCAAGACCCCGCGATCGGTATAAAACTCGACGTCGACCCGGGGAGCCCACTTTTTGGCGGTTTCGGTCTTGCCGCCGACCAGCCCTCGGGTCTCAAACAGCAGCATGCAATCGTCGAATTCGTACAAAACCAACTGCATGTTCGGCGTTTGGCCCTGGTCGCGAAAACCGTGCTCCGGCTCATCGACGTAACGGGCGCCGAACGAAATCACGCTTTTCGGCCAATCCTGATCAATGCCCCAGCGGCAAAGGTCCATTTCGTGAACCCCTTGGTTCCCGACATCGCCGTTGCCCATGTCCCAGAACCAATGCCAATTGTAATGCACCAGATTTTGGTGGTATGGTTGCTTCGGGGCGGGGCCGAGCCAAACGTCGAAATCGAGCGTCGTTGGCGGCTGCTCAATCGGCTTGTACCCGATCGTCCAACGCGGTTTGCAGCAGTACCCTTTCGCAAGGACCAATTTGCCGTATTTTCCGCTTTGGGCGGCCGCGATCAATTTCGCGCGGGCATCGCTCGAACGGCTTTGCGTGCCGTGTTGGACGATCCGACCGTATTTTTCGGCCGCTTCGAACAGCTTTCGACCTTCGAAAAGGTTGTGCGAGCACGGTTTTTCGACGTACACGTCTTTGCCGGCCTGAACCGACCAGATCGCGAGCAGGGCGTGCGTATGGTTGCAGGTCGCGATCGAAACCACGTCCAGGTCTTTCGTTTCGAGCGCTTTCCGCAAATCCTGGTACCCTTGCGGTTTGTAGCCGAACGCCTTTTCGGTTTCGCCGAGCTGGGTGTTCAAGACGGTTAGGTCCGGATCGATCAGGGCGGCGATTTCGACGTTGTTCATTTTGCCGAATTCGCTAATATGACTCCGACCGCGTCCTTTGACCCCGGCGACGCCGACCCGAACTCGGTCGTTCGCCCCCAAAATCCGGCCCGAGGCCGCGGTTCCCGAAATCGCGAACACCGAAACGGCTCCCGCCGTCGCAAGAGATTGTTTGACAAAAGTTCTTCTTGAAATATTTTTTGACATGGGGTTATCTCCAGTAGGAAGTGAGGAGTGGGAAGTCGTTAATCAATCGTCCAAGGGGCACGCATCGGGCGGGAGAACATCTTTTTGGCGGTCTCCGAAGCCGAAAGGAATTTCATTTCAATCGGGTCCCAGACGATTTTTTCCTTCGTCCGGACCGCGATGTCGCAGAGTTGGCTGATGTTGTCGCTCCGGACGGCATCGGTCAACGTCGAAGCCGGCTGCTTGTGATTTTTGACCGCCTGCACGAAATCGTTGTAATGATTGTCGCTTTTGTGCAAGAGCGATTCCTTTTTCGCGGCTTTCGCTCCGCCCGGCCGGGGGGCGAAACCGCCGAAATCATCCTCGCGTTCGATCCGCGTTTCGATCGGCTCGATCTTGACTTCGAGAAACGCCGGGTCGCTCGCGGTGATGCCGCGTCGACGGATTTCGATCCAACCTTTTTCGCCGATAAACTTCGTCCGGTCGCCGCCCGGCTTGAAAATCAGATCGACCTTGCCAAGCTTGATTTTCATATCCCAGTTGAAAACGGCGTCCAACAGGTCGTTTTCGTGATACACCCCGGTCCCCTCGACGGTGATCGGGCCGGACAGATCGGCTTCGCTCCCCCAGACCATGATGTCGAGCGGATGGGCGCCCCAGCCGCCGAGATAACCGATCGACTGGTCGTACACCATATACGTTCCGTCGGGTCGGCAGCGATCTTCGTAATACGGCTTCATCGGTGCGGGGCCGACCCACATTTCGTAATCGAACCCGGCCGGGATTGGTACTTCGGCCTTGGAGCCGCCGCCGTGCCCGTCGGGCGCGTCGACTTCGATCGTATGCACTTCGCCGAGAATGCCCCGCCGGAGCAGTTCGCAGCCGTACCAGCAATGTTTTTGGCTGCGCTGCTGCGTCCCGTATTGAAAAATGCGGTCCTCATCCTTGAAAACCTCGGCGCAGGCGAGGTTTTGCTCGATCGTCAAACCGAGCGGCTTTTCGACATAGGCGTCTTTGCCCGCCCTCGCGGCCCTAATCGCGATCGGGACGTGCCAATGGTCCGGCGTCGCGACGACGACGCAATCGATGTCGTCGCGGTCGAGAATCTCCCGGAAATCGGCGTAGGTTTTCCCGCCACACACTTCGGCGTAGGCGTCGCGCCGTTCCTTGAAGCAGTCGGCGACCGCAACGCTCTGGGCGTCGCCGACCGTTTGCAGGGCGCGGAACAAATGCCCTCCCTGGTTGCCGGTCCCGATATGCCCGATCGTAATCCGATCGTTCGGGGCGGCCTGTTCCGGAGTGCCGAAGACGCTCCGGGGAACGACGAAAGGTGCCGCGATGCTCGCGAGAGCGGCCGTTTTCAAAACGGAACGACGGGTCAAACGAAGGTCGTTTTTCTGATTCTTTTTCATAATTTCAGTTCCCCCGGTTTTTTGTTGGCAAAAGAGTCGGCAAATCGCTTGCGTTTTAGCCGCGAAGCGCGGACGTTTTTCGATAACCTTAGCCCGCAACGACAACGCCTCGATTTTCGCGATTGTAGCAAGGCGTATTCCTGAAATCAACAGCTCTCGCGTATACGACCGGGCCGTATTACTCGATCGCGGCCTTCATTTTTTCGAGGCCCGTTTTCGCAACGGAGAGCGGATCGCCGGATTCCCAGTACGAGTTGTTGAAGAGTTCAAGCGAAAGCGCCCCGCAAAAGCCGTTTTCGCGAAGAGTTCTGACGATCGAACGGATCGGGGCGACCCCGTCCCCCGGAAAAACGCGGTCGCCGTCGGTCATCTTTTCCCGGGCCGGTTCGGCCGGATAATCGTTGATATGAAAAACCTTCAGAGACTTGCCGCTGATTTGGCTCAGGCTTTCGAAACGATTGCCCCCCCGGAAAAGATGATACACGTCCAAAAGGAGGCTTGCCTTGGGATGCCCCGCGGCGACGGCGATCGCGACGGCGTCGGAGAGGCGGCTCAAGGTCGCGCTCGTTCCCCAGATTTCCAACAGGGGAACAACTCCGAGCGAGTCGCCGAGTTCGAGAATGGTCCGGTACCGTTCCCCGCAAACCTCCAAATCGTCGATCCGCTTGCCGTAAGCCCCCGCCGGCGGGGCGGCGATGTGCGGACAGCCCAGCTCGGCAAGCAACCCCATTTCCTGTTTCAGCTGCTCGACCCCTTGGGCCCGTTTCGCATCATCGTCTCCGATCCAATCGACAAAACTGATCGCATTGACCAAGGGCAGCCTGAGGTCTTCGCACCGTTTTTTCAAGTCGCCAAGCCGGCCCCCTTTTTCCAAAAATTGATTGGTTTTGGAAATCCAAATCTCAATCCCCTGGTAACCGGCCTTGGCGGCGATTTCGATTTCCTCTTCGATCGGGAGGTTGAAGCCGATCAGCGTTCCGGCGTTGAGGACGTAATCCGGCTTCGGAAGCTCGGACGAAAGCGGGGCGGTAGCGGCCGGGGCGGTTTTGGAAACGAGAGAAAAGCAACCGCCCGAAACGGCGGCGAGGGTCGTACCCGCGAGCATTTCCCGCCGGGAAAGGAAATTTGACATGGATTGAAAACTCCTGGGCAGTTCGAATAAAACAAGGAAAAGGGGACATTATTGATCTTCGGATAAAAACCGAATCAGAGCCGCGACCGTAAGGAAGCGGTTACCCCGGCCAAACCGCTCCCTCACGGTCGCGGCTCTGATCGTGTTGTTCGAAGTTTCTGAGGTTCAGTAATTCTGACAGGCCGGGAGCCCGTTGTCAATTCAAGTTTTTTAGAAGTCCGATCCTGTCGGCGTTATGAAAATCACAACCGTTCGCGAACAATCCTGGAGCGCGGGCGTCCCGCCCGCACGGTGAGCGGTCGGACATTCCTTTGCATCACCGGAATTCGCTTCGCGAGGGGCTCTTCCGGCGGCGAAAATTCGTCTCCTATCCGACAACCTCTTGCAGGCGGGGCGCCTGCCAACCCGGGGGCGGGCGAGACGCCCGCGCTCCAACGGAAAACCGTCAGCGTTACTGAAAACCAATGTATTCGCGATTCCCGCCGAAATGCGACTTGTAGTGAGCCGGAATTTTCGCTACAATCCGTATAATGCGTTTTTTATTGCCTTTTTCCTTTTGGCAATCGGTTCGGCCGGTCACTTTTTGCTGAAAATGCCTATCAGAAAAACCTGTTTTCTCTTGTTCGCGGCCTTGGGATTGCTCCTCTTTTCGCAAGGGAATCTCGGGGCACAAAACACACAGCCTCCGAAATTGTCCGTCGATTTGGACGGGCTGAGCGACCTGTACGGCGGAACCGGGGGCTTTTCCGTCGGAGCCGACACGGTCTATGTCACATTCCAAGCGACCTTGGCCAAAGCCCCGGCGAACGATCCCAAGGGAGCGGACGCCTATGTCGTCCTCAACGCGAAAATTCAACCAAGTTGGCATCTGTACTCGATCACACAGCCGCCGGGGGGGCCGCTCAAGGGAAAAATCACGCTCAATCCGTCTGGGGATTACCAACAGCTCGGCCCGTTTTTGACCGCCTCGGACTTGCATGTCGAAATCTCCGACGTCTTCGGCGGCCTGCGGGTCGAATCCCATCTCGATCAGGCGACCTGGGTCGCTCCGCTGAAACTCGCCGCCGGAAAAACGCTCGACGGCCTCGCGGTCGCCGGCAAATTCGACGGGCAGGTTTGTGGGGGAGAGCATGGTCTGTGCGTCCAGGTTCAAAACGAGCCGTTTGAGGCGATGTTGGATGCGAATCTCGATGTCGGCCTGTTGCTTGAAAAAGCGAATCGCCTCGCCAAAACGGAGCCGACCGCTTCGACCGGCGGCGCGGCGACATCCGGCTACAAACCGGTCGAAACGGTCAACATCAACGACTTGAAGACGGCACTGCTTTACGCTTTTTTGGGCGGGTTGATCCTCAACATCATGCCCTGCGTCTTGCCGGTGATCGGGCTGAAAATTCTCTCGTTTTTCGAGCAGGCGGGGCAAAGTCGGCTCCGTGCCTTCGCCCTCAACGTCTGGTACTCTCTCGGCCTGATTTCGGTGTTCGTCGTTCTCGCGCTTTTAAGCGTGGGGCTGAGCCGGATGTTTACTTACGATCTGTTCAACATCATCATGATCTGCATCGTTTTTGCGATGTCGCTCAGTTTGATGGACGTTTGGGAACTACGGATGCCGTCGTTTCTCGGGAGCGGCAAGTCAGCCGAGCTTATGGACCGCGAAGGGGCGATCGGAGCGTTTTTCAAAGGGATCATTACGACGCTGCTCGCGATTCCGTGCGGGGCGCCGCTGCTTTCCCCGGCGCTGAGCTGGGCGGATGAGCAGATTCGGGCCGGAGCGGGCACCAACGTGCTGATCGGTTATGTGTTTATCGGCCTGGGAATGGCTTCCCCCTATTTGTTGATCGGGGCATTTCCGGAATTACTCCGCTTTTTGCCGAAACCGGGTATGTGGATGCTCACGTTCAAAAAGATCATGGGCTTCTTCCTCCTTTTGGCCGTCGTTTGGATCCTCTATTTCATTTCCCTCGATTGCATCGTCCCGGTCGTCGGGCTGATGTTCGCGCTTTGGTTCGCCTGTTGGCTGATCGGGCGATTGCCGCTGACGGCTCCGGCTTCCGAGCGGGGAAAGGCCTGGTTTTTCGGGCTGCTTTGCTTCGGGCTCGTCCTGGTTTTTTCGTTCGACATTCCGGGAATCGCGAATCCGTACACCTTGCAAAGCGCGATGCGTTCCCGGCTGAACGATTGGGCCGGAGTCGGCGAAGATCACTATTGGAAACCCTTTACGGAAGAAGCGTTGAACGCCGCTCTCACCGAAGGGCGGCCGGTACTTGTCGATTTTACCGCCGATTGGTGCATGTCGTGCAAGTATTTCGAGGCGACCGTGCTCAAGACCGAGGAAATCCAATCGCTGTTGGACCGCAAGAAAATCGTTTCCCTCAAGGCGGACTGCACGAAATCGGAACTGGAGGGCGCGGTTTTTCTCGCGAAACTCGGAAGTCCCAGCGTGCCAGTCCTCGCACTTTTTACCCCGGAGAAACCGACCGAACCGACGGTGATCCGGGGCGGGTTTTACAAAAAAACGGTAACCGACCTTTTAGAACCGTTGCCCGAATAACGAAGGGAGCGATCACAAGCTTATATTTGCTGAACGCTACCCTCCCGTTTTCCTTTCGCATCACCCTTCGACCTTTTTTCACTCTTTTGGAGAATTGAAACATGAAAAGATTGCTACAGACCTTCCGTTCCCATCTCATCGCCGCCTGGTTGTTCGTTTTTCTGTGTGTTCCGATTCTCGCGAAAGCGGCCGAGTACAAACCGATGATGTCGGTCGGCGTTTCGAGTTTGGAGCAATTGATGAAAGTTTCCGAAAAGTTCGCCGAACTGGCCGAGGCCCAGGACGCTTTCGCGATGGTTCAAATGATGTTCGGCCAAATGCCGGGATTCGACAACACCAAGCCGATCGGGCTGGTCTTGCTCTCCGACGGCGAAAACTGTGCTCCGCTGTTGTTTCTCCCGGTCAAAAACCTGGACGAATTCAAAAACGCCGTCCCTGGAATTTCTTACTTTTTCGAACTCGCCGAAAAAATGGACGACGGAAAATTCTCCGTTGAAATGTTCGGAGGAAGCTTTCTGATCGAACAGAAATCGGGTTGGCTCATCGCCTATCCGGAAGAAAACGCGGACATCGTCCCGCCGGATCCGACGAAGCTGTTGAAAGGGTTGAACGAAAAATACCTCCTCTCGTTCGTATGGAATTTCGATAACACGCCGAAGGAACTGGTCGGTTCCTATCTGGGAATGATCGAATCGACAATGGAAGATCCCGCCCGAATCGAGTCCTTTCACCGT
Source organism: Thermoguttaceae bacterium (assembly GCA_031549145.1). Lineage (GTDB taxonomy): Bacteria > Planctomycetota > Planctomycetia > Pirellulales > Thermoguttaceae > JAVBSX01. The sequence continues at coordinate 2,798 of JAVBQI010000090.1, read as the reverse complement.
TCGGCGGAGCAGATCGAAACGCTCCTGGACGAAGGCAAATCGATGCTGTTTGGCATCGCCGTCGCCCCTTCGGACGGAGCGATCACGATCGACACCGTTTTGGAAGTCAAGCCGGAGACCGATGCGGCCCGAGCGATTCAACTGCAGAAAAACGCCAAAATTCATTTCAACGGCTTCTTCCAACCGGCGGCCGCTCTCGCGTTCGTTTCGGCCCAGGAAATTCCCGAAGCACAAAAAGAAGCGTTGTTGAGCATGTTCAACGCTTATGCCGACGGATTCGCGGAACAGTTGGAGTACAGCGATCTCGGCGAAAAAGAGATGCAGCTCGCGACGGAAATCGCCGCTCTCGCCAAAGAAATCGCGACCGCGACCGTTGAAAAAGGGAAAATGGATTGCGCCGGCAGTTTCACGGAAACGGGAACGCTCCTTTTCGCCTCCTCCGTTTCCAAGGGAATGCTGATCGGCGACGCCTTGAAAAAGCTGATCGATCACGCCGGAGAAGAAGACGCGGAATTCGTGCAAAAGAACGTCAAACTGAATTACGGGAGCTTCGAAGGTTACCAGCTGAGCCGCATCAGCCTGCCGCTCAACGAAGTTCCCAATTTGGAACTGCCGGAAAGTTGGGCAAATAAATCGTTCCAACTGTATCTGGGAATCAAAGACGACGCCGTCTGCGCCGCCTGCGGTTCGGACGAGAAGGCGGAAGAAACGCTCAAAAAAGCGATCACCGATTCGAAATCCGAAAAGCCGCTGCCGAAACTGCTCGCCGTCGGCTCACCCGCGAAAATCGCCAAGGCATTGCGGGCTTTGGGAATCGACGAACTGCACGAACACGCCGGAGCGGTCCTCGGTGCATTGGAAAAATCCGCTCCGGACGCGAAGATCACCTTGGAAAACGAGATTCAAAACTACACTCAGAAAATGAAAATCGCCGTTCCCGGTTCGGTCGTCGCGAGCTTCATCGATCTGGCGAAACTCGCCAAAGAGTTGCAGAACGGCGGATACTCCGATTCCGATGAGGATGAAGAGGAGGTGGAGGAAGAGTAAAGCGTATTGACCTGCGTAAAAAATTGAATCTCTTCTTGCGTCATACGCCGAGGCGACCGACCGTCGGTCGGCCGCCTCGCTTCTCCTGATATAACGGCTACGGTATATCTCCTACGAAAACGCGGTGCCAACCCGGCCGCTTCGGGCTGCTGTTTGCCGCGTTCGTTTTTTGCGTATACTGCCTTGTCAGTAAATCTCTCACCACACCTGTGAGCGGATCGGCGAATCCGCAGGTTCTTCGGGGGCGAAACCTGCTACCCAACACGGCTACGACCAACCGGTTTTCAAAAAAACGGCATTGGCACTTGACATAGAATTATTTTGATATTATCATATAGATAATTACATGACGCCAATCCGAATTTTTCCCTGAAAAATGAATCAACGCGAACAAACGGAAGCGGAATTTCTGAAAAGTTACGACCCGTCGCAATTCGAACGGCCGTCGGTAACCGTCGATATGATTATTTTTACCGTTGCCGAGCGGCCTCAAGAAAACTACCGCAAGTTGGCCGAGCGGGAGCTGAAGGTGTTGCTCGTCGAGCGCGGCGGACATCCGTTCAAGGGGCGTTGGGCCTTGCCGGGCGGGTTCGTTCGCGCTCCGGAAAGCCTCGACGAAGCTGCCGCGCGGGAGTTGGCGGAAGAGACGGGCCTGCACAACGTGTACATGGAGCAGCTTTACACTTGGGGGGAGCCGCGGCGTGATCCGAGGACCCGCGTGATCAGCTGTTCGTATATGGCACTGATCGACAGCATGCCCCTCGACCTTCAGGCCGGAGACGATGCCGCCGACGCGAAATGGTTTACGGTCACGAAATCCTTGACGAACGAGAACAAGACAATCGGCAAGGCCGGTTCCGTGCAAAAACAACGCTTCTCGCTATCACTCGAAAGCGAGGGGATTTCGCTCGCGTCCCAGCTGGAGAAAATGATCAAAACGCACGGCAAAGTCCGACTCGAAACGGAACGGATCGTCGATTCCGGCGGTTTGGCGTTCGACCATGCCCGGATGATTTCCTACGCTCTTGACCGGTTGCGGAACAAGGCGGAGTACACCGATATCGTTTTTCACCTGATGCCGGAGCGGTTCACGCTGACGCAACTGCAGCAGGTTTACGAAACGATCCTGGGCTGCGAACTCCTCAAGGCGAACTTCCGCCGAAAAATCGAGGACAAGGTCCTCGAAACCCCCTATTACGCCGAATCTGCCGGACATCGCCCGTCGAAATTGTACAAGATGAAACAGGAGGGATGATTAAATGACCGTCGGCTTTATGGAAATCCTATTGGAAAGAGACAGCGTTTGTGCTGGCGACGACTGCAACGCACCACATCACCATACGCTTGCCGTCAAAGAATCAGCAACTTTGGACGATGTCGTTAATTGTATCGTCAAGATTAATTATCTCGCCAAAATAAGCGGCGATGAGGCAACATGGGTTGTTGTGGGAGATAAACCAATTGCCGTAATTGCTCAACAGTGGCGAAAACCGCGATTTCTCGTTGATGAATATCGACCGTTTCGCGAATACATCCATGAAAAGATCCATGTTCGATATCTAGCTCAGAAATCACCGGAAGACGTTTTTAACCAATACGCTCAAAGCGTGTTAGATCGTTTCAAAAATTGCTATACTGTAAAATTGGCTTATCGGTTATCATGGTGGCCTTGACAGGATGTTCGTTTATTCCTCGCACGGAGCCCCACCATGAAACCGATTCCCAACGAAATGAGAAAACGGATTCTTGCC
>JAVBQI010000143.1:0-23142 GCA_031549145.1 Thermoguttaceae bacterium | reverse complement strand
GCGGGTTCATGGGCCATGGTTCACCTCCTTGTTTTGGCTTAAACAAGGTGTATCGTGGCCTTTTTTCGTTTTTATGTCATCGGCAATTTTCGTAAATTACGCATCTTCAACCCCTCAAAGTACGAAACGATCAGAAAAATTTCGTGCCGGGATTGACCCAATCGCTGAACACGAGGAAGGCGATCATCACGGCAATGAACGCGGCGGTCTGCCAGAGTTTCCGTTTCGACGGCGGCGGGTCGGGGAGTTGCATCGTCGCGGCGATCCGTTCTTCCTCGCTCTTGCGGAAGATCAAGGCCATCAGCAGACCGATCACGATGCTCATGGCAATCGCGACGACGGTTCGGGCGACGCCGAGTTCGAATCCGAGGACGCGGGCGGTCAGAAAAATCGCCATGACGTTCAGAGCCGGTCCCGCCACGAGGAAGGTCGCCGCCGGGCCGAGTCCCGCTCCGATGCGGTAAATTCCGGCGAACATGGGAAGAACGCTGCACGAACAGACCGCAAGGATCGTCCCGGAAATCGACGCGACGCCGTAGGCTTCGACCGGGTTCGCCTTCGGGCCGAGGTGCTTGAGGATCGCATCTTTCGAGAGGAAGGTCGCAATCGCCCCGGCAATGAACATCGCGGGAACGACGCAGGCGAGGGTGTGGAACATCGCGTACCACTGGAGCATCCGAAAGGCGTCGATGAAGGCGTCCTGTACCTTCGGGCTGCCGATGGGAAGATAATACGCAACGAGAAAGACGCCGACCAGCCCGGTGAATATCCACTTCTCTCTACTCATAGAATTGCACGATTGGCTAAAAATGCAAATGTTATTTCAAAAAATTTGTGCGGTTTTCCAGCGGTCAACGGTCGCTCAAGACCTCTTCCATGCAGTCGAACATGTTGAGGATGCAGGGACACGTCAGGCTGTAGAAAATATTCTTGCCGCGTCGTTCATCGACCACGATCCCAGCGTTCTTCAGGACGGAAAGGTGCCGCGAGAGGGTAGACATGTCAATGTCGAACATTTCGAGCAACACGCAGACGCACTGCTCCCCCTCGGCGAGTTTCTCGACGATCCGCAGCCGGGTCGGATGGCCAAGAGCCTTGAAAATCTCGGCTTTCCGTTGAGTGGAGAGCTTATTTAAGGTCGCGTTGCGTTTCACGACGGGTTCCTTTCAGCAAATAATATCGACCGACAATGCGGCGTTCACTAACGACATTTTGCATTTTAGACAAATGTTTCGTGTCTGTCAAGTGAAGAATTTTGCCTTATTTCTCAAGATTTGTTTCGTAAGTCCTGATGATGTCGCCGATTGTTTCCGCCGGAATCTGTTGAACCGGCATAATGGGGACCGGGGCGAGGTTGTGATCGCCGAGAAATTTTTCGTACCATGCGACACTGTGCCATTGGCCGAACTTGTATCCGGTTTCCCGGTAAATTCCGACGAACGTGAAGCCGAGGTGTTCGTTCAGTTTCTCGCTGGCGGCGTTCGGCAAGGCGATGCCGCTATAGACGTTTTGAATACTCTGCCGTTTCAGGATGTCCAACGTCGCACCACACAAGGCACGGCCGAATCCGCGACCTGTCAATCCGTTTTTCACATAGACCGATAGCTCGGCATTCCATTGGTACGCGGCCCTTTCTCGTTGGGCATAGGCGTAGGCATAGCCGACGACCGTATCGTTGAGCGTACAAACCAAAAAGGGAAACCGGGAGCAAATCGAACGAATCCGCTGTTCAAACTCCGCGATGCCGGGAACGGATGTTTCAAACGTAATCGCCGTGTTCTCGATGTAATGAGCGTAAATTTGAAGAACGGCCTCGGCATCTTTGGCCGCGTCAATCATTCGGATTCGAACCGGCTCGGTCATTTTGATCTCAAGTGTTTTTTGATGCGGGATTTAGAGACAATTATTACCTTCCTCAACACCACGAAATGCCGTTTTTTTTTGTGTGTGCTTCGGGCAATGAAGACGTTGAGAAGAATACATCGTTGGAAGGTTTCAGCAAGGGGCCGCACCAATTTTACACGAATTCAACGCCGATTCCCGCTCCTTAACGCTTCGCTTTTTAAAGGGGAAAAAATCTTTTTTTTCAAGTAAAATCCAATCTTTGCCTACTGTCATTAAGAAATATAAATCTTTCAATACGATATTTTACCTCTGTAATCGGGATTTTCTATCTATCGTTCTTCCCTCCGCCGTCTCTCCCACTCTACTTCCTACTCGGGTCCATGACCCGGCCGAGGAAGAGGATCGTCCCGCTTTTGCGGTCCCGAATCAAGAACAAGAATGGATGATCGGCGACAAACGCGGGCGAGTCTCCAACCGCCGATTTCGCGTAAGCCATGTCGGTGTAAACGGCGGCCTCCGTTCCGTGCTCATCGATCTCCAGACTGATGCTTTGGACGGCACTCGTGTTCTCCAGCGAAATGGGAAGCGTGGGAAACAGATCGGGAAATGTCCCGCGAACGATTTCTTTGTCAAGAATTTTTCGAATATCGTTTTCCTGTTCCAGCCGAAATTTGGGCAGCGAAACGCCAATCTCCTTGGCGTCCATCGATTGCAACCACGTTTCAAGCTCCTCGGCATTGAGACGATTTTGAAGGTCGGCGAGACCGTCATCCGATTTCGGCAACAGAATCACCATCGCAAGGTCGCTCATCGTGTAAGGCAACTCGACAGCCTGCAAAACCTCATTTTCCCAATACGCAACGGTCATTTCCTCATTCATCATCGGTACCGCGATACGTTTTCCGGAAAGGAGGCGAAACTCGCCGTCTTGGGTGCGGAAGGTTGGAAATTTATTCTCCCAGAGGGATTTGAAATAAAGCGTCCCGAGCAAACAGAAAACCGTTTCATGAGAAAGGTCGGGCGAGACGTTGCGAACCAGCCCTTGGGTTGTCCGGTTGGACCAGGCATTCATTTTCTTGTTGATCGCGGGCAAGTTCTTCCTATAATCGACGGAAAAGATTTCAAGGGGAAAATGCCCGTTTATGGAACCGATAAAACCAACATCGGCCGGACATTCACTTGAATACCAAAGAGAATTTCCCATCAGGAGGACCGGAGGGAATTTCACCTTTCGTTCTTCGGCGGTCTTCGGCTTTCCCGGCGGCTTGTAATCGAACAGGGCCGGATAGGCTGGAACCTTGATCGCCGAGGTCTTGGGCGGCAAGTGAAGCATCTGTTCCAGCGGCCCTGCGATCTCGTCCGAAGCGGCGGCATAGAGAATTTCCAGCGTCGTCGAAAGAGCATACGGCGAGAAAACAATGTTTTCATCCCATTTGGATATGGTGAGTTTCAAATACGTCTCGACGGCGAAGCGGTTAAAGCTATCGGGCGAATTGTGAAACGTATAAGCGGGTAGCGGCTGAGAACAGGTCGAATCATCCAAACGAAAGAACCAAAACAACCCGCCGGAGCCGATCAACAGGAAGGATACAACGATGATCGCCGGTTTTCGTTTCATGGGCGTTTTCCGAAAAAAAGGACTTAGGCAAGAATATCTGCGAACCATTCAGAATAACAAAGAATCCCTGTGAAAAAATAATGTTATGATCGGGTAATTAATTCCAAATTTTAATTATGACACATCTCGATCTTATTCGGAATTCATCAGCGAATATGGAAAAGTTACGGTTATACCGGGAGTTTTTTATTGGGCAAAAAAATCGAAACCCACCAATAAATCCTCGGACATCTAATGAGGGCAGCCAATAGCCGGTTTTTTTAAATTCTAAAAAGTGTGTTTTTTTATTTCGTTTATTACCTCGTTCTCAAAATAAACCGACGAAAAATAAAAGTGTTTTTTTAAATTTAATTATTTCATTTTCAGCATGTTATTTATTCAAAGTCAATCCAATAATTAAATATTTAATAATTAATTATTGGCAATTCCACTACATCAGCAAGGCTGGGCGTTTGGCAATTACGGTGTATTTCCACCGGAATTGCCGAATAGTGTGGCCGTATTAGGGCCAAAAAGCACACGATTTCAAGGCTCAAGACAATTTTCGTCAGGCTTAACTTCCGTATCTTGGCTGAAACATACATGTCTTAAAGAACCGTGGTTTTTATTTTTAATGATTCCCTCTTTTTACCAATTCTTTTCCTTTACATTGACCTTAATTCCTTCTTTTTTGAAAGCGTCTTCGATCAACCGTTTGATATTCTTGACGTTTCGACGGCCTGAACGTTCTACCAAAATACAATCGTGCAACGGCAGAAAAGGACGTTTATTTTCCGGATCGATGTTCGGAATGATTTTGTTGAACATGAAATCCGCTTCCTTCTTCTGCATCCATCGCGGAAGCCGGACGTAATACTTCCCTTCCTTCTTCGCCTCTCTCTTCAAAAGTCTCAAGACCTCCCGACGCTGAGCGGTTTTCTTTTCCTTCTCATTTTCCCCATCCTCTTCGACGGGGTGGTTCGAAGATAACTCTTTCTCCCGGCGGTGCATTCCCCCAAGGTCTTTGATTTTCCAAAGAAGTAACGTGATATATGGAAATTCTCGCCGGAATACCTTAAATACCTTGTTGCGACAATTCCTGTTCGGGCCGAAAAGAATCTCGAAAAAAGCCTGTTTGAAATCATCTCGGCTATTCTCCCAATTGGCTTTGTCCATGAGATGCCGGTAGAAATCACCTTCCAATAGCCGAAATAGCGAATCGATCTCATTTCGGAGCCGTGTGTTTCGGTATTTTTTGAGAGTCCAAGAAAGTTGGTTGGATTTGTTTTCTCCTTCTTTCTCAAACAATCCCTCGGGTAAAAACTGGGGATACCATTCTTGAATTTCCTGAATAATCGGTGAGAAGTCGATCCATTCTTGAGACTCATCCCGAGTAACCATTGCGAAAAAGATAACCTGACTGGAAACAATGTCGTAGCTGACGAGCTTCCTGCCGTTTAAGCGGATGAAAGGCCGTAGCTCACGGGGCATGTTCGTCAGGTAATAATGAAACCGTCCGAATTCATCCACCCGATAAAACGGGACCAATCGAATATCTTCTCTTCCGATCTGAATTTCCGACCGTTTGAACAACAGGTTATTCGCTTTATGGACAAAGTGGTAGCGGGCGTTTTCTGGTTTTTCCTTCAAGTTGTCCCATACTTTTTCCAACATTTCCCCATATTCCACGTCGTTGTATGCCAACCCGATAATCTGCCGTGGTTTCATGCTGATGGGGACGGTCGAACTGTCCTGGGACGACGAGTTACGAAAATCGCTCTGGCAGGACTTCATGACGATGTACTATCCGCAAGGGCCGCTCGATCCCGACTTCGTCGTCGTTCAATTCAACGCGACCAGCGGAAACTACTACGAAGGACTCGGAAACAAGGATTTCACGGTCTGAATTCGACGAATTTGCGGCCTCAGCGTTTTTCCCATGCTTCCACGCCGCCGGGAACAATGACGAACATCGGATGCGGCATGATCCGCTTCGTGTTCCGCAATCGCTCGGCGGCGTCGGGGTCGCGAACATCCAGTTTTTTCAAGAGGTGTTCTTTTTCGTAATCAATTTGTCCTCTCGTCACGGAAATCGTGATCGACCGCTTCGGTTTCACGACTTTTGTTGCGTCGAAATGATAACCGCGTCGTTCCGATTCGGCCAGAATTTCGGCAAGGTATTGCGAAATCGCTTCGACCGGATTTTCCTGTTGCTTGAACCGCTCCAACTGCGGATGGTTTTTGTATCCCTTCGTTTTGCCTTCGAGGACATGCTTCGCCAGCAACCCTTCCCGCCAAACGGCAAGCAGGCCCTTCGTATCGAGATACTTCGGATGCAGCGACCAGAGTCTCATGGTATGTGTTCAACAAAAAACGCGGCGTTACGAGAATAATTCATTTAATGCCGCTTCTCCCTTGACTGAGGTCAAAATCACCAGTGGATTCCAATAGTCGCGAAAGACGGTAATATGTCCGTCGCGCAGCGTCAGTACGGAAACATAACGCTGGTCGTAACGATATTCAGTCCTGGGGTTGAAACCGCGACAGGAAATTTCAAGGACCGCCGAATTCGTCGAATCTTCCAAGATGCATCGCTCCAAGGCCATGGATTCAACGGAAATGGTACCGTCCAATTTCGACAGATATTCGGCAAGCTCGGCTTTGCCCCTTACGCTTTTAACCCCGTTTGGCGGGGCGTAAGGAAATTCGAACAGAATATCATCGTCAAGAATGTCCATAAACGTAACGGCCGAAGGAGCCAGTCGCGCACCTAGCGCATCACGTATGACTTGCGTGATGTCGGAAAACATATCCTTTTGTTTTTGCATGGTACTTTCCTTTCATCATAATGTTTGAGGTTTGGTTACGCAATCAGTTGGACCAACTCGGCAATCCGTTTTCCAAGATTCATAGCCGTTTCCACTCCTTGCCTGTCCGCTTAGATGCAGGCCCTTCGTGTCGAGATACTTCGGATGCAGCGACCAGAGTCTCATGGTAAAAAAGAGTCAAGCATTTCGGCGAATTTCTTCTGGCTCTCGGCCTCGGCCTTCTCTTTGGTCGGAAAGGTGCGGTCGAAGATTTCCAGCTCGTCGGGGTCGGTATTGAAAAGATCCCTCTCAAAATACCGGCCTGAAATACCGTCGAGCGAGCCGGGAGCCAGTTCCAGCACTTGATGAGCGGCGTGATATTTTCCTTCCGACGTGCTGATCTGAAAATCCTTGCCGAGACGAAATCCAAAGCGAGCGTAATACTCCGGATATCCGAAGATCACAATCGCCTTGTGCCCCATCCCGGCGGCGGATTGGATGGCGTGATTGATCAAGATCGTCCCGATTCCCTTATGTTGCAGTTCGGGCAAAACGCTCACCGGACCGAAAGTGAGCGTCAGATGTTCAATTCCGGAGGCGGTGACGATTTTCGAACGACTGAAAACGATATTGCCGACGATTCTGTCCTCCAAAACCGCGACGAAAGTCAATTCCGGCACGAAATCATCGCTTTGTCGTAATTGATGGACGATCAAATGCTCGCTGCAGCCGGGCACATAAAGATTCCAAAACGCTTCCCGAGTCAATTCCTCGACTTTCCGATAATCCTTTTTTTCTCACGACGAATTTCGATATTCATGAACGTCTATTCTTTCTCAATGATTTTGTCGCAAAAGATATGAATGGATCAGGAAACCAGTTTGACTCCGAAATCATAGGCTTGTTCCAGTTCTTTAGGAAAGACTTCCTCGTGTCTTTTGAGTTTGGCCGATACGTCCCATACGTCGGTGTCGTATTTGCTGTAATCGGCAAAATGTCTTGTATCGCAACTCAAAAATATCTCACACGCTCCAAAGACCCGCTCCATGAACGATTTGGTGCGATTATTGATGAACGACGTTACTCCGAATTCATCCATCTTGTCTTGAGGAAGCCCCATCGTGTAAAGGAGTGCCGTCGCTTTTTTATTCGGAGCGGGAAACGGCTTGATTTTGGAGAACAAAGTATAATGAAACAGGAAGCGTTCCAGAAAGGCCCGCATTTGAGCCGTCTCGGTACCGAAGTAAAAAGGCGATCCCAGCACGATCACCTCGGCTTCGTGGGCGTTTTGCAGCAATGGAGACAATTCATCCTTGACGGAACAGCGACCAAAAGATTTGCCGCCGATTTCCTTGCACTGGAAACAACCGATGCAACCGTTGTATTTCAAGTCATACAGATGAACCAACTCCGTATCCGCACCCTTTGAAGCGGCGCCTTCCATCACTTTCTCCAACAGTTGCGCGGTATTGCCTTTTTTGCGGGGACTTCCGTTGATTGCAAGTAATTTCATGACTAATTCCTCGTAAGAAATGAGTGGTCAATCGTTGATGTCGTGGTGCATGACTTGAATGGTGGACGAGAAAAGCAACTGTTTCAATGATTTTTCACGATTAGCCCTTTCCCGCCAGACAGCGAACACTTGGTGTCAAGAGATTTCGGGGTGAAGCGTCCAGAGACTCATGACGGAATATCCGCTCGCTGATACCGCAGTTCGACGATATTCGCCTGCCATTCTTTCTGGCTCAGCAGTTTCCAACGGACGTCGGGAACCGGCGGGACGAACAGCGGAATTCCTTCGCCGAGGATTTTCGGCATCACGAAGATTCGCATTTCGTCGATCAATCCGGCCCGAAGAAACAGCGAGTGAATCTCGCCGCCGCCCATCACCCAAACGTGGCGGCAGGCCTCGTTTTGCAGACACTCGACGATTTGTTCCGGCGAATCGGCGGTGAAGGAAACGTTCGGCAAATTCGTTTTTGATCCCGAGCGTGAAACAACGACGCATTTCTTTCCGGAATACGGCCAATCGCCGAAAGTCAGGACTTGGCGGTACGTCTTGCCGCCCATGACAAGGGCGTCGACGGAACCGAGGAATTCCTTGTAGCCGTCGTCGTTTTCGAGATCGTCTTGCGAACCGTGCTCGGTCAGCCAGTCGATATTACCGTCCGGGCTGGCGATGAATCCGTCGAGACTGATCGCGGCGTACATACTGAGTTTCAATGTGCGAGTCATTTTTTCAGTTCCATCGAAAGAATCGGAAACGGCTTTCCTTGCGGATCAAGCGGCGATCGGCTTACGACTTCGAAGCCAATGTGTTTGTAAAAACCGACCGCTTGCGGGTTCTGCTCGTTGACGTCGACCTTGCGGATTCCTTTTTCATAGATCGCAAACCGCGCCAGGTTTTTGCCAACCCCTTTGCCGCGAGCATCGGGGCGGACAAAAAGCATTTCGATCTTGTCCGGTGACAGACCGAGGAAGCCGAGAATTTTTCCCTCCTCTCGAATACAGAACAGTTCGACCGCCTTCAAGTATTCGTTCAGAATGAGCGGCTTGAGATATTGAATGTCCGATTCGCTTAGAAAATCGTGCGTCGCCCGGACGGATGCCTCCCATACGTCGACGATTTCCGGGAAGTCGGCGGGGGTTACTGATTCGATTTTTGTCAACATATCTTCGTAAGTTGAACGGATCATCATATCCTCGTTAATGCCAAGCGTTTCCATCCATCGGCGGGCTTCGGCGAGTCCGGTGCCGATTTCGTCCTCATTTTGAAGCACGATTTCGACTTCGAGAAAGTCACCGAGTCCTTCCACGCAGTCGAAATGAAATCGCGTTCCGTCAACCAGATAGAGCTTCCGCTTCTTCCTGACAATTCCCTTGATCCCGTACCGATTCACCATTTCCGCATGTTTTTCTTCCGACGAATCGACGAATTCTCGTTCATACCGCGATACGTTGATACCGGATTGGACGGTGCGGTGGTATCGGATCAAGTCGCCCGTTCCGTCGCCTTGAAGACGGAGCTTGAGCCGACACTCCTGTACGTTGTAGAACGTGTCGCTCTGTTTCAGAATCATGCCTTCATTCTTGGCATGATTGCGGACGATTTCTTCGATCTCCTGCGGCGACTTTGGCAAATTCGAAAGACGCACCTTGATTTCAACGTTGATCGGCATGAAAAGTTATCTGTGTTACGATGCTCAGCCCCTGCGGTTTCATTTTGGGCATACATCCGGTCGCTTTGATTTGAGATACTCCAACCACTCTTTCGTGATGAGGTCGCCGATTGCCGGCGACGACATTTTCGCGTATTCTTCAACGGTTTTGCCCCAGTAGAAACTGATCCATCCTTGAGTGATCGGTTTCGATCCGTCGATGAAGCGGTCCATCTCTTCGATACTGCATTTCAACGGGAACATCTCGGCAATCACCAAAGGCTTGCCGATGGCATAGACATTGAGTGCTTGAAGCGCCTTGTCGACTTCACCTTTCTCCGGGTAGAAATGGACGCTCACGAAATCCAGATTCTCCGAAACGACCGGGTCGTAAAACAATGGCTTCGCGTTCGGCCAAACCGTCGCCCACGGAATGACGCCGACCGTGATCAAGTGGCGTTTGTCTTCGGAATGGATCGCCGCAACCAAGCGGTCGACCCACGCCTTCGCGATTTCGTGTGATTTTCTTCCGTTCGGTGTTCGTGTGATCTTTTGCACGAAAAAGAAATCGCCGAACCCTTCCGGCGTCAGCCAATCGTCGGTCGGTTCACCCGGCACGATCGGCTCATTCATCAAATCATAGCAAAAGACGGCGGGGCTCGAAGCACAGGTACGCGCGACATGTTTCCAGAACACGGATTGAGCGGTCCAACGGCCTTCTTCGTCCAGCGCATCATACCAGGCGGGAATATTCGTTTTTTTGTAGCATGCCAACCCAGTGATATAGAGATACAAGCCCCGCGATTCGGCGACTTGGACCAATCGGGACAGCCGTTCCAAGGCTTGCCCATTGGGTTGCGTCGCGGAATCCATAAACCGGCCGACCTGCAAATGGATACGCACGACATTCAGTCCCAAGTCTTTCATTTCGTCGAAATCTTGGACGACGGTGTCCCATTCGTCCGCCCAATAGTCGTCCATCAACCGCGATTTCGTGTCGTGATCGTAGTTCGCGCCCCAGAACAGAATAGGTTCGCCCGCCGTCTTGTTCACGAAATGCGTCTTGTCGGCACTGACCTCCACCCAATCCGGCGTTTCCTTCGCTTGAGAAATGGAAGCGAGGCAAGCGCAAACGAGCAACACGGTTCCGCAGTGACAGATGAATTCTTTTCTCATTTTTTCGTTCACAGTCTTTCCGGTCGACCTACAAGCGAGTACACGAGTGGAATCTTGCCGTCGAAAAGTCGAAAACGACCCGGTTCGCTTTCCACGGCTCCGTGAAAAATATCATACGGGGAATAATCGTACTCGGCAAGTTCCTCGACGATGATCCTCTGTTTCGCCAACGCCGTGACGACCTTGCCGATACCGTGATTCCAAGTGACGGTCGGCATCACCGTGTCCTCTTGGGCGTCGGTGTAGGTCCCCGTTTCCTCGACGATCGGCTCTTGCGACGAATACGGATAGTCGATCTTCTTGAAATCGGGGTCGAACATCCAGGCGACCGGGTGGAACTCGACCAGCACGAACAGACCGTTCGGTTTCATGAAATGCGAGACGACACCGGCCCAGCGGTTGAGGTCAGGCAACCAACCGAGAATGCCGTAGGAAGTGAAGATGATATCGAATTTCGTATCGAGTCGGTTCGGCAAATCGTAAATGTCGCAGCAGATAAATTCCGCGTCAAGACTGAGAGTTCGGTTCAACTCTTTCGCTTTTTCAATGGCGGCATCGGACAGATCGACGCCGACAACCTTCGCGCCGTGTCTGGCGAGCGACAGGGAATCCTGCCCGAAATGACATTGCAAATGCAGGATCGACTTACCGTGAACGTCACCGAGAATATTCGTCTCGATTTCGTTGAGGGAACCCCGTCCGGCGAGAAATCCGTCGACGTCGTAAAACCGCGACTTGCAATGAAGGCCGGTCTTCCAATTCCACGCCCGGCGGTTGATCTCCAGGTAATCGGTGTGACTCATGACAATTTCATTTTGAAAACACGGCGGTCCTTCCGACTTCTTGAAAACCGAGGCGTCGGTAAATGCTCCCCGCCGCCGGGTTTTCGAAGGCAAGGTTCGGAACGGCTCCTTCCGCAAGGAGGATTTCCGACAGTTTCGAGACCAGCACGGAGGCGTAACCGCGTCCCCGGAACGCTGGATCGGTGCAAACGTAACCGATTCGGCCCAGACAGCTTTCCGTTGCCGAAGCGACGATGCGACCATTTTCACGGACGTTCAGCACCCTTCCTTTGCCGGTCGCGAGCATGTCGACAAGCTGTTCGAGCGGCATCATGAAATCACGGAACTCCGGCATGCTCGCACGGAGCCGCAGGATTTCTTCGGCGTCTTGCACTGTCGCCCATTCGACGGCGATATGCTCATCGCCGTGTGGAACGAAATTCTCCCGTCTCAACTCAGCAAGGTAGCAACGATGTTCGCTTTGAAAGGCAATGCTTTTCGTAAACGGCTCGACGAGCAATTCCTTGCCCGCGATCATTTTGAAGTCGATCTTGTTTTCATTGAGGAACCGGCAGATCGCGGCGACGTCGACCGAGCTGAACTTCGAGTAGACGTGAACGCAGCTATAAAACAAACAGAAAACGTACTCGAACGGTTCTCGGCCCTCTGGCGTGGGCGATCCCCACAAAAGGAAGCGAGGATCGTCGAAACCGTAATCGCGGATATCGGCGACGAAAAACGTCACATGGGCCGGTTCAGCGGAGAGATAGGCGAGAACCGTCTCGCGGTCTTGTTCGATCAATTTGCGTATCATCGTTTTGTGAAAATGATCGTCGGAAGAATCACGGCATCCATTGAAGAACGCCGTCGAGCGGATGGGTTTTTCTCCACCGGACGAATTCATCGTAATCGATGACGCCGCCCTGGATCACGGCTTGGTAGTATTCAATCCCGGCGATCTTTTCTTCGTCGGGCGTATCGTATTTGAGTTGAAGGATCGTTCGTTTTATTTTCGGCGTCATGACTTGCAGGATGCGATCCGACACCCGTTCCATATATCCGTCGTACAGCGAGCCTTTCAAAATGTGGATCATGTCGAGTTGCCAGATTTCGTCGTCCCGGTCACGATACCAAGCATGCCATTCGATGCAGGCTTCTCCGGTACGGATCAGATTGACGTATTCGATGCGTTCAACGCGGGGATTGGTCGCCAGCTTCGCCATCGCGGCAAAACTCACCGACACGTCCAGCGGCGACGAGTAAATGTGAAAGTCAATATCGCGGTGTTTCATCATCAATCCCATTTTCAGCGAACCGACCAGACTGACCTCCGCACCGACCGACCGCCAAATGTCGACGACCGCCGTTTCATCGACGATTTCCCGAGCCCGCTTTTCCATGCGGGCTGAAAGTTCGAGGAGGTTCTTCGTCATTTCCCCTTCCAGTGTTACTGCCATCGTTCCAGTTTGGGAATACCACGGGTAAAGAGCCAGGCGACGATTCGCGGGAACTTCATCTCGACGAGTTTCGCCTTGCAGAATTCCTGCATTTCTTTAGCGGTCTTGAACTCGCCGGTGAACTTGCCGTCCTGATAGCAGGAGCTGCAAAACATCGGCGATTTCGTGCCATCGGCTTCCGTGCCGCTGCCTTGCGGATCGTGCTTGAGCGGCATGGCACAGCTTTGACAGATTTTGTATGTCTTTTGTTTCATGGGATTCGATTCAATGTTTTGTCACCGCCGGGAAACAACCTCGCTTCAATGATTCTACCCGATCCGGCCTCTCGCGCCGAGAACCCGCCCCAAGGCCAAGTCACCAGGGAAGACGCAACAGGGGCCATCCGTGGGCGTTACGGTGGGAGAAGGGGACAGTCCATCGCCTGCCGAAAGGGCGTTTTCAAAAAATTCAAAATAGCACTTGACACGAACGAAATCATCGAATATTATAATCCCAAATGGGACTGTTAAGTTTGGGACTAAAATTGCCGAATATAAGAAAAGACAAAGGGCGGTTGTAATCCGACCGGAAATCAGGAGCGAACATGGGCAAAGATACAGTGACGGAGCAGGTTTTCGAATATTATCGGTTATGGCGGGAACTGACAAGTTCTTACAGTGAGTACGCCAAAGCCATTGGAATGCCCTACAGCAGTTTATTTGCCCTGAATGTCATTTTCGACAATCCGGAAACATGCACGCAAAAGTTGATTTGCGAGGTGACGTTTCTTCCCAAGCAAACCGTCAATGCCATTATTACCGGGTTTCTCAAGCAGGGCATCATCACGCTGACCGAATCGGCGTCGGATAGACGAAATAAGTTCATCCGTTTGACCAAACAAGGCAAAAAATACGCCGAAAGCGTCATTCCTCAAATTGGAAAAGCGGAAAACGACGCAATGAGAAAGCTGGACGAAAAACAGCGATTCGCATTACTCGAAAATGCGGCGCTTTATACCAACCATTTTCGGGCATATATGCGAAAGAATTACGAAAACGAATAGCGAAGCCTTCAAATTCACGCTTGAAATTATCACTCGTAAATGAAAGGATCAACAATGAAAGTTCTTTTGGTCAATGGCAGTCCGCATCAAAACGGTTGTACTCACCAAGCGCTACAGGAAGTCTCCAATGCGCTAAACGACGCGGGAGTCGACAGTGAATTCTTCTGGATCGGCAACAAACCCATCGCCGGTTGCCTGGGTTGCCATCAATGTGAGAGCACGGGAAAGTGCGTGATCAACCTCTCGCGTTGAGAACCTCTTTCTAAAACACATCCCCACGCCCCTCGGAGTCCCGCCAACTCCGAGGGGCTTTTTTATTTTTTCGCTACCTGATTGCCAAAGAGCCCCGCACCCGGTTCCCCAGTCCGGGGTACGTCATGCTTTCATTGTACCCAATGAATATTTCCCAAGCGTTCGGTCTTGCGCTCGGTTGCGCTTGTTTTTGTTTGATCTTGGATTTTATCAGACGGCGCTCTCCGCAACGTTACTTTTTGCGTTACCATCGGAAAAAAGATCGCATCCATTTTCGCCCTGTGTTTTCAAGGGTTTCGTGATAAAAACCACGGCGTTTTTTTCAAAAATGAGGCTTGGGAACGTTGGCGTTACCAATGCCCCGGACATCTTACCAGACCGGCCATCGGGATTTCCTTGCGATTTCCTTGTTTTTCGCAAGGATTTTGCAAGGAAAATGTTTCGGTTTTCATTCCTCTGGATTTCCGGGAGTTCGGATCATCGTACCAAACCGGTGGGGCGATCTCCCTGACGTTTTCCCGACTTTTTGTCGGGTTTTCGTCAGAGAAACGGCGCCGCGAAAACGGGCCGACGTGGGCCGGGGGAACGGAAGTCGGGAGAAAGGCCGATCCCGGAAATGGAACGCGACTGGGGCGAAGCGTGGGCGACAGGGCGGCAAGAGAGGGGGGGTTCGAGAGCGCCGACAAACGTCAGGCTCCGCCCAGAAGGCGATCCGTGGGAAAATCCGCGCCGGAGGCCGGGATTCGTAGAGTTTCCGCCGGTTTCGACGGAGGGGAGACGTATTTCTTGTTCACGCGCCTGTTCACTGGCAGCGTGTCATCTCCTGTCCTTTCCTGTCATGTCGATTTGGCAGTTTCGGCGATTTCGGCTGCCAAAAGCGACAAAAAAACGGCCTTCGAGCTTTTTCGTAAGCTCAAAGGCCGTTTGAGATTGGGGCGCAAACCGTTGTCTTTATTAGGTTTACGTCGAAGTGGAGGATAACGGGCTCGAACCGATGACCTTCTGGCTGCCAGCCAGACGCTCTCCCAACTGAGAATCGCGTAAACGAGCGAAGTTTTTGTACGTCGCAGCAAAGGCGTTCGCTGGCGGGTTCACTGTGAAGAGGAGCCCCGCTCGATATTGTGAAGTCAGCCAAACAAAGTCGGCTAATCGACATCAAGGAATTTCTTGATCTTTCGAATTAGCTTTTCGAGCTTGGTTAACTCGCATTCCCAAACAACTAAAACCCGCCAACCCTCCTTGCGAAGCACTCTCAAAACCTTTTTGTCTCTTGTCTTGTTTCTTTCAATCTTGTCTACCCAAAACTCCGTATTGGTCGCGGGAACGGTTGCTCTCTTGCATTTTGGATGGCCGTGCCAAAAACAACCGTGAACAAAGATCACCTTTTTGTGCCGCGTTAAAACAATGTCGGGCTTGCCCGGCAACCCTTTTTTGCACAGTGCGAATCGAAATCCCATGCGATGAATAATTGATCGCACCAATTTCTCTGGCTTGGTGTCGCGAGTCCCTACCTTTGCCATGATTTCGCGGCGTTTTTCGAGAGAAAAAATATCCGTCATGGCCCGCTCCGCTTGTCTGATTGGCGTCAATTTCACTGTCGAAGGGACAGGGGATAGTCGACGCATCAAACCAATGCTACAATACGAATTGACGTTTCTTCAACTGCCCAGTTCGGCCCTTCAATTTTCGGAGCGATAATATGGCCCAAAAACCGACGGATCAAAGACATCAATCGCAAATTGATGCCGGCACGACAGGCCGCAAAAGAGGCCATGCATTTGAAAAAGAACTTGCCGACCGAATCAGCAGCGTGAAAAAGACGTCGTCTCTTTTTTGTGCTCCACCTCACACGCATTGTATCACGGGCAGGGCGGAAATAGAACTGCTTCGCTACATTATTTTCACCGAAAAAATAAGCGGATTCGATTCAATCGAAACCGAATGGCTCGGCGGCCACGCTACGATGGAAAAGTGTGACGCCACCAAGCAAAAAGGCAAAGGCACAAAGTCAAAAAGCGACATTGTTGTACGTTTTCATGTTGGCAAGGAGGTCATTGAGAGAGGCGTATCCGTCAAGGTCTGCAATAAAAAGTCTCCGACCAACGACCAGATATACTTCACGACTGCAAGTGCGTTTTGTGAATTGCTCAAATCGCATGGCATTCCAGTATCCGACAAAGCGGTAAATGCGATGCGTTGCTTTTGCGGCGATTCGGGATTCACACCGGATAATATTGGAAACTCCGGGTTCAAGTTGTCCGACATGGTTGCCGACATGTCTTCGCGAGCTTCGGATACGAAACGGTGGTTTTGGGAGGAACTGCCCACATCGGCAAGGAAAGAATGGGAATGTGATATTTTTTCAAAACACCAAGACAAAATCACAAGGCTTCTGCTTCAAAAGGCGTATCCGAACGATCCGATTGAACCTTCGTACATTTTACACCAGACGCATAAATGCGAGGATGCGTCTTCTCGCTCGATGGCGATTTTTTCGATGGATGAGATCGTCAAGTATTCGAGGCGATTCAACGGTTTTCATTGTAACGAATACAAAATCCGAAAGGGTAGCTGGAAACACGATCCCGCCATGCATCTTGCCCCGAGGTTTGGTTTCGTGCAGTTCCAACGTGCCGGCAACAGGCAGCATCCCACCCAACTCCAGTTCAACCTCAAGGCAGGGTATTTCAACGACATCAAAGCCGATCCATGAAGACTATTGGCGACCACGAAGGATTGTTTTCGCAATATGGGCTGCCAGTGACTGTGCAAAAAGCGGTGGCACGGCATTCCCAATCATTGTACGAATATCGCCCCAATTGCCTTCGAATTTAAAGTCGTCAGGAAAGGTCTGACATCTCATGGCTTCCCGGACCGTCAAGCTTCTTGTGTTTACAGGGTGAACATTACGACAACCGGAGATCATTCCGAATGTCGTGCCGATCGTAGAACAGGGCTCATCCCATTTGATGCGCTTATAGGTGGTGTTGTAGCCGCAAGGCGGGCGGTTGTCCGGGTCGATATTGTCGTGAGCACTCTCACCCTCGGGTACGTCTTTGAGCCACCTTATCACTCGCTCGGGGTGCGTTACCGCCCAATGATAGGGGTCGGTTTCAGACGCTTCTCCCGACTCCAATGGCTCAAGATCAGCCGTCGCGTCACGAAAAGTCCCATACTTAATGCTATGTCCGAAAAAAGTTCGGCTTGGTTTGGCTTCATGCGTGGGTTCAGGAAACGAAACCCGTAAATCCTTCACGCCTTTCTTTACAGCGAGAAAAATAACTCGCTCGCGAAACTGCGGAACGCCGTAGTCTTGTGCATTCAATTCTTGAAATTCGCAATGATATCCGATTTCTTCGAAAGAAGACATAATTTCATCAATGACAAAGCCACCTTGAGGGGTCTTCATTGATGTGAGAAGGCGAACATTCTCCAAGAGTACAACCTTGGGCTGAAAATGGCGAATGAATCGTATCTGCTCTTGAAAAAGAGTATTACGTTTGTCCTTGGCGTCACGTTTGCCTGCCAGACTGAAACCTTGGCATGGCGGGCCGCCGAAGACGACGTCAACCGGACTCAGCAACGAGGCATACCGATCCAATTCTTCGTCGGTGATTTTGCAGATGTCGCTGCCCAAGCACAAAGGCTCAGGAAAATTCATCTCGTAGGTCTTGCGATAGTTGTCGATCAATTCAACGAATCCCAAGATGCGAAAACCTGCTTGTTTGAACCCTAAACAAAGACCGCCGCAACCCGAAAACAGAGAGATGGCGCGAGGTTTTTTCACGCACGAAAAATATGGCCGATTCGATGCATACTTTTTTTCAGCCTCGGCGAGAAAGTTGATTGCGGCACTGGTAGTCTTCTTTTTCGCTTTGACCGTCTTTTTCGACGATGAAGCGCCCGGCTCTCTGGAAAGCTGGCGAGAATACAATTTGACCCCGCCTTCAAGAAGCGACTGATCAAATTGGCTCATCTTGGCCTCAATATCCGATATCTGTACCGACGAGAGTGTAGTCTTGCCTGTTTCACATGCGGATATGATGTGCTGGTTGATGCCTACCACTACAGAAAATTTTGCCTGACTCAAACTACGTTTTTTTCGTTCGGTAAGAAGCCATTTTGATGTACCACGAGTATTTTTCATGTGTATGAATATGCTGATGAAATCATTGTTTGTCCGAGGTGGTCGCAGTTCTGTGGCGATCTTATCTCGTATGTCTTTTAATACTACCAAAACCCCTCTGAAAGTCAACGTGTTCAAGGTTTCGGATCGGGCTCGCAGAAATGCATTCAACTCTCGCCGCCCAGCAGGTCGGGGAGCCTATTGACGCCTTCGGCGATGTCGCCTAACTCAAGGTGAGAATAGACGTTGAGCGTCAGGCGAACGTCGGAGTGCCGCATGGACGACTTGGCGACCGTCGGGGAGACGCCGCGCTGGGCCAAAAGCGTCGCGTGGGTGTGCCGGAGGGCGTGGACGTCGATCACCCGGTCCAAGGCGTCCCGCTTCGAGATGCCCGCGAAGGCCAGGTCCCGGTTCAAAATCTTGTCCAAACCGCCGGGAACCCGGAACAGCTTCTCCGACGGCGAGCGGTCCCGTACCCAGTCCCGGAGATGGGCGGCAAGCTCCGGGTGAAGCGGTAAGGTCGCTCCCCGCCGGGCTTTCTCGTCCTTGGCCGCGAGGACGAGATGCGGTATATCATGATCCGGGAAGACTTGCCCGACCGTCAGCGAGGCCAATTCGCTCTTTCGCAGGCCCGTGTAGATCATGGTCGCGTACAGTAATTTACGCTCCGTTCCCAGCCGCCGGGCTTCGGTCTTGACCGTCTCGCGGACCTTCGAACCGTTGGTCCCGGCGCGTGTGCCCTTGCGGATCAGCGTCAATTCGTGAATCGGTCTGTCTTGGGCGGCTTGTAGCAGTTTACCGACTTCCTCGACGTTCAAAGCCCGGCGCTGGTGTCGTCGCTCCGCCGACTCTCTCGCCTTCGGGACCTTTTGAAACGGGTTGCTCGATAGGCAATCGCTCTTGACCGCCCAGTTCGAGAAGGTTTGCATGACCTCACGATATCCGTTGCGCGTTCTCGGTCCCATACCCTCGTGCCGGTTGAGCCAGCGCAGGAAACCCGTCGAGGTCATGTCGGCCATGCGTTCGAACTTGCATCCGTCGCAGACTTTGCGGATGCGGGACAGCGTTTCGCGGATGTATCGGGCGGTCGCCCCTTTCGCCTTCAAATGCTGTTCGAAGTCGACCAGGTGCTTTTCAATCGGCTCCGCAAGTCGCCTGCCGACCTCGAATTCTTCTTGCGACAGAATTCCCGCTTTCACCTTTTCGATCTCGCGAAGCCATCCGTTCAATTTATGCTCCGCCGCCCGTTGGTCCCGGCAGCCCGTGGATCGCTCGCGAAATCGACCCGTCGCGTCGGTATATCGTGCGATAAAATACTCCGACTCGACGACGATCCGGGGACCGTTTTTCGTTTCGACGTACTCCGCCGAACATTCTTGGCCGCCCACGGTCCAATGGGCGATCTTTTTGCCGTTCTTCACGACGATCCGGGCTCCGGTCGGGACCGGGCGGTACAACGGTTTTTTGTAAACTCGTGCCATGATTTTGACTCCTTGAAAACGGGTGGTTTGATGCTGAAGTCCCGCGAATTGCAGGCTCACGACCACACTGTTGCTCGTTTTGTCGGTGCAGTCAAGCCGTGAACGCGAAAATCGCCGTCTATGGCCGGGCTTGCCTTTTCGGCCAATCACCCAAGGGGCGGGCCGGAACGCGGCAGACGGGCCGTGTGGGCCGCAGGATGCCAAGAGAAAACGCCTCCCGGCTGGAAGGCGTCTTGAGAAAGAAAAACGGCAATTCAATTACAAAATATCCCGAGCCTCGACGCATATTTCGTCGACCGCCTCCGGCGGCATGTCTTGAAGGAAGGCAAGCAGTTCGACCAGTTTCCCGCGAACCTTCTGCAGCGAATCGAGCGTGTCGCGGTTGTATTTTTCGTCGAGTTTCCAAGAGACCTCGCGGGCGATCTTTTCGAGCAGCCTCGGAACGTCTTCTCGAATATTCGCGTAACCGACGCCGAGGTCGCGTTTGTTTTTCTCGCTCTTTTTCATGGTCTTGCTCCGATTATCGTGCGATGAATTGTCCCTTGCCGGTCTTGACGAAACGGGATGCTTCGCCCTTGGCTTTGATGTCCCGCTGGATCGCCGCCGAGATGGTCGCCGACGGCGTCGCGCCGGGCAGGTCGCAATACCCGCGCTCTTGCGCCAGTTCGGTGATCTCCTTGACGTTCATGGGCCGGGCTTCCTCGGCCAGAACCTTGAAGGCGGCGTTGAGACCGGACATTTTCTGGGCCTGCGCCGGGTTGTATTCTCGCCGCCCAGTCGTGGGTTCGACTTCGGTTTTCGGCGTTTCGGGCTTGGTCCTGACCTCTTTCAGGAAGCGTTTCGCGTCCTTGACCGGGATCGACTTGCCGCTGTAGGTTTCGACGATCCAAGAGCCGTTTCGCGGGTCGAAGTCTGTGACCTTGACCGGAGATGTCCGTTTTTCGCCGAATGCTAATTCATAGGTTTTGCCGATCTGAATGTTCGTCGCTTTCATGGTTTGCTCCTTGAGTTTACGGTGTTGGAAGGTTTCGCGTCGGGCTGGCCGACGTGTCGGATCATACCTCCCGTGCCCATGAAAGCAAGCGGAGTTTGCGAGATGCGGCGGTGAATGTCGAAATTCTCCCGCGCTCGGTTGGAAAAACGGTTTTCGGGTCCTCGGAAAAGGTTTCTTCAGTGGATGCCAAAGGGAACACGTCGGCTTGGGGGACAGAGTTGCTTGCAAACGACGCGGGTTTTATCGCTTACCCATGAACGGTTTACGGCGATATTGGGCCACTTGGCCGGGCGTCTCGCCGGTGGTCACGCCGACTTGTCTTTTAAGGCCCCGACGAGGCCCCGTGTCGCGTTCGGATCGCTCTTTCGGGTAGTACGCCGTCCCGGATCGGAGGGGCTGAAAACGGCGTTTTTCGCCCAAGACGGGGCTCCGGGACCGGGTTGGTACTTTGGGCCGCCCAGTCGGTTCGGAGGCGTGTACGATAAAAAAACGCCCAGCGGTTGTGCGGTTTTTCGGCAAGGTTTCGCGAGGTCCGCATCCGCTTCGGAGCCGTTTCGCGGGAAGTCGCCATAACCTCAATGAATTCGTAAAATCCGCGTCCCCGGCGACCGGCGTAACCCGCTATCACGTCATGCTTTCAGTGTGGTTTCCCCGAAAAACGGCGCACGCGCAGGAAAGTGTGTCCAGTAGCGCGACCCGTTCCCGCCCCGTCACATGAAACGACCTTTTCGGGAGGACCCAAAAAACTGAAACTCATTTCGTAGCGGTTTTTCGAACCGCTTTTTTTACTTTCGCCGTTCGTCCTGGAAACTTGCCCGGCTGCGGCATGGGTTCTGCGTCTTTTATCTTGGGCATCTTGCCTCGCCATTTCCAGAGCACCTTGAAATAGGCCGTCAACCATTCTTTTACGTCGGACGGGATGTCCTCGCAGTAGAGCAGTTCGGCCAGCGCATGGGTCGCCCCGCGCCGATAGCTTCGCTCCGCCAACACGAAAGCCGGATGATCGGGAGAGACCGAGCCGTCCGAATACCACTCACAATCGTCCCCGGCAATGACGCCGGGATTCTCGCGCAAAGCATCCAGTTTTTTGCGGGCAGCCGTCAGGGTATCGCCCAGTTTGGCCGCCTTGGGCGAACAAACCTTCTTCGGGTCTTGGTAGACGAGGTAATACATTTGTTTCCTTTCAAAAATGTTTTCTGAATCGATAAGCATGACGCGTCAAGTCATGCTGTCCAGTCGTCTCGTGCGGTCTGCGGTTCCCAACAAACTCTACTCCGGGAGGTGAGGCGTTCCCTTTGGCGTCAATCAAAAAAACCTTCCGGGAGGACCCAAAAATGGTTTTCGGATCGTCAAAATTGAATAGCAGGTCACGTTTCGCCTGTCGCCGCCAGTGGGTGTCCGGCTCCTTGTCGCCCAATGCCCCGGATCGGACCCGATCTCGCAACGGACGGGCTGTACGGCGGCGACGGAGGCAAGTCTCCGACGGCAGGTTGGAACACCGTTTTTCTGCTCGAAAACGGGCATCCGAGCAAGTCTGGTGTCATTGCCCATCCCGACGGCGATTGAATATGTACGGTTAAAAAAGCACGATAGTTTCGGGGAGTTTTGGGAAGAAAACAGACCAGTCTCGGACTTGCCCGAAGGTCGGGTTCCAAATGGAACAGTTCATTTATTGCGAGAGCCCCAGTTTCGCCAAATGGCGAGGTTGATCCGGTTGCGTTCTCGGCTCCGATCCCTTTTCTGTCGCCCAGTTCGGTCGGGTTTCGGGATCGTTTTTCGGACTTTCAGGACCGGGCGCAGGACCGGGCAACGCCTTTTTGCTTGCCCTATGTCAAGTCATTGGTAAATAACGACTTAGTGGATGGGGAAAGAAAATCGGGTTCCTTAAGGAAAAGTAAACTTTGCCCCATCCCACCTGCGGCGGGTATTTTGAGACGGGAGAGGGGCCTTAAGGCTCCCTTCTCCCCGGCCCAAAACACGCCACCGGTTTCGTAGGTGAAATTGAAAACGATCACGAATTATCCTCGTCCGGCCCGGACTGGGCTGCCGGATAATAATAGTCGGTCGGCTTCGAGCCGGGGCGTTTTTCGTTTTCCACCCGGACTTGTCCGGCCTCGACAAGCCCGTCCATGACCTCGTCGACCTTCTTCCCGATACCGGGGAGCGCCTTGATCTTCGTCTTGGAAACACCGTCACGATTATCCTTCAAGAAGTCTTGAACGGTTTTTTGATCTTTCGACGGGATAAAGAACTTCTCGCCGTTGACCGATAGTTCGGCAATAAGCGGATACGTCGGCTTGCGGCTTGTCGCGTTCCAGTTTTTTCAACGTGGGCTGCCAAAAGCGGTCCGGGATTTGGCCTTCTTTGACTTCAAGAGAGTACATGCCGCCGAAGCCGACCGAGCCGCCAATGACCATGTTCAGGT
>JAVBQI010000055.1:0-16370 GCA_031549145.1 Thermoguttaceae bacterium | reverse complement strand
ATGCGATACCCTCTAAGCCGGCCCGAGTCAAACCATTTGCTGACGGTGCGCGGGGCTACCTTGCAGATCTTGGCGACCTGACCAGTTGTAAAAACCTTCATTGCAGGCTCTCCGATTTTCTACGCTATTCACAACGTGTTGCAAGCGACTCTCCTTTTCGCTTCCAACGCTTACCGCCCCTTATTGCGATTCCGAAAGCGTTTATCCCTAAACGGCTTTCGCCCGCAAAATCTGGATCAGGGCACAACGAATAATTCCGCTTCTTTTTGTCGATCCCGACAAATCCCGGATCAGGTCCCTCTCATCCGGGTGTTAGGACCATCATCGGTTTTTTTACGTCTCGGAAATGAGTAATAATTGTAAAAGAACTTAAGAAAGTTTTTCACAAACCAATCCGGACATTACTGAATTCTTGCAACTCAAAAAAAACCAATGAAATCGGGCACTTGTGCTTTTTCCTCAATTCAGCCTTTTCAGGCTCGCGAGAAAAAAACACCAAATACGTTAAAATTGACAAAATTGATTAATTTTGTAATGGTTTTTGTTTCTTCAAACTCACCATCGACCAAAAAAGGCCTCATTGCCTCAATCTGCCTATTTTTCCAAACGAAAATTTGTTTCGATTCCTGTAAACGTATTACCTGAATTTTTACAATCAATCGTTCAAAATCGTATCTTGTGCAAAGTATTGATCGGTGATCCGGCCTGCCGGACTTTAGAAAGAAAATCGTTAAACGCTGCAAATCGCGATCATTGAGAATAAAGAATACAGAAATTGATTGCAGAAGATCGCGTCAAACTGTTGAAAACCGCGAATATGATTTATGTTCGATATTGAAAGGGCGTTTTTTGTTTCGTCGGCTTTTTCAAAGGCCGTCTCGCGATTGCCGGAGCCAATCCCAGGTGATCGAGAGCCCTTCCCTGAGCGGAATCGGGTCGTATCCCAATTCGGTTTTCGCCTTCTCCGAGGAAAAGGTCCAATCGGTCATAAACGTTCGGACCCAGCCGGGAGTGATTTGCGGGTACACCCCGAACCATTCCGCTCGATATTTTTGAAACTGGCCGATCACGAATGGCCAAAACCTGAACATCGGGATTTTGAGGTGCCGACGACCGCTGATCTCATCGATGAGCCAGAGAAATTTCAAAAGCGAAATATTTTCCCCTCCCAGAATGTAACGTTCCCCGATCCGGCCTTTTTCCAAGGCGAGAAAGTGCCCTTGGGCGACATCGTCGACAAAGGCGTAATTGCCGATGTTGAGTCCGAAATTCGGCAAAAAAGGGGCTCTCCCCCGGGTATATTCCTTGATCAGCTGGACGACGGAATTGCCCTCGGTCATTTTCCCGGGCCCATAAACCCGTGTCGGATTGACGATCACCAGCGGCAGACCCTTTTCGACCCATTGCAAGGCTTCCTTTTCCGCGAGCGATTTCGTTTCCTCGTATTCGGTCAGATATCTCTCGGTGATTCGCGGCATCGTCTCGTCGCCGACCGTTCCCCGCCGGGTCGGGCCCAGGGTTACGATCGAGGAGGTCCAAACGATCCGCCGAACGCCGCACTGCCGGGCGGCCTCGAAAACATTCCGCGTTCCCTCGATATTCATTTTCGCGAAGATCGTCGGATCGGGCGACCAGTTCTTCGCATAAGCGGCCAAGTGCAGGACGTAATCGCAGCCGTTCATTCCCCGGAGCAACGAATCCGGATCGGTGATGTCGCCGGGAACCGGTTCGAAATTCGGATGATCCCGGAAATTGTCGCCTGCATTCCCATTTTCGAAAACGGAAAAGGCCGCCGGATTCGATTGCCGGCTCAACCCCCGAACGCCGTATCCGCGTTCCAACAGAATTTTGACCAGTTTCGAGCCGATAAACCCCGTTGCCCCGGTCAGGAATACGTTTTTCATGATCTGATATTCGAACTACGCTACATCACCAAAGCTAATTTTGTGAACCGTGCCGTTTAGCCGAGCGGCGCAGACGCCGGTATCCGAACGGGATATTCGCTGAGCGATAATGATCGATCAAGATACAGGAGTCTACCATTATTTCATTTTCCATTCTCGCATGTACTCCTTGAATTCTTCTTGTCTTCGGATGGTTTCCTCATCGGCTACGGGACATTCCAACAAATGGGCGAGAAACGCCTTTCGCGGCATTCTCGGTCTTTTCTCGAATTTTTCGGCAAGACGCTCCCGATTTCGCCGAAATTGTTCTTTTTCTTTCGGAGTAAACCACGACAGGGATTGTTCGATACGTTCCCGCTGTTCGTTCGAATCGTTTTCGACCGGAGAATCTCCCGGTGCAATCACGATCACCTCCACTTCCTGGTTACGCATGTTCAACGGAAGAGGAATGATCGGTGCCAGTTGTTCGGAATCAATGATAGTTCGTATCGCCTGCATTGTCATTTTCCCTATTCAATCAGACATTTTCGTAGGATATTGCCAGAATATCGGGACGATTCGAAAAAACGGCGCTGTCGGGTTTGCGCGATGCTATTTCGAGAGCATCTTCCAAGTGATGCCGGACGCGATCCCGCCGATCACGATTCCGCCGCAAACGATCATGCCGATTTGGGACATCGACGTTCCGTAGCCCAGGGCGGAAGAGCCGACACCGGCGACCATGATCGACATGCAAAAGGCGACGAGCGTCCCTTGCATTCGAACCTTCTTTTTTTCCTCGGAAAGCGGTTCGATGATTTCCGGCTCTTTTTTCTGTTTTTGAGGCTTGGTCTTTTTTGCCGCCTTAGCGTCCGGGGCGTCCGCTTTTTCGGCGGCCGGAGCGGCGGCAGCCGGCGCCGCTGCCGCCCCCTTTTTCGCGCCTTTGACGACCATCTGGACGGCGTCTTTCGGGTAGTATTTGGCGATCGCCTCGTTAATCTGGGCCGGTGTGCAGATCGCGCAGCGGACCGGCATTTCGAACAAAACCCGCAATTCCTCTTCGACGTCGGGGTTGACCGGCGTCGGCGAGGCGAGAATCAGTTGTCCCTGATCGGCCATCACCGGGACGAACGAGTGCTGCCGGGCCGTATTCGGGTTGATTTGCACGGCGATCGATTCGTCGACACCGATATCCTCCAAACTGATGTACGGTAGCCCGATCGATTCGGCGTAGGCCAACATCACGATTTCCGGGGCGGCGAGCTTCTGCTGCAAAACAGCCTGCTGCAAGTCGATCCCGACGGTGTCGGAATAATTCTTGACCTGCTTCATTCGATCTTCGGGAACGATTTTGTTGAGCAGCAAGATATCTTCCAAGGTCCGCCGACGTTTGACGGTTGT
The DNA here is from genome assembly GCA_031549145.1 of Thermoguttaceae bacterium. GTDB lineage: Bacteria > Planctomycetota > Planctomycetia > Pirellulales > Thermoguttaceae > JAVBSX01. The sequence goes on along the minus strand of JAVBQI010000055.1, from coordinate 13,086 downwards.
CTCTTTCCGGCCGAGCGAGGCGTCGTACTCCGCCTTTCGGCTCGCATCGGTCAGACAAAGCATCGCCTTGGCCAGTTCGTTGAGCAGGTGTTGCGATTCTTCTCCGTACTGCCCGGCGGCGAAACGCCGGACATGGGCGTTGAGCGTCCGGTACTGCTTGCGAATCAGGACGGAGTTGTCCTCGAACTTCTTCAGCTTCAACAGCTGATAGTGAGTAAGCGGCCGATTCGTATCGGCGATTTGCAACCATTCCTTATAGACATCAATCGTTGACATTGCACTCTTTCAAATTAAGGATTTAGGCTGTAGGCTATAGACTGTAGACTATAGGTTGTGTTATCGGGATTTTTTCTGAATCCGCACGAGATCATAAACCTGTCCTTTCTGTTTTTGCTCCGAAAGCACAGACAAACTCCTGCAGTCTACAGCCTATGGTCTATAGCCTCTGCGACAACTCGCTGATAAATCCGGACCTCTTTGATCTGCCCTTTCGTCTGGTAATCGGGGCTCAGCCCGCCGGTGTATTGGCCGATCAAAAACGGCCCCGCCCACGGCTTGCGATCGAGGGTCGCGATCCGCTCCGCAACCAACCGACCGTCCTGGTACAGCCGGAGCCGCTTGCCGTCGAACGTCCCGAGGAGGTGTATCCAATTCCCGACCGAAGAGGTTCCGCCGTCGCAGTCGATTCCCGCGACATGAAAGCGGAAACCGCCGCCGATCCGTTGCACGAACCAACCCGATTGGTTCCAGGTTCCGTTGCCGAGAAGAATCGGCATCGAGCCGGTCTCGTCGAACTTGACATCGCATTCGAAGGAAAAACGGACGCCGACATTGTAATCGGGATTGTTCGGAAATTCGAGATGCCCTCCTTGGGACAAATCCAACACGCCGTCGGCGAACTTCGCCCCGCCGTGTAATTTTCCCTGCGAAATCGCGTCGGACAGCACGAAAACAGGCTCCTTGCGTTCGGGCAGCGGCTTCGCCTTGATCGGGTCGGACGCATTCTCTTTCCCCGTGCGGCCGGCCGTTCGGACCTGCAATTCCAATTCCTCTTCCATCGGCGGGACGATCGTGTAGGAATTGGCAAAGATCGGCTCGCTCGTCAACTCAGAATCGACTTGTCCGTTTTTCAACTGAAAAATGCGATACCGGTATTGCCCGGGCCGGTCCTCGTCCCAACGGAGAACAACGCTGCCCGGCTCGGCGGTCGCCGTCAACCCGTTCGGTTTCGGCGGGGCTTTCGGCTCGGGAACTTCGACGCTCGCCCAAGCCGGCTCGCTCCGCATCGGCTCGATCATCGCGAGAGGACAACGATCTTCTATACGGACCTGCCGTCCAGGCAAATAGGAGCTTCCGCTCCGTTCGGATAACCCGCTCCCGTTGGTCGCTGGTGCGGAGACAAGCGTTTCCAAGGCGCCGCCGTAATTGAGCACCGCCCCGCTCTTGCAGGTGCCGCAGGTTTCCGCCGGATCGGAAATCATCACAATCGCGTAGTACGCCTTGCCGAGAGGGGCGTTCTTGTCGGTAAAGCTGAACCGCTCCGTCCGACCGATCAGCGTTTGCTTCGTCGGTGCAAAATCCGGCTTATCTCCCCGGTGTATCTCGGTAATCAGACCGATCGTCTTTTCCGACTGCTCCCAACGGAGGCGGACGATGCCGTCGCCGTCGACGCTCACGAGCGGCTCCGGCGTCTTTTCCGGCAGCGGCTGGGGAATGATCTGCCGGAACCGTCCGGCGGTGATCCCTTTGCCGATTTCTTCCGCGTAAGGCATATCGACGCGGGGATTGACCAACTGCCGCGCCCGGGCGTCCTTGATGATCCGGAGCATCTTTTGGTACGTCGGGTCGGCCGTCGTTGGGAACGAAATAACCGGGTTCCCTTTGAGCGAATCCTCCCATTTTTGCCAAACCTGCGTCGGAAACTCGTCGAGGTTGCGAACGGCGTGTTCGTAACCGCTTTTGAACATCAATCCCAACCGGCTAAAGTTTTGGTTGACCTTCCGGTCGCGGCACAGCCCGAGGCCGTAGCCGTTTTCCGCGGTCCCTTCGAGCTTGGAATCGGGGAGCGGCGCCCGCAAGATACGGCTTAGCTCCGGTTTTTCGAGGTTGATCCAATCGTCGAACCGGCGCAGGTTGCCCGCCTCATCGGCATGACACGAGACGCAACCCGACTGCCGCATCACGGCGATCAGCTCCCCTTGCGCCGCCTTATATTCGTGGGCGAAGGCTCCCGTCGGCGTGTAGTCCCAGGTCCCGAAGTACAACCCGTTGCTGTCGATCCAGGTCAAAATCAATTCCTCTTCCGCTTGGGTTAAGCCGACCGTCGATTTGTGCGGCTCGGAAAGAATCATCCGGGCGAGCCGGGCGTTGCCGCTGCCGTGTTCGTAAGGGTCGAACAACTTGCACGACCAATAGGCGGTTCCATTCATGCAACAGATTCCCTGGATCAAATCGGCGATGTACTGCTTTTCGCGGCGGGCCGTCAAATTTTCATAACTGATGTTGAACAGTTCGGTCCAACCGCCGCTCAAATCAAGCCCGCCGGCGATCCCTTTTTCCCCGCCGTGACACGAAACGCATTTCCGGTCCAAAATCGGTTGCACCATGCTCGGGTAATCGAGATAACCGCTCCCCCACGATTCGGGAACCGGCTGTCTCGGCTCTTTGCCGAGCAGTTTCGAGTACGTCGCGGTCGAACTGGTCCCGTATTTATATTCGTGACAGCCGGTACAGCTTCGGGTCGTTCCGGGAGCCGCTTGAATGAACGTCCTCATGCTGCGAACGAGCCGGTAGTCCTGATCGAGCAGTTGAAAATTGAGCGACCGGCCCGAGGGGGCTTCGAAAAAGACCGAACCGTCCTCTTCGACCGGAACGATTCCGTGATAAATTTTCGGGCTCCAGGCAAGAGCGGCCGAGATCGAAAATGTCTGGTTCATCCAAGTCCCGCCGGGACTTTCGCTGACCCGGGAGGTCTCTTCGACGATCCGCAACCATTTGAGCGAGCCCCGGGGAACCTCCGGCATCCCTTCGTAAACGTCGTGCACGAAGAAATTGCCGGTGATCTTCGTCCGGTCGGTCGTATCGGCGACCTGCCGCGGACGAACACGGGGCACAACCGGAATCGGGTTGTGCAGATCGTACACCGGATCGCTCAGCACGACGGTTTTGTTGCCCGCCCGGTCGATCAGTTGAATCGCGTTGAGCTTCGGGTTGGACCGGCCGCCGCCGGGGGTGTCGTTGCCGATTTTCGGGGCATCGGGAGCATTCGGCACGCCGCTAAAGAGGACGAGGTTTTCGTTAATTGCCCAAGGGTCGCACGATTCGCCGCGGTCGAACGTCGGTTTGTCCGGATGTTCGAAATTGAAAATCGCTTTCTCATCGTTCTTGCCCAACCGGGTGTCGATCATCGCGATGCTCCCACGCGGCGGAGCGTTGTGCGGGGCGAACGTCGCGACGATTAAATGATCGGCTCCCGGCACCGGCTTCGCCTGCAAGACGGCCTCGGGAAAGACCATGTTGTTGGCGAACAACGCCGTTTCGTTTGTTCCGTCGGGCAAGACGGTCCAGAGACTTTGAATCGTGAGGGCGTTTTTGTCGATGTATTCCCAACGCCCGAAGAGCACCCGACCGTCCGGGAACGGGTTCGGGTCGAATTCGGTGACATTGTTGACGGAAATCGTATGTATCTCCGAGCCGTCATTGTTCATCACATGTAAAATCGTGACCCCGTTGTTCGCGCACGGCACCAACCCGCTGTATCGGGTCGAGCAAAAAACGATCCGATCATCGGGAAGATAGCACGGTTTGACGTCGTGATGTCCGCCGCCGGAGCCTTTGTACGGATTGCCGTTGTTGTCGAGATTCGTGATTTGCCGCAATCCTTTTCCGTCGAGCCCGATTTCGTAAATCACGGAATTGCCGTTCGGAGAATCTTTGAAGCAGAAGAGAATTTTTTTCGCGTCGTAAGACAAAGACGGATCGAAATAAATGCCGGGCCCGAGGGTCACCGGCGTATTCGGATCGATCACGGCCCGAACGCGATGCAGCGCCGGCGGGTCGGCGGGGTTTTCGAGAATGTAAATCCCGCCCCCGGGTCGCCATTGATAAAAGGTGTCGTAAATGTGCAACCCTTGGTAATTGTATCGCTTGACGAACAGCAGGGGGGCATCGAGCGCGGCTTTCGCCGAAACGGGCGGGGAATCGGAACGGTTCTCCGGCTCCGCCGCCCGGCCCGGCCGGGAAAGGATTAAGCTTCCCGCGAAGAAAAACGGAATTAAAAGGAAGAGCAACCGAATTTTGCGAAGCATCTTGATGGGCCCTTTCCGAACAAAAGCGAAAGACGACTTAGTGATCTTCATGTAAAAAACCGAACATCGCAAACAGCAACTCGAAACGTCAGCGCCGGGTTGGCCCTGCGTTGACGTTTGGAAAACCGGGCGCTGACGGTTCCGGCTGCTGCCCGGGTTTGAAATGATTTGTGAAGACCGGTAACGCCCTTATTATATCGAAAACTCTCGACGTTTTTGAGAGAGCGTCGCGAGAAAGTTGACATTTTTTGCCGACTTCGTCCCAAAGGACCGCGTTAAAAGAACATGCACAACAGAGCCGCGTGCTATGCACGCGGGGGGAAGAGGCTGTCCATTCCCCCCGCGTACACAGTACGCGGCTCGTTGGTTTTCGCATATTTGAAATGCGGCTTTTATTTTTGACTGTTCTAGCCGTGCCATTTTCGAGGGCGGGTTTTGACGTTGTCCAAGGCGAGAACCTCGTTCATGATCCGGGTGTCTTCGGCGATCTCGAAATCGAACATGCCGGAAAGACAGAAATCGACGCCGTTTGAAAAGGCGTACTCGAAAGCGTTGCGCGGGGGAATCGCCCCGGCGGCCATCACCTTGAAACCGATCCAGGGAATGTCGATTTTCGACATCACTTCGATCGTTTTTTCCGGGTGGTGACACCACATCGAATCGTAATTCAACTTCGCGCTCGGATAATTGTGGTGATGAAACGTCTTGACGAAAAAGTCCGGCTTGATCCCTTCGGTCACGCAAAGTTCGATCGTGTTGAGCCGATGGGCGGCGAGACCGACCGGAAGCGAGTAGGAACGGACGAGCCGGACGACCTTTTGGATCAGGTCCGGCCGCGGCGTCGAAGTCCCGCCGTTCAGGTCGAGCCCGGCCAGGGAATCGGCCTGCACACCCCAGAGATAAATCGAATCGACATCGGCATCGAGCAACTGTTCGCACATCTGGGTGTACTCGCCCATGTCGTCCTTGATCGCAGCGGTCGGGCAAATGATCCATTTCATTTTGCCCCCCTGCTTTTTGTACTCTTTCATCATCTCGACGACCCCCGGAGCCGTATGAATGAGGAGCGCGTTGACGCCGTGCGCTTCGGCGATCCGCATCGTCTCGAACATCTTTTCCAAGGTGTTGTAATGCTTCGCGAGGTTATACGTGTATTGCAGGTCGCGGGCATGGGTATAGTGCGTGAGCAGGTTGCCGCCGAGCAGCATCCGGCCGATCTCGAAATCGGGGACCAGCATCCCGGAGGGGACTTTTTCCGCGGCGGTGGGCGTTGCCGGGTTCGCCTGGGCCGTCGAGCCGGCGGCGAGCAGGGCCGTCGTTCCCAGTCCCAGCCCAAGTGAGGTGGTCTTCAAAAAATCCCTGCGATCGAACGGTTGAGACATTTTCGTTTCTCCTGAAGATAGTGGTCAAAATATTCGAACCGGCAACGGTTTTCCGCCGACTTGAACTTACCGGAGCAATTCCCTATCATTGTATACCGTAGCCGGTATAGGCAGTAGGCTTCGCCCCCCTGTCAAATCGCGGCCTCGTTGGGCCGCTGTCGTACCGAAGACGGAATTTTAAACCGATTAGAATATATTTTATTCCAAAAGGCGTTACTTTCCAATAGACAATTCAATTCCAACAAAAAATGCGACACCGATCATTTTTCCGTAACATCGTAATTTTGTCTTGTCTCGGCTTTTTGACCGCGAACGCGACTTTTCTGTCTCTCTCGCGTCTCGAAGCCCAGGAATGGTACAAGGGCAACCCGCACATGCACACGAATTGGACCGACGGGCGGGCGTTTCCCGAAGAGGCGGTCCAATGGTACAAGGATCGCGGCTACCAATTCGTCGTCCTTTCCGATCACGACGTTTTTCAAACAGGCGAATTTTGGCGGACGATCGACGGCGACGTCAATCGCGGCCTTAAAGTGACCGGGCAGGCGCTAGAGCGTTACATCCAAGCCTTCGGGAAGGATAACGTCGAAACCCGAACGGTCGACGACAAAATGCAGGTCCGGCTCAAAACCTTCGCGGAACTGCAAAAAGAATTCGACAGTCCCGGAAAATTTCTGATGATTCCCGGGGAAGAGGTTTCGGCCCGGGTGCCCGGCCGCGCTATCCATATGAACGCGGTCAACATCGCCGAGACGATGCCGAAAATCGAAGGGGCGACCCTCGCCGAAACGATCCGCCTCAACACGGCCGCCATTGCCGAACACGCGAAAAAGCACGGTCTGAAATCGTACCTCGCCGTCAATCACCCGATCTGGGAATACTACGACACTTACCCGCAAGACGTGATCGACAACCCGGAAACGCGGTTTATGGAAATCGTCAACAGCGAGCCGACCTCTCCGCCGCATGAAAAATTCTGGACGAAGGAAAAGCTCTGGGACATCATCAATTCGTTTCGGATCGAAGACGGCAATCCGGCCGTTTACGGGCTGGGAAGCGACGACCGGCATTATTATTTTCCCGGGGATCTGCCGATTCCCGGTATTGATTACGAGAAAATGGCCTTTTCCTGGATCATGGTCCGGGCCAAAGACCTGACGGTCGATACGATCATGCAAGCGATGCTTGACGGCGATTTTTACAGTTCTTCGGGGGTGATTTTGGAGAAACTCGATTACAACCCGAAAGCGAAAACACTCTCCGTCAAGGTACAACCGGAAGAGGGTGTGAGCTACCAAATTCGCTTTATCGGCACGAAACGCGGTTTCGACCGGACGACGCAGAGTTTCGATGATCCGGCCAAGGGGAAGAAACCGGCCCGAACGGGACTGATTTATTCCGACCGAATCGGCGAGGTCTTCGAGCGAATCGACGGAACCGAAGGATCGTACACGATTCAAAAGGACGATCTTTACGTCCGTGCTCAAATCATCTCCAACAAAAAGAATCCGCTTCCTTTTCCGAACAAGCGTGAGGTCGACAAATATCTGACCGCCTGGACCCAGCCTTATGGGTGGAAAACAGAAAAATAAATCTCGTAAGCGGTTAGGCAGAATCAAAAAGAATGTCGAACGATTTCATTCAGAGCCGCGCCCGTAAGGAAGCGGTCCTTGCCGGGGCCTCCGCTTCGTTCGGGGCGCGGCTCCGATTCATTATTCTCACGAAAAGAGAATCCTGTCTGTCAAAACAGGCAGGACAGGAAAAACAGGCCGACTCTTTTTCCCCTTTCTTGTCTCTGCTCTCCCCAAAAAAAGCGGAAAATCGTTCTTTTCACGTTCCGGAAAAGTTGTTATCCTTCCGCGTCGAACCCATTCGTCCAAAGACAATGAATGGGGGATCGACTCTTGTTGAGCCTGAAAATGACAAAAAAGGAATTTTGATATGGCGTTGGCGACAGCTCTTTATTCGGAACCGGAAACGACGGAACTTGCCGAGGCAACCCCTTCGAGAAGCACCGCCGCATTGAAAAATACCGCGAAACGCCCCCGTTCCGCCGTGCTGGTCAGTTCCGCACCGGTCGAATCCGAACCGACCGATTCCTCCCAGTTGGGAGACGCGGAAGGGTTGTGGTTGAGCTTCGCCGAAAATCCGTCCGACCAGGGGATCCGCAATGCGCTCATCGAACGCTATATGCCGCTCGTTCGCAGCCGCGGGGAGCGGATTTGGGCGAGGTTGCCCGACGGCATCGAACTGGACGATTTGATTTCCGCCGGGACCTTCGGGCTTATGGACGCGATCAACGCGTTCGACATCGGCCGCGGCGTCAAGTTCGAAACGTTCTGCATGTCCCGGGTCCAGGGAGCGATGTTGGACGAACTCCGTTCCATGGACTGGGTTCCGCGAATGGTTCGCTCCAAGGCGAGCCGGATCAACGAAGCGTTCAAAACCCTGGAATTCGAGTTGGGACGCAAGCCATGCGACACCGAAGTCGCCGATTACCTCAACGTTCCGGTCGGCGAACTGCCGAAAATGCTCGCCGAGACGCACGGCGTCAACATTTCGAGCCTTGACAAAAAGTGGGGCGAAACGGATGGTTTCAAGGATATCCGCGAGATCGACGTTTTGGCCGATCAACGGGGCGAAGACCCGACCGAACGGCTCAATCGGGTCGATTTGATCCGGGCCTACACCCGAGGGCTGACGAAAAGCGAGCGACTCATCATCATTCTCTATTATTATGAGGAAATGACGATGAAGGAAATCGGACTGACGCTCGAACTCTCCGAGAGCCGGGTTTCTCAAATGCACAGCGCGATCGTCGAGCGCATCAAAAAGATGCACCAGGAACGCTATGAGGATTTCTAAATTGCCCATCTGTTTAGCCGAGCGGCGTAGACGCTGGTGCCGCAACGCCGCCCCACTCTTGGAAACGCCGCATTCGACTTGAATCGATTTCTTTTTCGGCTATACTCGGTCGAAACATTGTGTTCGCACCGCTCGCGGATTTCACCGATTTTTCAACCGGGAGAACGATCATGCCTCGCAACGTCGCTTTCTTTTTCGCCGTGCTGCTTCTCGCAGCGGCTCCCCTCTTCGCCGCCGATTCCGCTCCGTTTTGGCCGGTCTTTCACGGTCCGAACGCCGACAACAAATCCTCGGATACCGGACTGTTGAAAAAATGGCCCGAGGGGGGCCCGAAACTCCTTTGGACTGCCGATTTTCTCGGGCTCGGGTATTCCGGCGTTTCTTTGGCTGATGGGCGAATTTACACCAGCGGCAACATCGAAAAGGACGGTAAGGAACTGGCGATGATTTTCTGCCTCGATCTCGACGGTCGATTGCTTTGGCAAAACGACAACGGCCCCGCCTTGTCCGACCGGCGGCGGTATCCGAGCACGCGTGCGACCCCGACGATCGACGGTGACCGCGTTTACGACGAAAGCGCCGTTGGAGAAGTCGCCTGTTTCGACGCGAAAACCGGCAAGAAAATCTGGCATCGCAACATTATGACCGATTATGGTTCGGAGGTTCCGCGTTGGGCGCTTGGGGAATCGGTGATCATCGACGGCGAGAACCTGATCTGCTGCCCCGGCGGTCCGAAAGCCTGTGCGCTCGCTCTCGATAAGCGGACCGGCAAGACCGTCTGGGCGGCCGCTTCGGCCCACGAAAAACCGGGGTTCGCGACACCATATCTCTTTACCTTCGACGGAACTCGGATCGTCGCGATCCAAACCGAGAAAACGGTTGAAGGTCTCGACCCGGCGACCGGAAAGACGCTCTTTTCATTCCCCTGGAAAAACTTTCGGGTTACGAACGTCACCATGCCGATATACCGCGACGGGCACCTTTTTATGACCAGCGGGTACGACGAAGGGGCACGCCTTTTCAAACTGACACGGGAATCAAACGGTGAGATCACTCCGAGCGAAGTCTGGTACGAGAAGCGGTTCGACAATCATCACGGCGGGGTGATCCTGCTCGGCGATTACGTGTACGGGACGACGCACAAAGGGGCCTGGGGGTCGATCCGTTTCGACACCGGCGAGATCGGTTATATGGAGCGCGGGATCGGTTCCGGTTCCGTGCACTACGCCGACGGTTTGATTTACGGACTTTCGGAGGCCGACCGGACGGTGATCCTGCTCAAGCCGGAACCGGATCGGTATGTCGAAATCAGCCGCTTCCGATTGCCGAACGAGGCCGAAGGAATGAGCTGGGCACACCCGGTCGTCTGCGGCGGCCGACTGTACCTGCGACACGCCCAATATCTGTATTGTTACGACGTTGCGGCCCCCTAATCGAACTCGTTCGAGCCGGCGTCTGCGCCGCTTGTTTTTTAACTACGGAACACACGGAAAGACGGAAAACACGGGATTTTACATTTCCGTCTATTCCGTTATTCCGCGTATTCCGTAGTAAAAAAATTGTGCGATTGTAAAGGTTGTTTTGTTACAGATCCTTATCATCACCGTTTCTCATGCAACGCTTTTTTCTCTGTCTGTCGTTTTTTCTCCTCCTGTTCGTTCCCGTTCAAGCTGCGGAAAACGTCGTCGTTCAACCGGTCGACACCGGCGAGGCCCTCGTCAATCCCGGCATGGGCTGGACGATGCACTTTTACTCGAACATCCCGGAGAATTACGGCTCAAAACTGGAGCCGTCCGATACGCTCGATTGGTTTCCCGGCTGCTCGGTCGTTTACCTGCGGCTCCCCTGGGCGTTTATCGAACCGGAAGAAGGCGTTTTCAATTGGGCGATCCTTGACACGCCCGCTGAGCGTTGGATCGCAAAAGGGAAAAAAGTCGCTTTCCGCTTTACTTGCTGCGAAAGCTGGCTCCGCTGGGCGACACCCGAATGGGTCGCCCGGGCCGGAGCACACGGGGTCGAATACGAATTCGGAGTCGGGCCGCGCGAAGGTGGGCCGCTTTGGGCGCCGCTTTATGACGATCCGGTGTTTCTCGAAAAACTCGACCGTTTTCTCGTCGCCGTCGCCCGGCGTTACAACGGCAATCCGGACGTCGCGTTTCTCGATGCTGGCACCTTCGGCATGTGGGGCGAAGGGCACACCGGCTTCGATTGCCAACTCTCGCAGGAAGAAACCGACCGGGTCTCGAAAATACATATCGATTTGCACAAGAAGCATTTTCCGGACACCCTTCTTTGTGTGAGCGACGACATTTCCGGCCCGACGAGCAAGGGCCCTTGGCCCGGTATGGAGTATGCCCTTTCGCAAGACGTGACGTTCCGCGACGACAGCATCCTCGTCCAAAAGTATCCCGAGCATTGGTATCACGCCGAAATGGCCGCGATGTTCTGGCCGCGGCTCCCGATCATTTTGGAGCATGAACATTTCGGCAGCTCGAAAATCCGCGAGGCTTGGGGAGACGGTTCGCTCTTGCGGCAGGCGGTTGAGGATCACCACGCCAGTTATCTTTCGATCCATTGGTGGCCCGAAGTGCTGCTTGAAGAAAATCGGGAGGTGATCGAAGAGATCAACCGCCGTCTCGGTTACCGTTTGCAGTTGCGTCAATTGCGGTACCCGAAAACGGTTGTGATCGGGGAACCATTTACGGTCGATTGGCAATGGGCGAACGCCGGTGTCGCTCCTTGTTACGGTGGTGGTTTTCCCGCTCTGACGCTCAAGGACGAGAAGGGGGGCTTCGTTTCCGTGCTCGCCGATGAGACTTTGGACGTGAAAACGCTCCCCGTCGGGCCGCCCGGAGAAGCCCGGGCCGTCGAACACCAAAGCAACTTCCGGATCGGTTTCGTCGCCCCGACGACCAGGCCAGGCGTTTACGATCTGTATATTTCCGTCGGCCGTCGGGACGGCAAGCCGGAAATCGCCCTTCCGCTCCCGGACAATGACGGGACGCGCCGCTACAAAATCGGCCGGATCGAATTGATTGGAAAGTAAATGCGGCGCAAACTCGAGACATTGCCCTTCGAGAAAGCAAAGTAAAATCCGTCATCCCCGCGCAGGCGGGGATCCAGAGATTACGCTTTCCCTCTGGACCCCCGCCGGCGCGGGGGTGACGTTGGTTATTTCATCAATTTCGTAACGGCCATTCTCTAAACGTTCCGACATCGACCGGTCGTTTTTCGCGATTCAAAACGAGGCGAAGATTGAAAAACGTGAAAAAAGCGATTATCATAGAAGTCTTCGTTACCCCCCCCTCTCAATCCTCCACTTGAAAGACTCATCGCATCATGTCAAAAGGTTTCGGAATTATCGGTTGCGGGATGATCGCCCGTTTTCATGCCAAGGCGATTCAGGAAATCGGCGGCAAAGTCGTTGCCTGCTTCGATCAGGTGCCGCAATCGGCCGACCGGCTCGCCGAATCGTTCGGCTGCCGGGCGTACTACGATTTGAAGCCGTTTCTCGCGGACAAGGAGTTCGAAATCGTGACGGTCGGCACCCCGAGCGGGGCGCATTTGGAGCCGGGGCTGGCCGCCGCCGAAGCGGGCAAGCACGTGATCGTCGAGAAGCCGCTTGAAGTGACGCTCGAAAAATGCGATAAGATCATCGCCGCCTGCGAAAAGGCCGGTGTCGTGCTCGCGACGATTTTTCCGTCCCGGTTTCACGAAGCGTCGCTCCGGCTCAAACAGGCGGTCGATTCCGGACGCTTCGGCCGGTTGACGCTCGGCGATGCGATCGTCAAATGGTATCGGACGCAGGAGTATTACGACAGCGGCGTTTGGCGGGGGACCTGGGCACTCGACGGCGGCGGCGCGTTAATGAACCAGGCGATACACAGCGTCGATTTGTTGACCTGGCTCATGGGCCCGGTCGTCGAGATCACGGCCCAGACGGCGCTTCTCGCGCACGAACGAATCGAGGTCGAGGACACGGCCGTCGCGACGGTCAAGTTCGAGAACGGAGCCCTCGGCGTGATCGAGGCGAGTACGGCCGCCTATCCCGGCTCGCTCAAGCGGATCGAAATACACGGTTCGAGCGGCTCGGCGATCATCGAGGAAGAAGACATCATCCAATGGGATTTTCAAACCTCGCAAGCGGAAGATGCGGAGATTCGCGAGCAAATGACGAACAAGCTTTCCGGCGGCGGCGGGGCGGCCGATCCGGCGGCGATCGGGCATCACGGGCACGCCAAGTTGTTCGCCGATGTGCTCAGGGCGATTGAAACCGGCCAAAAACCGGTCTCCGACGGACACGAAGGTCGACGCAGCGTCGAGATCATTCTCGGCATTTACGAATCGGCCCAAACCGGCAAACCGGTGCGGCTCCCCCTTTAGCCGGTACCCCGCACGATCAGAAAATTAGTCTCTCTTCAAAAAAGCAAGAACCAAAGAGCCGCGTGCTGTGCACGCGAAGTATACCGTAGCCGGTATGGGCAGTAGGCTTCGCCCTCTGTCAAGCCGCGGCCTCGTTGGGCCGCTACCGT
>JAVBQI010000108.1:0-2650 GCA_031549145.1 Thermoguttaceae bacterium | reverse complement strand
GATGGCCGCCGATTATGTTCGGGAGCAATTAGGCATCACGGATTGCAGCATCGTGGGGCGAGTGGATCGTGAGGTCTACGGCAAGAGCAACTTGCTGGAATCTCGCGATGTTCGCTATTTCTTGATGAGTCTGGATCCAAGCTTGGTGAGACCATGCGATATTCAGAAATTCGTACGCGACCACTGGCAAGTGGAGACGAGCCTACACTTTGTGAAGGATCGTTGGTGGGATGAGGACCGGCACTATCTTGAACGTCCCGGTTTGCCGGAGGTGTGGTTGGCGTTGACGAACGCGGCGATTTCGGTGTTGCGTTTGGTGCAAGAGCCGGGCGAACCGCTGACGCAAACGGCGGAAAATTTTCACTATTCCCCCAGAAAAGCCCTCCAAATTCTCGGCTTTAACGGATTTTAAACTCTGCAGTTCTCTTGGCTCTTTGTCAAGCCGCCTGTTCGATCAGTGACGTTTTCGGTATAATGGTTCGCTTATGAATCCCGGTTTGACGATTATTTTGGACGGTCGCGGAGCGCGGCAATATTTTCCCGGCGAAACGCTGGCGGGAGGCTATGTGTTCGAATCCGTCGGGAGTGATGAAATCGAAGCGGTTGAAATTTCCGTCCTCTGGTTCACCGAAGGCAAAGGAAACGAAGATTTCGGCGTTCACGCTTTTTGGCGATATGCGATCGCGCAGGGAGATTGGATTGATCCGCGGCGAAGCGGTCGTTTCAGCACGACTTTGCCGAAAAGCCCCTTGTCCTATCCCGGCATTCTCATCAAGGTTCAGTGGTGCGTTCGAATTCGGGCCTTTCTTTCCAACCAACGACAGATTGTCGAGGAACTGCCGTTTCGTCTTGGAACCGTGCCCGATGCAAGGACGCTGAGATAGTCTTTTGGATCGCTCTTGGATCATAGGGCGGCAGGGCCGCCAGCCAAATCGAGGTGCGAGCCGCACTGGCACTGCCGCTCGGAAAAGTGTTCGCTCCCGATGGGCGCTTACTTCGTGAAAAAATTCACGATGTTAGTAACATAGTCCGAATGCCTGGCGAGGTTACAGTCCGGTATAGATCACCCAGACTTCCCAGTTTCATTCGCAAATTTCGTCAAACTCTAAAATATTGAGAAATTCCGGCAATTTTCTCAATATTTTTGAAAACTGATTTACTTTTTTTGCGTTTGATACTATAATGCGCTGGGGCGGTTTCTCTTGGAAATTCGATTTTTGGAAAATCTCCGAAAATACGGTGTGCTTTCTCAACGGTGTTTCGCTTGTGCCGGTGAGTGATGTTGTGTGGAACGCGATTCCTCGAAACCGCTGATTCGTCAACTTTTTTGTTGTCCAAACATTCCCTCCCGCTTCGATCCGCCGTCGGATCGGATTCGCGGGTTTTGCTTCGGATACGCCTGCGCGACCGAAAAAGCAAGGGATGGGTCGTCTCCAAGTCGGAGGAAGATCAAGAGCCGCCGCTCTCTTCCCTCCGTGGTTTTCGTGTAGAACCGGTTCTCCGCGGGAGCGAAAACGCTCCCGAACGAGAAAACCTGAGCCGTGATTTTCCGGTTGCTTTCGTAGTGTCTCTTTCATTTCCGCACATTCGATTGGCCTGCAAAACAAAACTGTACATCTTTGATTTGACAAAGGAGTTGTTATGATGAAAACATTGGGCATCGTCAAAGGAACCTTACTTACTGAAAAACAACGGCGACACCTGTCTCGGCGCTTGGCCGGAAAATCGGTGCTGGAGTGGGTCGTCCGGCAATTGACCGACTGCGAGCTTTTGGATCGGATCGTCGTCCTGACGGACAAGGCGGAAAATGGGGCTTTGATTCGTTCCCTGACTCCGCACGATGTTTCCGTCTTCATGTCGGACCAGGAAACGACGATCACCTGCCTGGTTGACACAATGCGGCATTACCCGGCCGAATCGTGCGCGTTCATCGGGGCGGATTGGCCGTTTTTAGACCCGACTCTGGTCGAGCAGTTGATTCGGGCGGCCGAGGAAACGGACATTCCGTGCGACTACGCCGCGTACCAGTTCATGAACGAGTATTTTTCCGCCGGCCGACCCTTCGGGCTTTTCCCGGAATGGTATCGCGCCGCTTCGTTGTTCATCGCCGCCGATCAGGCGGAAGATGAGGTGCATTGCCAGCTTCCGGGCTGTTTTTTTCTGGATCACCAGTCGAATTTCGAGATCGAACTTCTCCCGGCTCCGGCGGGGCTGGATCGCGTCGACATTCGGCTCACGTTCGACCAGGAGGACGATTGGGAAAACATTTTGGCGATTCACGACGCGTTGGGGACGGACGACTTCGACTGGCGAAAGCTCTCAAATCTGCTGCACCACCAACCGCAACTCCGCCAAAGAATGGCTCGGCTCAACTCGACCGCCTTGGCCGGTGTGCATTGATGCCGTGCGGACAAGACGTCCACGCTCCATTTCCGCGGGCGAGACGCCCACGCTCCATTTCCGGTTGAAATGTGTTATATTGGAGTGAGTTTCTCCCGCATCAAAGCGGGTACTCCCTCCAACACGCTTGGGTTCTACCCGGCTCTCATTTGAAATCTTTAATGATTCAAGTCGTCCTTTCGCGAATCGTCATCTCCGAGATCAATAGCCAGCAAGTCATTTTCCTACGCGAAAAGGACGGGCCGAGGGA
>JAVBQI010000180.1:0-17575 GCA_031549145.1 Thermoguttaceae bacterium | reverse complement strand
AATACGAATACGTTTCAGCAAAACGGGAAATCTTTGCTTTATCGGACACCGGGATCTGCTCACGACCTTGGAACGCCTGTTCCGTCGCGCCCGTCTCCCGATCGCCCGAAGCCAGGGTTTTCATCCCAAATTGCGAATGAGCTTCCCTTCGGCGCTCCCCTTGGGTGTCGCCGGAGAAGACGAGGTTTTGGAACTGGAATTCCGGGAATCAATTGATCCGAATTCCCTGTTGAAAACGCTGAATCGATGCACCGTCGAGGGACTTGCCTTTTTGACCGCGAGCCCTTTAGCGGAAGGAGAAAAAAAGGCTCTCCTCCGCTCTTCCGTGTACGAAGCGAGCCTCCCTCCGGAACTCCGTTCGCAAACAAGTGACCGTATTGCCCGAGTCCTTGCCGCAACGACCTGGCCCATTGAAAAACACAACGGGAAAACGGTCGATTTGCGCCCCTTGATCCTTGAAATGTGCCTGGATTCCCAAAACGGTCTCTTCCGGGCGCAACTCTTGAGTACCCAAGGTCCGGATGCCGGAATTCGCGAACTTTTCAATGCACTCGATCTCGGGAAAGAGATGTTTCTTACCCTCTTTCCCGTAAGAAAAGCGTGCGTTTTGGAGAGCTGAAATTCGTTTTCGCCCTTTGTTTGTCGGGAAAGAAAAACGCAATTTCAATAATGAAACAAGAAATGCTTATCAACGTCCGGCAGCAGGAAGAGTGCCGGATCGCCGTCGTCGAAAACGGCGTTCTTGAAGAACTGTACGTCGAGCGGACGAACCAGGACAATTACGTCGGCAACATCTATAAAGGGGTGATCGCCAACCTTGAGCCGAGCATACAGGCGGCGTTCGTCGATTTCGGCGTCGGTCGCAACGGCTTTCTACATATCAGCGACGTCGAGCCCCATTATTTCGCCCAGGTTCCCGGCTGGGCCGAAAAAATGGAAAAGCTGGAAAAGAAGAACCCCCGCGATGATCACGATCGGTTTCGCTCTTCGGTCCCCGACGACGGATTCGGATACAACCGCCCCCGCTTCAAACCGCCGATCCAAGAGGTTTTTCGGCGCGGCGACGAAGTGATCGTCCAAGTGATTAAGGAAGGGCTCGGCAACAAAGGCCCGACCCTTTCGACCTACATCAGCATCCCGGGCCGGTACCTCGTCTTGATGCCCTCCCTGGGCCGGGTCGGAGTATCCCGGAAAATTCAAGACGAGCCGCTCCGGCGGAAGCTCCGCGATTTGATGAACGAACTCAACCCGCCGAAAGGGCTCGGATTTATCGTCCGAACGGCCGGTGCCGACAAAACGCGGGGCGAGCTGTCCCGCGACCTCGCCTACCTGATGCGGCTTTGGAAGGCGATCGTCCGACGGATGAAAAAGATGCCCGCCCCGATCGACGCTTACGAGGAAAGCGACATGATCATCCGGACGATCCGGGACATTTTTACCGGTAATGTCGATACGATCGTGATCGACGAGCCGGCCGCCTTCGAACGGGCCAAGGAGTTCCTGCAACAGGTGATGCCGCGTTACGTCAATCGGCTGCATTTGTACGACGGCAAAGAGCCGCTGTTTCACAAATATAACCTGGACCAGGAAATCGCGAAAATACATCACCGCCGAGTCAACCTCAAGGAAGGCGGCTCGATCGTGATCGACCAGACGGAAGCCCTTGTCGCGATCGACGTCAACAGCGGCAATTTTCGGGGCGAAGACAACGCCGAAGAAAACGCCTACCAGGTCAACATGCGGGCGGCCAAGGAAATCGCCCGGCAAATCCGGCTGCGCGATCTCGGCGGGGTGATCGTCAACGATTTCATCGACATGAAAAAAGAGGCTCATCGCCGCAATGTCGAGCGAACCCTTCGGGATGCCGTCCGACGGGACCGGGCGCGGACGAAAATCCTGCGGACCAGCCCTTTCGGCTTGATCGAAATGACCCGACAGCGGATTCGCCCTTCTTTGAAGAGGAGCATTTACCAGGAATGTCCCTGCTGTCATGGGGGCGGGGTCGTCAAATCGACCGAGAGCATGGTGCTCGAAGTGATTCGAATACTGGTCCTTTCGACCCAACGGCCGGATATCGCCAGGGTCCGGATCGCGGTCGTCGAAGAGGTCGCCGAATACCTGAACAACCGTAAGCGGCACGACCTGACCCAAATTGAAGAAGACGGCAAGGCTGAGATCACGATTCGCGGCAAGGCGGATGTTTGGCCTGAATATATGGAAATCGAATGTTTCGATTCCAACGGCAACGCGGTCAATTTTTCTCCGACCCCGAAAAAGTAGGATTTTTTTGTGTTTCAACGCGGAGTACCGGCGAAATGGGCAAACGGTCTTCTTTCGTCGGCTCGCGGCAATCGATTACAAACGGAAAGCCGGGACCTCGCGGTCCCGGCTCGATTTATTTTCGCGATCTTTTTCTTGCCGCTTTCCGCCCCTTTGCCCCCTTTTGCCGCTATAATTGGAAGTGGAACAGGGATGTTTTTCCGGGAAATCGACATTTCTCATTAGACAAGAGGGTTATTGTAATCTATCCTTTTGCGTGGTGTCTTTGGGGCCGGCGCTGGTGTTTTCTTGTCGTCCGCCAAACGGTTTTCGTCATCCTCGATTCTTGAATCCGGAGATTTCTGTTATGAAAAAACATATTCCGATGTTAGCTTTTGCGTTTTTCGCCTGTTTTTTCCTTACTTCCGGCGAATCCCGAGGAGCGGAAAAAAAACAGGACATCCCGCCGAAAACGGTTGAATTCTTCGATGTGATCGACCAGGGCCTGATCGAGGCGACATTGGAGGCTCAAGATTCTTTCGGCGGGAAAATGGTGATCAAAAATAAAACCGACCAGCCCCTCCAGGTCTACAAACCATTCGCTTATGCGGCCGTTCCGGTTGTCGGCCAAGCCTTTGGTGGAGGAGGCAGCAACAGAAGCAGCAATAGGAGCAGCAACAGAAGCAGTAGCAGCAATCGGAGTTCCTCTTCCGGGAGTAGCGGCAGCAACCAAAGCTCTGGCGGCGGCATGGGCGGCATGAGCGGCGGCATGGGAGGGGGGATGTTCAATATCCCGGCCGAGAGAACAATCCGGGAAAAGGTCAAAACCGTTTGCCTCGAACATGGGAAAGAAGACCCGAATCCCCGGATCAAGTATGAAATCAAGCCGATCCAATCGGTTTCCCCCAAAAGCGAGGTCGCTTTGATGTGTGCCCTGGTCGGTACGGGAAAAATCGACCAGAAGGCGGGCCAAGCCGCCGTTTGGCATCTGGGCAACGACATGTCCTGGGAAGAGCTTTCGGAAAAAACATTTAAGCCGAGGGTCGAACTTCCGCAACGCTTTTCTTATTTTACCCCGGAACAAATGCGGATCGCTCAAAAAGCCGCCGCCGAAGCCGAAGCCTACGTTAAGGCAACGGAAAATTCGAAATCGACGGATTCCACATCGGAGAACGAATCCCCCGATACGAGCGGAAGCGTCTCGGAAGCGACACCTCTCTAAAACCGGAACAAAATCAATTGAAGCGTGGTTGACCGCTGCTCAGCATAGCAGACAAAAAGAGCCGCAAGTACATCGGAGCACCGATTGCACTTGCGGCTCTCTTTTATGAACCTATGCTACTCTATCTCAAAAAACGACCATTTGTCGAAACACTTCGAATTTCTGTTCCAAATCGGTGGGGGAGAGCTCACGAAGTCGGTCCAAGCCGAAGCCCCCGACGGCGTAACTTGCGATCAACGTTCCGTACACGATCCCCCGTTTGATCGATTCGGGATCGGTGAGCCCGTGAGCGGCGATGTAGCCCATCATCCCTCCGGCAAAGGAATCCCCGGCCCCGGTCGGATCGACGACCCCTTCCGTCGGGAACGCCGGAAGAGCGTAAATTTCGTGTTGGCTCAAGAACATCGCCCCGTGTTCCCCTTTCTTGATCACGACGAATTTCGGACCGAGTTCGAGAATCTTTCGTCCGGCCGTGACCACGTTCAGTTCTCCGGTCAGCATCTTCGCTTCGGAGTCGTTGAGAACCAGCCCGCCGATTTTCCGCAGCAGCTCCAAGAGGGCTTCTCGTTCGACGTCGATCCAAAGGTTCATGGTATCGGCGACGACCAGGTCCGCGCCTTGAAGCTGCTCGACCACTTTCAATTGCGAGGCCGGGGGAGCGTTGCCGAGAAACACGTATTGCGAACGGCGAAAAGCCTCGGGGAGTTGCGGAAGCGAGGAGCCAAGGACGTTCAGTTGCGTTTCGATCGTTTCCCGGTCGTTCATGTTTTCGAGATAACGTCCGGTCCAACGAAAGGTTTTTTCCCCTTTGCGAATCTCGACACCGGAAATATCGACGCCGTGATCCTTGAGCAGTTGGAGGTGTTTCTTGGGAAAATCGTCCCCGACGACGCCGACCAATTGGACCGGACCGAAAAAGCCCGCGGCATAAGAGGCAAACGTCCCCGCGCCGCCAAGAACTTCGTCCCGCCGTTCCGTCGGGGTGAGAATATTGTCAATCGCGACCGATCCGACGACTAAAAACGACATGGGAACCTCCTGTTCGAAAAATTAAAAAGAGACATCTGAAAAGGCGGAAACAAAGAAAACAAAAGGCTCCGATTTCGGAGGAATGGGCTTATTGGTTCAGGCTTTCCTTCAATTGAGGAATAAAATCCAAACAGCGCTTGGCTTCCGAAGCAAGTTGGGGAAACAGCTCGGCGGCCTTATCGGCTTCCTCGGCGCGGCAGACGGTTTCCATATCCGCGGCCAATTGGCGAAGTTGATGGGCTCCGAAGACCCCGGACGTTCCTTTAAGACTGTGCGCGACCTTACCGGCCGCGGAAAGATCGGCTTTTGCGAGATTTCCTTCGATATTCCGGATATCGATCGGCGTTTGGCTGATAAACTCATCCAACACCATTTCCGCCGTTGCCGCACTTCCTCCGACCTGTCCTAAAAGAACGGCGACATCCATCGGCAAGCTTTCGTTTGCGTTCTCTGACAAAATTCTATCCTCGCTTTCTTAACTCTCTGAAATTCTTACAGTATGACATCGAAATTCGGCGAACACGGCGAATCACTCCTGCCGCCTTTCGTATCGAGCATTTTTCTGGTGTTTGGAGGGCATTTCCGAAACCGGCAATGCCGTTTCAATCTCGAGGAAAGAGCCCGATCGCAGGGCAGAAGAAACCTGCGACAATTGCCGGGACACACTCAACCCTCCCGAACAAGGCATTATTTTATTACATTCGGGACAAAATACAATATTCTTAGGAAAAATTTGCTGTCGTTGCCGATTCCGCGAATTATTGATCTGGACTCACATCTTCAAAATCGCTATTCTTTGAAAAAATCACCCTTTTTCTACACATTCAATTGAAAGGATACCCGGATTATGCTTGGAGGAGCAAATCAAATCGTCGGAGTGATGCAAGGTCTTTTGCCGTCGAAAAAAGGGAAAGCCGCGGACGGCCTCGACGAAACGGCGGTTCCGCAGCCGGTTCAGGCCGCGAGAACGGATCAGTTCACCCTTTCGGTTTCCCTGCAACAGGCCCTCGAATTGCTCAATTCGGAGGATTCCGGGAACAAGGACCCGGAAATGGACCTTTCCGGAATCGAGAATCTGAAATCCCGAGGGGAGATGCTTTCGCAAGTTTTGCAAATGAAATTGCAATCCTTCCAAAGCGATTTTATCAATCAGGCCAAAACGGCGGGAATCGACACGACCCAACCGGTCGAGCTGAAAAAGGGGGAGACCGGCGAGTTGCTGGTTTCGAACAATCATTCGGACAAAGCGAAAATCGAACAACTGCTCGCTCAAGACGAGGATTTGGCGAAAAAATTTCAGGACATTTCAAAAATGGCGGGACTCTCGCAAGCCTTGCAATCGCTCTCCGGAGAGAAGTCCGGCTCGCCGATGTCGATGTTCGCGGCTCTTTACGCCAAGCAATCCCAGGGGGAGCAGGCGGCGAAAACCGTCAATCCCGACCGGATGAGCCTGAAAATCGACGAAGCCTCGGCCAGCTTTTCGTTTCAATAGAGATGTTTTTCAATGTGCCGCAAGGTCATTTTCGTCATTTCGACTGAAGTGCAGCGCAAGGAGAAATCTCACCCTCGCGAATAAGGTTGAATTCCGACTCTTTCGGCGAGGGTGAGATTTCTCGCTCCGCTCGAAATGACGATAGAAGGCGGCACTCACTCTTCGGCAGCGTCCTGCTCTTCCTCATCCGGCGTCGTTTCTTCAAAAGCGGGCAAGTCTTCCTGCATTTCCTCGAAAGTCGCTTCTTCGAATTCCGGCATGTATTGTTCTTCGATCTGCCGAATCACGCCGCGACCGAGCGCGGAAAGGACTTTCGAGAGCGAAACGGAATCGGACGCGGTTTTTTTCGCGGCTTCGTCCGATCGCTTTTCGCCTTCCGGCGGCTCTTCGGTCGCCTCCGTAAACGTTTCAACAAATGTCCGGCGATTCGTAATCAGTTTCAACTGAAACAAATCGGGGTCGGAAACGATCCGGAACCCCGAAAACGGCCCTCGGTTCGACCTGTCGGTTTTTTCTTCGATCAACTTGGCTTCAAAACGACGTTTGCCGGTTTTTTTGTCCAATCCCCAAATCAACGGATACACTTGCACTTCCGAATTCCTTCGTTGTTCGAAAATCGTCGCTCCGAAAAGGAGGACCGGCAATCCGGACGGTCGCGGGATGTAATACCATCTTTCGATCGAAACCGGATTGTCCCAAACCGGCTCTCCCTGGGCAGTATACCGCATCAGATAGCCGTGCCCGACATTGCGGTAAGGGATTCCTTCCAACGGAGTCCGGTTTTCCCGATTCCTGTTTCTTCCCTGGGAATTCTCGTAAGTATTGAGATTGGCGACAAAAAGAACCAGGTATTCCCCCTCGTCCCATTCAATAAAGAAATCCTCGAATTTTTCCGTTGACCGGGCCTTTTGTTGGTTCTTATTTTCGATTTTCGGGGCTTTGATCGACGGCCCGACCGATTCGACCGTCGCGAGATCGATCATCCGCAAGGTCCCGTCCTGGTCGAGCAGGGCGAGCAATCGCCCTTTGTCCTGAACGCCGAGAATCGCTTCGTAACTCAGCGACGACGACAAAGAAAATCGCGGCTTGAGCGAGTAATCAAAAATCGCGTTCGGGTCGGTCGAAAGGGCTCTCGCCTTTTTTTCCTCTTTCGAATTTCCGGACAAGGATCCTTTGCGGATCAAATCGGCCAAATCGTAAATCTCGACTTTTTGTTCGGCGGCATTCCAGCTTTTCGAGTCGAGGGAAACCAATTTCGATTCGAAACAATGAACGAGTCCCGGCGGCAGGACTCCCCGGGCCAGCCGTTCTCCGGTCGCCGATTCGAGCACAATTGCTTCATAAGGCTGGGGAACGCTCAGGTAGGGAGCTGCGACCGACAAAGGGGGCTCCGTCTTGCTCGCGGAGGAGATTTGGTAAATGTACCGGTCGTCGCCCGTCAAAAAAACGCGGATCGCCGACGCTTCGCGAACCCAAAGCGTTTCGCCCGTCAACGGATCGACTCCCCAAAGCGAGTCGAAATTGTGAAAGCAGAGAACCTGGGAATTGACGAAAACAGGATCGACGAACCGCTCGTTTCCGTAATTCCGGAATTGGGCGATTTGCCGCAATTTCAACGCTCCCGGCAGGTACGAAGCGGGTGCAAACGGGACAGGCATGTTTTTTTGCCAAAGAACGACGGCATCACCGGCCGCATCCCGCTTCAAGGTGTCGATCGCAAGAAGTCTCTTTCCCCAAACATAGTAAAGGATGTGGTTGTACCCCTTGAGAAAACCTTGCTGGTTGGAAAAAACGAAATCGGGATAGGCGGAAAAATTGATCCCGCTGATCCGGGCGTTGGAAAACGAATCCCCTTCGGGATCATCGTCTTCCGATTCCGGCAAAACGACGGACCAGGTCTCTTGGCCGTTTGCGTTGCGGCAATACAGCCGTCTTTTCCGATCCGCCGTCTGGTTTGTCCCTTCGAGCCAAAATTCGCAATCCGATTGAAATCGCGAATACGTTCCGACATACGGAATCGAAGCGGAATACACCTCGGACATGCCGAACGGGGCGCTTGAGGGTGGGCCGGAGTCGGACGAATCCTTTTTTCGTTCCGTCGGCTGTTCGCTTTGCACGACCTTTCCCTGGGGCCAAAGCCGGGGATGCAGGATTTTTTCATACTCCGGCTTTTCGGGAGCCGCTGTTCCCGCGAGACGGTAATAGTGTAAAGCATCCGAATAATGTCCTTTCTCTTCCAATCCTTTGGCGAGAGCGAGAAGCGATTCGTTTGCGGCATACTCATCGGCTTTCCCATCGGCTTGAACGTGTGTTGTCTCTTCGTCCTGAGAATCGTTTTTGCCGGCAAAAATTTTCGGAAAGAGCGATATTCCTGGTGCGGAGGTCAAAAATTCCATTTCCGAGAGGCGGTTGTCTCGGGCATAAAGCTGGAACAGCTGCTTTTTCGCCTGCTCGGCGATCGGGAAAGAGCCGAAGTATTCGAGGTACTGCTTCAATTGACGCTGCACCGGCCCTCGATCCGCGGTTCCGGTCTGATCCGTATTGAGAATCTGATTCAGTTCTTCTTCGGCCAAGGTATGCAGGAACGGGGTCAGCTCCGGCTTTTTCGCGAAATCCCGAATCCGTTGTCCGATCCAACGGGCGAGCAGCAGTTGGTTCCTTGCATCGAATTTCCAAGTCAAGTGGTGTTGTTGATCGAGATCGATCAATTTTTTCAATGCGACGGCGAAATTCGCATCATCTCCGGCCTCGAGCGAGCCGACCGCGAACGCATACAAAAGAGAACCGAGGGAATCGGGGGTATCGCCCAGCGTCTCGATTTCTTGCAAGGTCGGCTTGTATTTGACGAAATCCGACTCAATCGCCTCTCCGAGCAACGTCCGCAACAAAGCGCGAACCTTTGGCGTCGATTTCGAACGAAACGCCTTTCGAAACAGAGCGAGCGCCTTGTCCCGATCTCCTTGGGCGTAGGCGATCCGTCCCAAAGCGAAAGTCCCGTCGAAATCTTCCGGATTCTCTCCCAACCGTAAGTTTGCCCGATTGGAAAGCGAGTCGAGTTGATCGAAACATTCAAGAGTCGTCGTCGATTGGGAATACATTTTTCCCCCCAGGGCGAGAAGATTGCCCAATTTCGAATCGTCGAGCGATTTCCAAATCCGTTCCGTTTCTCCGGAGAGGAGATTGACGACGACGACGGACCGGTCGCTCATCGGAATCATGTACGAATCGCCGTTGCGCACCCCCACCCCCGAAGGGGTGGTCCCGTTCGGAAAGGCAACTCTTTTCAAGCCGGTCCGGTCGGCGGAATTGAAATCGAAACCGTCGGGCTTTTCCTCCGTCGGTTCCGGTTCGGGGTCTTCGGCGAAAAGGTCGGACGCCCGCCTTCGATCCGCTCGGGCCGAAGCCCGGGAGCGACCGAACATGTCGGGGGCATCCCGCTTCGGCAAGGGGGTCAATTCGGTATCGTCCCAGACCGCTTTCCCGCTCTCCAAATCGAGGCCGATCAGCGAATGCGGCCCGACGAGAATCACCCGATTGTCGCAAATGCAGCCGACATACTTCGCGAGCCCCTTCGCGCGTTTCCAAAGCAGCTCTCCGCTCAACAGATCGAAACAATACAAAAACGGGGAATCGGCGGGAGTGAGGACCAGCTTTCCCCGTTCGATCATCGTCGACGGAATCTGCCAACCGACGTAATTGACCAGGTATCGAAATTCCTCTTCGAATCCGGACATGTTGAACGGCGAATTATTGAACCGGCCGATCATGCCGAAACCGCCCGGGCCGCCCGGTTGGGATTGCTGCGAATCCCCTTCCGATTCCTTGGGGATGTCCGCGTATCTGTAACACCAAAGCAATTTTCCCGAGCCGCCGTCCAAGACCGCGACCGCTCCGGCCGCCGTCGGGCAGACTAAGATTCCCTCCTCGTAGGCGGGAACCGGCCCACGGTATCGTCGCAACCAATCCGTTTCAATCGCGACCGACGGTTGAACCAGCCCTTGATGCCGGATCAACCGACCGGTTCGGGAATCGAGAACGAACAGACGGATCACGCCGGCATTTTCCCCGAGAACGAAAAGACAGTCTCCGACCGGCAAGGGCGGGCCGAGAAAATAGGTCTCCCCGAGAAATCGTTCCTCCTCGGAAATAAGAATTTTCGAGCCGCTTTCAGCTTTCGCCGAATCGTCCGGGTTTTCGCTCGGAACGTCAGAATCCGGGGAATCGGCTTGTTTTTCAAAACGGATCGTCGAATCCGCGATCGCGGTCGCTTCAACCGAAGGATTCGATTGCAACTCGGGTTGCTTCGCTTCGGGCTGTTTCGGTTCGGCCGCTTCCGCCGGAACGGAAACGTCGTCTTTTGGCGGCTCTTGCCGTTCGGATTCGGGCTCGGGTTCGGCTTCGGGCGCAGGGGCAACGGGAATCGGAACCGGCCCGATCGGAATGCCCCGCCGGGGAAAAAGCGGGACCACTTTCCCCCGCCCGACGGGCACGGCCGCTCGCGGAATCCCGGCTCCGCCCGCCGGCAGCCCCGGTTGTCGCAGCGGTTCTTGGCGATGCTCGCGCTGCAGTTGTTCCTCGATCCGCTCAAGTTGCTTTTGAACGAACGGGGCTTTGCCGACCCGCCAAACGACCTCCCCCGTTTTTACTTCCCGGGCCGCGATTGTCGTACCGATTCGTTTGCGGGGATCATCGAGCGGTTTGCCCTGCCCGAACAAAACCGCCCTGCCGTTCTCGCGCGTCTCCAACGGATCCGGCTCGTCCTCGATCGAGAAAACCAGCCGCCCGTCGCTGTTGAGCGTCCCGAGGGTTTGGTTATGACAAAGCGACATCCGCAAAAGCAATTGCTGTAATTGAGGGATGTTCGGCGAATAAATGGAAGCATCGCGAAAATAGGACGTCGCCGAAATCGGCATCAGGTATTCCGTTTCTTTGCCGATCCAAAGTCGTTTGCCGGTTTTGGAATGAACGCCGACCAACCCGTCCGCTCCGCGAAAGACGAGTATTTCGCCGACGAGAATCGGCCGCCCGATCGGGAGATAAGACTCTCCGTCGTACCGCATGCTCCCTTCGATCAGGCGAAAAAGATTCGCCTGCTTCGTTTGCGAAAGAGCGGGAACCGACCAGAGACGATCGAGAAGCGGAGCACTGGCCGCGACATCGGGATTTTGTGTCGGGATTCCCTGGGACGAGAGCCAACCGGAATGGGCGATCCAATCGGCGGTATCCGGTTCCGTTTCCCACGAATCGAGCTTTCCCGAGAGTTCGGCGAGTGTCGCCGGGTTCCAAAACTCTCCGCCGGAGATTCGAATCCGGGGATTCGGATGCCGCCGCAAAAACCGCTCAAGGGTTTCCGAAGCCGCTTTCTCATACCCGAGACGTTTTTCGCAAGCGGCCAAAGTCAAACTGAAAAGCGGCTCGTAGGCTTCCCCGGCGGTGAGCCCTTGGGCGATACGCCGCAGCAACAGCAGGGCGCTCCCTGCGGCCCCTTGATCGAATCGGTGCATCGCGAGGAGAAAAGCGGCATCGTTCCCGGCTTCCGAATAATAGTAATCGGCGGCGATTTTTTCCAACCAACGAACCGAGCCGGTTTCAATCGCGAGATTCAAAAGACGACGGGCGAGAGGGTCGTATTGCATCGCATAAAGCCGACGGCCTTCTTCGGAGAGGGAACGAAGCCGATCTTCGGCGACGCTTTTCAAAGTGCCGCGGCTCAAACGCTCTCCGGGACGATCCGGTTCGAGAAAAAAATCCTCCTCGGTTTCGAGAATCGAGCCGAGCAAGGGGACCGCATCGGAAATCCGGTCGCGTTCGATCAGTTGCCCGACCTGCTCTAACCGCCGAACGGCCGCCCGATCCGGCGCAGGGAACAAACCGCGCGACGGCGGCGTCGTTTCCGCGGCCGAAACCGCGCACGGAAAGACGATTGTAACGAATAAGAAAAGAATAACGATTCGCATCGGCGATCGCATTGCATCCGCCTCACAAAAAATTGTCAAAAACGTATTTCCTCGGTTCGACGCCAGCGTCTTCGCCGCTCGACTAAACAGGCAATTCAACCCCATCGACGAATTTTACCTGACAAAAACAAACCCTGCAAGCAAAAAACTTGCACCGAGGCCGCTTGCCGGGGTTTTTCGGTCGGATTGCCTTCGGTCAACCTGTCGCATAAAATGATGTGATACAGACAAAGCCGTCTTTTTCCTTACAGGTTTGCTCATGAAATCTGGCCCTTGATTTTCAAGACGGAGCGAAGCGTAGTCTCAAAAATCAAGGGATCGCGAGTGTTCGCGTTACAAACCGGATCAAATTTTTCGCGCAGACCAATAATTTTTGCGATGCCCAAATCTTCAAAGAATGCTTTTGAAAGCTGTCCTTGTTCCGGGACGACATTGGACAAATTGATACAACCGGCCCTATTGGCGATTCTCGCGAAAGAGCCGCTGCACGGCTACGAATTGGCGCGGCGTATCGGCGGGATACCGAATTTCCTGGAACAGGCTCCGGACCTTTCCGGGATTTATCGTTTCCTGAAAACGCTCGAATCCCGGGGATTGGTCGTTTCGTCCTGGGACACTTCGGGCAACCGGCAGGCCAAACGGCTTTTCGAGATCACGGCCGAGGGAAAAAAGTGTCTTCGGCATTGGACGCGGACATTGGAAAATTATCGCAAAGCGATTGACTCGCTGATCGTAACAACGCGAAACGCAGTCAAAGACAATCGATAGCCCGGAAGAGAGGCCCCTCAATGAAACTTTTTTCGCAACGAATGGTTTTATGTCTTTTGGCCTTCGTCGCGGCGGTTCCGACCGTGCAAGCCGATTGGCCGTTTTTTCGCGGCGATGCTCTCGCGAGCGGAGTCTCCAAGGACGAATTGCCGGAACACTTGGAGCTTCTTTGGGAATACAAACTCCCGAAAGGTTGGTTTGAAGCCTCTCCCGTGATTGCCGAGGGAACGGTGTTTCTCGGCTCCTCGGAAGATCGCTTTCTCGCGATCGATTTGGAAACCGGCAAAGAACGTTGGCATACCGAAAACGAATCCGGATTTCTAGTCCCCGCGATTTACGTCCGGGATTCGGAACCGCTGCCGACAACAAAACAGCACGGCCTGCTCGTCGTCGGCGACCCTGAGGGAAAGGTTCATGCTTTTGACAGTCGGGACGGCCGCGAGCGTTGGTCGTTCCCGACCGAGGCGGTCGTCGACAACAGCCCCAACCTTTGGGAGGGAAAAGTGTTGTTCGGCTCGCAAAACGGCAACCTGTACTGCCTCGAAGCGAATACCGGAGCTCTTGTTTGGAAATACGCGATCCCGGATCAGATTCGCTGCTGCCCGCCGGTTGTCGAAAAGACCGGGTTTCTCGCCGGTTGCGACGGGCAGCTGCACATCGTCGATTTGGAGAAAGGTGAGGGAAAGGCCTCGGTCGACCTCGGGGCTCCGACCGGTTCGACTCCGGCCGTTCTCGGGGACCGGCTGTTTTTCGGGACGGAGGGGAACGAATTTCTCGCCGTCGATTGGAAGAAGGCGGAGGTCGTTTGGCGGTTCCCGCTCAAGCAATCGATTCGTGCCCCGGCCGCGATCGTTCCCGGTCGGGTCGTTTTCGGGGCATTCGACCGAACCATTTATGCTCTTGATCCGGAAAACGGCGATCTGAAATGGTCGTTCAAAGCGAAAGGGCGAATCGAAGGGGGCCCAATCATCGCCGGGAAGCGGGTTTATTGCGGGGCGACCGATGCCAATTTTTACGTCCTCGACCTCGAATCGGGCAAACTGTTGCAAAAGTTGGAGCTTTCCGACCAGATTCTCGGTTCCCCGGCAATTGACAAGAACCGGCTCGTCGTCGGAACCGGCGACGGGGTTCTATCCTGTTTCGGGAAAAAAGAGTAAGAACAGTACGCGGCTCGTTGCTTCTATCCTCTGTCCTCTGTCTTCTGTCCTCTATTTCGCGTCCCACCACCATTGGCCTTCGGCGAGTTCCAGCCGAACGGTGTTCCAAGCCTTTTCGATCGACTGCTTCTCGACCGGTTTCGCGGAATTGCCTTGCAGGGCCGTTTCCGGTTCGATTACGACCCCGCCGCTGACCGGAACGCTGAAAAGGCCTTTGCCGACGTTCTCGACCCGGGCAACGACCGAAGCGACTTTTTCGGGCGTCTTGTAAGTTTCAACGGCGAATTTGTCCTCGGATCCGAAAAATTCCATATCCCAGCCGCTTTTTTCGTAATACCCTTCCTTTTGAATATGGGCGGCGCAAACCAGCATGTCGATCACGTTACGCAATTGGGCGTAAACGGGAGCCGCCTGGGAAATTTGCGGGTATTGGCTGGTAAAACTTTTGACGAACTCGCGGCTGGCCCGATTTTTGGCTTTGGAGGAGACGATCCGTTGGCCGGAGACGGAGACCAATTCCGCTTCTTCGACCAGTTTGACGCCGTTGCCGACGAATTCCATACCGAGCCGATCATCGGTCATTTTGACGCATTCGTAATCCGGAACGAAATACCAACGGGCAAGGGAGTTGCGGGCAACGACGGACGGATCGGCCTTGTCGACGTATTTGACCAATCGGACGCCGGTCTCTTCAATGCCGAGCCCGATCAGCTTCATCCGATAGTCGGCGGCGACCAAAACCTGGGCAAGATGCGTGTTGGCCGGAACGCCGTCGACGCGGATCGTATGATATCCGAGCGAATCTTTGACCCCAACCATGATCTGCTGCTTTTGGCGTTCGGCGGCCTGCGGATCGTTCGAGATCGCCCCGACGCTTCGGGTAAACGCCTGCATTTTCGCCAATCCCTCTTCCGTCGGGTCGATCGAGCAGCCGACGACTTTCGCGCGGGAACCTCCTGCGGGGAACGTCCGCAGGGCGACGATCATATCTTCCAATTCGAGGACCGGTCGCCCCGTCGAAGCCCCGACGAACGCTCCGTCCTGTCCTTGAACCCAACCTTCGGCCGGACCGCCGATCACGATATCGCCGCTTTCCGGATAAAAGAAAACGTATTTGATCCGGAGAATCCCGGCTAAATACCGCATCGTATCGTCGATCGCCCCGTTGTTTTCGACGATCGTTTTTTCCAAACGATTCAGCGAAACAAGCCGCAAATCGCTTTTGGCGGCAACGTCGCCCGGCAACATCCCGAGAGCGGCCTTGATCCGCTGTTGGGTGAGATTGACGTTGTTCGCCGTACTGGACGAGGCGGACAACACACCGTTCGCGTCGACGAAAACCCCAGCGTTGGAGTACCCGGAAGTGTCATCAGCCGCCCGAAGCATTCCGGTGCCGCAAGAAACCAGAAAAAGACCTGCCAAAAAAAGGACGACATTACTTTTTCGCCAAATCATTGTATTTTATCTCCCGAAAACGAAAAAAATCGCAAATGCAATTGGTAATCAATTTTGTGGACTTTCCGGTCCTGCAAACGGACGGTACCTACTGCCTTAAAATAGCATATAAAACATCACCACCATTGGCAAAAATGGGAATATCTTCTTTGAAAAGACCGCTCCGGGTCGTTGAAAACCAAATAACCCAAGTGTAACAGTAAGAACGGTTGTTCGGCCTGCCATACCGTAGCCGGTAGGGGCGGTAGGCTTCGCCCTCCGTCAAACCGCGGCCTCGTTGGGCCGCTACCGTATTGAAAACGGGAATTTTAAACTGGCTTCAGTATACAAAGCTCATGATACAATCTGGAACTCGGTAAGGGGAATTTCAGACTCGCGGGAGGATCATGTTCGTTCCCAGTCGCGGGTGCTTGGCGAGAGCGAAGTCGATGCCGAAGATCGTTCGCAACCGTTCGGGGGACATGAGCGAATCGGGCGACCCGTCGAAAACGACTTGTCCGTCCGCAAGAGCGATGATGTGCGAGCAGTCGAGGGCGGCCCGATTCAGGTCGTGCGTGATCTCCAAAATCGTCAGTTTCCGCTCGCGATTGACCCGACGCAAATAATGACAGATTTCCTCCTGGTGCCTGTAATCCAGAAACGTGGTCGGCTCGTCCAGGAGCAAAAGGTCCGGCTCCTGGGCCAAGGCGGCGGCGAGCAACACTTTTTGCCGCTCGCCGCCGCTGAGGGAATCGATCATCCGTTCGGAAAAATGACGAACGCCCAGCGCTTCGAGCGATTCTTCGACGATGTTGCGATCGTCCCGGGACAGCGGGGCGAGCGGGCTCAAATGAGGGTAACGGCCCAGTTCACCGGCTTGGCGAACCGTAAAGGCGAAGACCGTGCTCAGCGATTGCTGAACGTAGGCGATTTTGCGGGCGAGTTGCTTCCGCCGAATGTTGCGAACGGAAACGCCGCCGTACTCGATCGAGCCGGTCCAATCGGAAAGAATCCGGAGGATGCAGCGCAAAAGCGTCGTTTTGCCGACCCCGTTCGGGCCGATCAGCCCGACGTATTCGCCTTGCCGGATATCGAACGACAGCTCGCGAAAGAGGGTTCGCGAGCCGAATCGATAGTGCAGATTACGGACCGAAAGCATGAGAATACAAAGTCGGCAAATTGAACTTCGTGCAAATGGGCGAAATACTACGTCATTTCGAGCGAAGCGAGAAATCTCACCCTCGCCCGAAGACTTGGAATTTCCGGCACTTGCGCGAGGGTGAGATTTCTCTTTGCGCGTTGCTCCAGTCGAAATGACGGTTGCGTTTTTTGGTCGTGAACGAAACCGGGACCACAGGTCCCGGCTCGTATTGGCTCGCTCGTGTGGTTTCGTTCCCGCTCTCAGATTCCGAAAAGCGAGCCGAGTCCGCCGGCTTTGATCGCCCTGTCTTTCGGGAAAGCGATTCCGGCCCCGTTCAAGGCTTGGATGTAATCGACCGTTTCGGCCATGATTTCGTTGAGATAGTAATCGCGTTTGATTTGATTCTCTCCGCTGATGATCTCATCGAACCGGTCGGATTCCATTTTTTCCGCCCGGAGACGCTCATGCTCCTCGAAAAATTTCTTTTCGTTCAACGTCCGAGTTTTTTTCGCTTTGAATTCGAGATAGAGCCGATTCTCCCGCAAGGTCTTTTGGAAATCGGGGTCCGCTTGAATCCGGGGTGCGGATTTGTCCCGGACCTCCCTGACGATCGTTTCGTTGACATACGGGAAGGTGGGATACTTCGGATTGGCCGGGATCTTCTCGAAAGAAAGCGGGTAATCCAAATCTTTTTCGGAAATATCCTCCAAGCAGTTCGTCAAGGAGGGCAATTCGACGTCCGAGGTTACCCCGTTGAGCTGCGGCGAAACCCCGCTGGGTAGGTAGTAGCCGCTGACCGTCAATTTCAAGGCTCCCATATCCGGCGGGTTCGGCATCCCCCGGAACAGCAGATCGCCGATGTCTTTCAGTTCCTGCACGGAACCTTTGCCGTGGGTCGTCGAATCGCCGAGGATCAATCCCCGCCGGTAATCCTTGATCGCCCCGGCGAAAATCTCGCTCGCGCTCGCGCTGAGTTTGTTGACGATCACGACGAGCGGGCCGGTCCAATCGACGCTCGGATCCCGGTCGTCCAAGGGGGTCGAACGCTGGCCGATGTCCTTGGTCATCACCACGTTGCCCGTTTCGATAAACAGCCCGGTTACGCCGACGACCTCT
>JAVBQI010000094.1:0-21790 GCA_031549145.1 Thermoguttaceae bacterium | reverse complement strand
CGGCTATTTTACGGCCGTTGAAACCTTGTCAATGGAAATCCGCAACCTCTTGGCCGATTCCGAGGCTTCGGGCGCCGGTTATATCGCCCAGGTGATGGGCCGCAAGGCCGCCTGGTTGGCTTACGGAGCGGCCGTCGCCGGCGAAGCGAGCGCCGTGATCGGTTTGGAAGATATTCCGCAAGAATGGTTGACGAAAGAAGAAACGATCGATCCCGACACCGGCAAGCCGATTCCGGGCGAAGCGGACGGAGCCCCCTTGATGCGGCAGGTCGTCGACATTCAAAAGGTGGTCGATCGCTGCGTCGATGTGATTCTCGCGCGGGAAGCCGAGGGCAAACATTCGTTTGTCGCCGTCGTTTCCGAAGGTCTGGCCGAGTTCTTGCCGCTTTCGGAAATGAAAATGTGTCTTTCCGACGACGAATACCGCTCGCTCAAACCGGATTCGTTCGGCCATTTCCCGGTCTCGCAGCTCAAATACAGTTCCCGGCTGGGGCGATTGATTTCGGACGAATACAAAAAGCGGACCGGCAAGTCGAAAAAGATGAACGGCGTCCAGTTCGGGTATGAAGTCCGCTGCGGCATCCCGACGGCGTTCGATGTGATTCTCGGCAGTCAAATCGGTGTCGGGGCGTACCGGGCCTTGGCCGATCACGGAATGAACGGTGTGATGATCTCGGTCGGCGGGACACTCGAACTGTCGTATCCGGTGTTCGAAGACCTGATCGATTTCAATCGGCTTCGGGCCTACGAACGACCGATCAAGGTCGGCAGCGACGTGCATCGGCTCGTCCGGTACCTCGAAGCCTGGGTCAAGTAAGAAAGAAGGGTTCTCTCATCGAGCCGGGGCCGTGAGGCCCCGGTTGGTTTCCGTCTTCAATGCCTGCCGATTTCAATCCGGTAGCTGGCACGGTCGCTCGACGGAGCTCATTTCGCTTTCGCGAGCGGCAGTTCGTTCCAATCGACCATATAGTTCGGGCTGCTGTGTTCCGAAGCACCCCGCCAATTCCGCTCGGTCCCTTCCGAGCCGAAAAACAATTTGCCTTTTCCCAGCAGCCGGTTGATCTGGTCGACCGATTCCATAAGCCGGCTTTCTTTCTCTTTTTCTTCCGGAGTTTTCCCGTCGAGTTCGAACAACGTCCCTTGCAATTTGACGGCCCCGCCGTCGCGCAGGTCCAAGAGCATGACCGCGGCTTTCTTGTACATCGGGCCCGGGCGGTACAGGCCGCGAAAGAGTTCGAGGGCGGTCCGGATCACCTCCGGCGAATGGGCCGTCGGCGTCTCGAACCCTTTCGCCTGCCCGTCGGAAACGTAATCTTCCTTGTGCCAACTCGTATTCAAGTGAACGTAAACCGCCGAGGCGACGGTCCCCTCGAACCGGGCCTTTTCGCACGCTTTGGCCGCGAACGTCGCGACCGCCTCGGAAATCGTCCGCTCGTCGTTCGTCGCTTCCTGGAACGACCGCGAGACCTGAATATTTTTTCGCGGGGCCGGGGCATCTTCCAAATCGAGGCAGCGTTCGCCGTTCAGTTCCCAGACCAACCGTTCCTGGACAGCACTGAATTCTTTGCGCATCCAAAGCGGATCAATCGCGGCCAAATCCCGGGCCGTCCGGATGCCGAGCCGCCGCATTTTCGGGGCGAGCCGTCGACCGACCCCCCAGACCTCGCCGATTTCGAGGCCGGAGAGCGCGAGCGATCGCCGTTCGGGATCGAGGAGTTCGCAGGCCGGTCGACCTTCTTTTTTCGCGAGGTCGTTGGCGATTTTCGCGAGCGTGAGCGTCGGTCCCAAGCCGAGCGAGACCGGAATACCGGTCCATTGCTTCACCGTTTTCGCGATGTCTTCCGAAAACAAGCCGAGCGAGGCCCGGTCGATTCCCAAACCGCCGAGATCGAGAAACGCTTCGTCAATCGAATAGATTTCGACCTTCGGCGTCCAGCGATGCAACAATCGCATGACGCGGGCGCTCATTTCGCCGTACAAGCGGTAATTCGAGGAGAAAACGACAACCCGGCCATGTTCGGCGAGTCGTTGAATTTTGAAATACGGCTCGCCCATCGGAATGCCGAGTTTTTTCGCTTCCGGCGATCGGGCGACGACGACCCCGTCGTTGTTCGAAAGGACGACGACCGGTCGGTTCGCGAGATCGGGCCGGAACAGTTTTTCGCAAGAGGCGAAAAAACTGTTGCAATCGAGCAAGGCGAAAAGATCGGGAAGAGGCATTGAAATTTAGCCGGTACTCCGTGTTCTCAATTTATCGAAACGACTTGACGGCTCCGGTTACGACGCCCCAGATGTCAAGCTGCGACTCATCGTTCAGGCGGATCGTGCGGAAGCGTTTGTTTTCCGGCCGCAGTTCGATGCGGCGGCCGTCGAGATAAAGCCGCTTGACGGTAAACTCGCCGTCGAGCACCGCGATCACGATGTCGCCGGACCCCGGCGTCAAGCCGCGATCGACGATGAGCAGATCGCCGTCGAAAATCCCCGCTTCGATCATCGAATCGCCGCCGACCCGGAGAAAAAAGGTCGACGCGGGATGCCGGATCAAGTGCGCGGCGAGATCGAGCCGTTCGAGCGGCGTCTCTTCGGCGGCGGGGGACGGGAACCCGGCTTGGACGTTTTCCGGGGCGATGGGAAAACTCAAAGAGCTTTTTTCGTCCGGTTCGGCAGGTTGTTGAATTGATGAGACTGGCATTTGAGTTTGTTCTAACGTTCTTTGCGTTTCGCCTTGATTTCGCGGAGCCGGACCGCTTCGGGGCGTTGGCGATAAAAATCATCGAGCGGGTAACAGCCGGAGACCATCCCGTTGCGGGGAGCGTTCGTGCAATCACCGAGTGTCCGGCAAATCCGCTTGCGGTCCAACGACCGACCGCTTAAAACGTCGTCGCACATTTCCGGATAACTCAACACCATCCGGCCGATCCCGACCAGATCGGTCATTCCCGATCCGACGGCCGCTTCCGCGACGTTCGGCAGCCAGTCTTGCAGATAGGAATAGCCGGAGCCGATCGTCAAGAGATCGGGAAAACGCTTCTTGAACGCCGCGACCGCGGCGATCTGTTTTTCGACGCTGCGGAGCGGGTCTTCGGGCATCGCGTACCCGTCGAACACCGGCGTCGCCGCCGGCCTCTGCAAATGAGGGCAATAGTACGGGCTCCCGGCCGTCGCGCCGATCATCCCGACGCCGGATCGGCGGATCGATTCGACAAAAGCGAACGGCTCGCTCAAATCGACACCGAGCCCGGTCCCGTCGCCGCCGAACGCGTACTTGTACGGTTCCTTCGACATCGGAACGCCGTTCCCTTCGGCGTCTTTCGCGAAAGGAACGAGATCGAAGAGCGAAAAGCGGAGGGCAATTTCGAGTCTCGGGGCGAGAGCATTGATTCCGGCGGCGATCTCCCGGAAAAACCGGCTCCGGTTTTCGAGCGAGCCGCCGAACCGGCCCGGCCGTTCGTAAGCGCTGAGCAGTTCGTGCCCGAAATAACCGTGGGCGTGTTTGATATCGACGAAATCGAATCCGGCATCCGCGGCCAGCTTCCCGGCGAGGACGAACCGGTCGATCATCCGTTCGATCTCCTCATCGGACGCGATCGGCGTCTCTTCGTTGCCGAACTTCCGATCGAGCAACGGATTGCGGTAGGCGATCACCGATTCGTGCTTGCCGTCGTCGTTCGGATGAGAATACCGCCCGGAATGTGTCAATTGCAGGCCGATGTACAGATCGTCGCTTCGACCGAACTTCCGTTCGTGTGTTCGGACGACCTCTTCCCGCAGTCGGGCGATCGATCCGACCGTTTTTTCCGAGATCACCAATTGTCGGGTGTTCCCCTTTCCCGAACGCATGACCGCGGCCGCCTCGCAACCGAACAGGAGTTTGGCCCCGCTCTGGGCGAAGCGGAGCCAACGCCGTCGGGTCAGTTCGCTCGGGGAACCGTCCGGCTCGCAGTCCCAGCCTTCCATAGGCAGGATCACCCAACGGTTGCCGATCGTCCGGCCCCGGTGTTGCAGCGACCGGCCGAGCGCGAGCTCCCCGGGCGGGGGCAAGGTTTCGACGAACGGCAACCGGATGCCGCGTTCGCGAATGTACTCGAGAAACGCCCCCGGGGTCGAGAGCGTCGCGATTTTGGAAAATTGTTCCGGCATGAGGGACTCGCCTGTGGGAATGATCGTCGAGCGACTTACTTCGTCAATTCAACCTTTTCGAGATCGGCTTTGAGACCGACCTGTTCCCCCATTTGAGCGATTGCATCGACGATCCCCTTTTCGATTTCCGGCGACCAGCGGCCCGGCCGACCATAACCGAATTGGGATTCGTTCGCTTCGTATCCCCCTTCCCGCAAGGCTCGCGCGGTCGGAATGTAGGCCATCACATCGTTCGCGTAACCCACGAAAAAGGTCTGCTCGCCGAACATCTTTTTGGTGTGAATCGAGTACTGAACCAAAATTTCCCCGCCGAGGGCGAACAACGGTTGATCGCCGATTTTCCAAGCCTGAACCGGATACTGCGGATACGTCTTATCCAACTCCCCTTTCTCCGCGATCATGCTCAGCAGATATTTGGCGTAAGCCTTGATCATTTCGTTCGGCGCGGTCGCGGCGAGGGCTTCCAACTCCTTCTTCCCCGGCTGCCAACCGTACGGCAGCGCGATTTCGGTGTAGGCGACCGCGAGCTTCGGTTTCTGCTCGGTCATTTTTTCCTTGAGCATGCAATCGACGACGACGGCGATCCCTTCGCCGATGTGCTGGGAAAAGTTGACGGCGTTCCGGGGGAAAACCGTCAGGTCCCCGCAAGCGCCTTGAAAAAACATCGCGGTCGTTCCAGGCCAACGCTTTTCAATCTCCGACTGGGCGAATCCGCACCAATCGCCGGAAAATTTGTTCATATTCAAGGTCGTCGGATGACAAGCGTAACCGAAGAGGATCGCCAAGACCTCTTCGTTCCCACCCTTCGCCTGCACTTTAATGACCGGAACCGAATAATCGTGTGCCCCCGACAAATTATTGAGCGGTCCGCTCCCTCCTTTGTCGTCTCGGCGGTTGACCTGCATCCGCGAGATGCCGTTGCTTGTCGCGATGCTCGCCGGTTGCATTTTACCGATCGCTTCGTCTGCCAGTTCGACGATCCGATCGACAAACCATTTCGAATACTTTTGGATTTGGGCGAACCGTTCGTCGTCGTCCGGCCAAATAGGAAACGGACCGAGCGAAATCGCCGGCCCGGAATGCGTGTGTGAGGCGCTTAAAATAATTCGACCTTTTTCGAGACCGTGCTTTTCGGCGATTCGGTTCTTGATCGCGTCGGAAACATCCCGCTTGGTCCCCAAAATGTCCAAGGTCATGATAAGCCCTTTGTTCCCATCCTCGTCTTCGACGGCGAGGGCCTTGGCCCAGAGATCGGCGAGCACCTCGCTCGCCGGTTCGGTCCGGTCCATAAAACCGATTTGCCAAACCGGCTCTTTCGGGGTAATCACGGCCCGGGCGACGCCGGCCTTCCAATCGCCGGCCCCATAAAGGTCAACGCCGGACAATGTTGCAAACGCAATAACAAAAGCGAGGAGGCTGAGTAACTTTTTCATAGGACGAGCAGAGGACAGAGGACAGAGGACAGAGGACAGAGCGACCGTTTTCAAAGACCATGTGTATTTTCAAGAACCTTGAAAATAGCATAAGCCGGGCGCAAAAACAATGCGAGGCGTCGTTTTTGGAAAGTCACTCAGACCGCCGGACGTTGGGCGATCGCTTCCTTACAACGGGCGGTGATCGTCTCCCAGCGGCCTTGGACGATGTCGTCCTTGTTCGCGATCCAGGTACCGCCGCACGCGAGAACGCCCGGGGTCGCAAGGTAGTCCTTGAGATTGTCGACCGTAACCCCGCCGGTCGGCATCAGCCGGATGCCGGTGTGGGCGTAAGGAGCGAGCAACGATTTCAAAAACGGCAGCCCGCCCATCGGCCCGGCGGGAAAGAATTTCAAGACCCGAACGCCACATTCGAGGGCCGCTTCGATGTCCGAGGGGGTGCAAACTCCGGGAATGAACGGAACATTCGCGTCCCAGGCCGCTTCGAGAATTCGCGGGTTGAGACCGGGAGCGACGGCAAAGCGGGCTCCGGCGTCGATCGCGGCCTTGAGGTTGTCTTGCGTGAGCACGGTCCCCGCCCCGATCAGCACTTCGGGCCGTTGGGTCGCGATCTTTTCAATCACGGCCGCGGCCGCGCTTGTCCGAAACGTGATTTCCGCGACCGGCAGCCCGCCGGCGAGCAGGGCATCGGCGAGCGGGATCGCCGCCTCCGGCGATTCGATCGAGAGGACCGGAACGATTTGAAACTGGGCGATTTTTTCAAAAACCTCAGACATGGGTTGTTGGCAAAAATGAGAATTTTGAACGACTTCGTTCAGAGCCGCGACCGTAAGGAGTGGTCTTTGGCACAACCCCGCTTCCTTACGGTCGCGGCTCTGAATGGGCGCGGCTCTGATTTTGTTTGTCGTTTACCAATTGGGAACGAATAACTGGAAGTACGACTGCGGGTGGGCACAGGCGGGGCAAGACCCTTCGGGTTCGCGGGCCTTATGCGTGTAACCGCAGTTGCGGCATTGCCAAAGAACCGGCTCGTCGCGGGCGAAAACGATATCCTCTTCGATGTTCTTGAGAAAATCGAGATACCGATTTTCGTGCATCTGCTCCGCAACGGCGACGGCTTTGAAGAGTTTTTCAACGTCCGGGAACCCTTCTTCGCCGGCGATTTTGCCGAATTCCGGATACAGGATCGACCATTCCTCGTGCTCTCCCGCCGCAGCCGCCTTCAGGTTTTCTTCGGTACCGCCGACCACTCCGGCCGGGAAAGCCGCTTGAATGTCAACCGCACCCCCTTTGAGGAAGCTGAAAAATCGTTTGGCATGCGATCTTTCGTGCTCGGCGGTTTCCTCGAAAATCGCGGCGATTTGCATATAGCCGTCCTCGCGAGCCTTGTCGGCGAAAAACGTGTAACGGTTCCGGGCCTGCGATTCCCCGGCGAACGCCTTGAGCAGGTTCTGTTCGGTTTTTGTCCCTTGAATCTTCGATTTTTTGTCCCCGGCCGCTCCCTGGGCGAGTGCGATCCCCGTTTGGCTCAGGAGCAATCCCCCCGTCGTCGCGATCGTCGTCGCCTTCAGAAAACCTCGTCGTGTCGTTCCGGCAATGTTTGAAAACGGATTCATTTTACAGACCTTTCAGGAAAAAGCGTTTTAAAGAAATAGGACACCATTTCCTAAGTATACGCATTTGCCGGAAAAAAAGAACCCTTGTTGGTGGGGGGAAGTACATCGATCAATCCTGTTCGAAGATTTTTCCCTCGCGAAACGCGGCCCAGGCGGTCTCAAACCAGGCCTCGCTCTTCGGGATCGGTCGTCGGGGACGAAAAGAATGTCTCGTTCCTTCGCCCGAGAGATAATTCGTTTCAAGAATCCGTTCGCGAAAGGTTTCATCTTCCGGAACGAACCGCCAATCGTCCGGCAGTTTGCCGGAAATCGGTTCCCCTCGCGGATCGATGATGAGTCGGGAACCGCGAGAGCCGACACCGCTTCGAACCGACGTCGCGATCGATTCGAGATAAACCGCGTGCGCCAAACAGAGGACATCCGTTCGGAGCGATTCGGCCCAATCGCCGACGCTCGGGGCCGTTTCGCGGCCTTGCAAACAGTCCCGGTATTGATCCCAAGCCTCTTGAACGACCTGGTCCAACCCCGCTTGGGAGACGATCGCCGCGCCGAAATCGCTCATCCGTTTTTGCAGGGCGCTGCGTTCGGTCGGCCAGTTCGCGGAAAACCGTCCGCCGAGCGCCGCGGTCGCTCGAACCGCTGCGGCCGCGGCCGCAGCGCGGTCCAACGTCCAGTCGCGATATTTTGCCGCGACGAATTCGGCGATGCGGAAGCCACCGACCTGACCAGCGTTGAGCGCCGAACCGCCGGGCCGGGCGAGGCCGTGTGTTCCGGCCGTTTCCCCCACCGCGAAAAAGTGTCGGGTGTTGACCGATTCCCACCAACGGTTGACCGCGAGCCCGCCGTTGTTGTGCTGGACACAAAGCGCGATTTCGAGTGGTTCGATCGCCAAATCAATGTCGTGATTTTTGTAAAGCTCGGCCGCAAGCGGGTTCATTCGACAAAGCCGTTCGAAAGGTGTTCCGAACAAAGCATTACTTTTGCCGAGGTAATCCCGGACGACCTCGGGCAACGCCGCGAAATCGAGTTCCGGCGTGTTCGTCCGGTAATCGAGAAAAACGCGGCGGCCGCGCTCGACGGTTTCGCGATGTACCAGCAGATCGATCAGCGAGGAACCGGCGATTTTCCGCACATCGAACGGCCAATGGTACCCTTTGAGAAAAACCGCTTCGAGCATCGCTTCCCGGGAATCGAAATGCCCCTCCAAAAATTCCCGCGATTCGCTCCGACCGTCTTCGGCCGTCGAAATCAATCGCGGCAAGACTTGCATGTACGTTCCGGAAACGTTCCAGCGAAACGGGACGGACGCAAGCCCGAACTGCGATTCCGACAGGTTTTGGGCCGTGATCCCCACTTCGAGCGCTAAGCCGATCCCGCCGAGATGCACCGCCGGGTACACGCTGCGCTGGTACAGCCCACCCGGCCCGCCGGTCGCAAACACGAGGTTTTCGCAAAGGTAAACTTCAAGGCAGGAATCGAGCGGCTTGTCGGTGTCGATACAAATCACCCCGGCGATTCGCCGTTCCATTGGCGTTGACACCGTCGTCTCAGTCGCCCCCGAGAGCACGATCAATCGGACGGCGATCCGGTTTTCGCGAATCGGGCAGTCGATCCGGCGAAGTTCGTCGATCAACTTGCGACACATTTCGCGGGATGTGTAAGGCCCGATCGAACTCGCCCGTTGCCGCGGATCGTGATCGGTTTTGTAGCCGGGGAACTGCCCGAACGCATCTTGTGGGAACGGAACGCCGAGTTCCAACAGGTTGTAAAACGCCCGGGCCGAAAGCGCGGCCTCGGTCAATGCGATGTCGCCGTCAACCGACCCGCCCGCGAAAAGGGTCGCGGCCAAATCGCCGGGAGAGTCGGCCTCGTCGCCGTACAGACCGAGCTTGTAGTACGTCTGCTTGTCGCTGCCGGTATTGATCGAGGTCCCTCCGTCCAGCGATTCGGTTAGCAGCAACACATCGTCAATGCCGCGACGATGCAATTGCAACGCGGCATTGAGCCCCGCCGCCCCGGAGCCGAGAACCAGCGTGTGTACGAAGAGGGGGGCGGGGGTGGGATGGGACATAATTCGTGTGTTTTGTTCAGAATAATAATCCGAAAAGGTGGGCGACACAAAGGTAGGCGACCGACCTCCCAAGACTGAATTATAACACGCCCCTACAACCGCTGCAGAGTTTGGCCGCCGTCGACTTGGATCACCTGCCCGGTCGAATAAGGAAGATCGCCCCGGGCGAGCATCGCGACGGCTTTGCCGACATCTTCAGGCGTCCCCCAGCGGTTTTGCGGGATGAGCCCTTCGGCGATCAGTCGGTCGTATTTTTCCCGGACGGTCGCGGTCATATCCGAGCGGATGATCCCGGGCCGGATTTCGAAAACGGGAATGTCGTATTCGGCCAACCGGACGGCCCAGAGTTGCGTTACCATACTGAGCCCGGCCTTCGAGATGCAGTATTCCCCGCGAGAGACCGAAGCGACATTCGCCGAAAC
This sequence comes from Thermoguttaceae bacterium, assembly GCA_031549145.1. Lineage (GTDB taxonomy): Bacteria > Planctomycetota > Planctomycetia > Pirellulales > Thermoguttaceae > JAVBSX01. The sequence goes on along the minus strand of JAVBQI010000094.1, from coordinate 12,108 downwards.
CGAGGAAATGTTGACAATCGACATCGGCTCTCGGGAATGCTTTCGATGTTCGATCATGATCCCGGCGACCGCCTGGGTCAGAAAAAACGGCCCTTCGAGATTGATTTGCATAACCCGATGATAACTTTCGGGGGACATTTCCAACACATCGCGCCGCTGCTCCGGGGCGACGCCGGCGTTGTTAACCAACAGATTGATTTTGCCGAATTCCTTGAGAATGGCGACCAGCCCCGTTTCCCGGGATTCCCGCTCAGCGAGATTCATTTTTTGGTAATCGACCTTGGGCGAATCGTTGCGGAGCGCGGTCAACGCTTCGGTACAATCCGCTTCCTCCCGGGTCGCACAAATCGCAAGATTCCAGCCTTCTTTCGCCAATGCGGCTGCAATTCCCAAACCGATTCCCCGATTGCCGCCGGTAATAATCGCGGTCTTTGACATGATTTTCCTTTAATCGAGTGTCGGAAAAATCCGCGTTTTTTTACTAGCCCCAAGCGTTAGCGCGGGGGGATAATATTATGCGTAAGATATCACCCCGCGCTTACGCTTGGGGCTAGTACACGCGAAAATATGAAATGATTACTGCCGTCCGGGGAGTAGTTGGAACGGGTTAAGCAGTTCGAGCGGGTTCCTACGCGAAGGAGGCGGGGCCGGCGTTTCGGTCGGGACCGGAACCGGAGCCGTTCCGAAAACGACGGGGCGAACCGTCACGTCATCGATCAACGCCTTGCCGACCCCGGTCAGCAGAAACGATGTTTCGAAAACGCCTTCCGCCGGAGCATAGCGGTAAAACACGAACTCCCGCCAACCGTCCGTTTTGTCGAATCGGAGCGCAAGAGCATCCCCCCCGATCGAATCGCGGATCATCATTCCGTCGACCGAGCCGAGCAGTTTTTGCGGAATGTTGATCCAACCGGAAACGCAAATCAATTGGCCGGCGCTGACCGGGATGCTCGGGGTCGTAATCCAAATCGGAGCCGTTTCGACATGTATCGCACTCCCTTCCGGCTTCGTCGATTTGACCATCAACTGCAAACAACGGCTGCCCGAATGTACCGAGTCCGGGACAAGCAACGCTTCGGCTTCAACGTCCTTGACCCGGTGCTGTTCGTGCCTCCAACCGATGCCGATCCAGGTTTCCAGGTTGCATTCGAAATCGCCGTACAGGAGCAGGTTTTGCCCCAACTGTGCGAATCGCAGACTGTTGAACGTCGAAATGTAGGAGGGAATGGTCGCGAAACAGGTCGAGACCGGCGTCATCGACCGGTTGATGTCGGGTCGCACCGTCTCGACCCACATTTCCCGCTCGGCGTTGCGTAAGCCCCGCGTCGCCCATTCCGCTTGCAGGTAAGCATGAGAATAGTCCTTACGCTCGAACAGGTCTTTCGCGAGGTCCAGACTTTTTCGGGTCATATTGAGGAGCGTTTCCTGCTCATAAATGTTGACCAGGGGCCGGCCATCGTTGGCCCAAACCGGGATCGTTTTGCTGTCGCTCGCCTGTTTGAGGGAAAGAAGCGTTTTTTCGTCCGAGACCAGCCGCATTTCCGTCAGTTCCAAAGCGAGACGGGACATGGTTTCGCCGAATTTATCCGCCCGTTCTTCGATTTTTCCGCGAATCGCCCCTTCCTCGGTCAGAAAAACAAGCGAGTTGAGCGAGGCATCGGCCAATTCGAGCCGGGTTCCTCCGGCGATGCGGTCCGCCTTGATCGGTTCCAAAACCCCGGGGATCAAAAGCCGGGCATCATAAGTTTCCGGAACGCCGGGAAGCAGGAAGGTCGCCTTTTTGTCGGTCGCCGCCTGTCCCAAAGCGTACTGACTGTTCGGCTCGTTCCAAAGCGGCAGCAGCAGCTTTGCCTTGTCCCGCCGCACGAGGACGGCCGAAAGATGCGGCTGATTGGAATTGACTTGTTGTTCGACGACCCCTTCGGCGAACCATTCCTCGATCAGCATCAATTCCATATTGATGAGCGCGAGGGATTTGGCCCGATAAAGCGTTTCGGGATTATCTTCGTTAAGAGGCGTCTGCGAGAGAAACAGTATCCCGTGCGCCCCTCGGGCGATATTTTGGCGAACAAGCAACCGGATCTGATCGAACGAAATGATGATCGGCTGTTCCCGGTGCCCGCCGAACAGGTCCCATTGGGCGATCAGCTTCGCATCCGGCTGCGTTTGAACCGAGCCCCAACGGGGAGTGCTCGGGAGGGCCATTTTTGGGAAATCGCGAAGCCAATAATCATATTCCTGCAAATCGAGCGTCGAGAGAAGCGGTTCTCTTCGAGCGAGGATGAGCATATCTTGAATCCGGGAAAAATCGACCAGCCCGCTGTCGACCGAACAGACGAACGGTCGGTTGCGACGGTTGCGATTATCGGCCGATTTCAGGTCCCGGGCCAATTGGTCGATCTGCTGGTAATCCCGTTGAACGAGATGCTCCCCCAGGTTCCAAACGAGAACGCAATCGTAATTCGACCCGGTCGGCGGCAGGTTGCGCCCGGCATCGGCCGATCCGGCGGGAATCGGCGGCGGGCAGATCAACCAGATATCGACCTGGTTCGCTTCTTCGAGCAGTTCCGGCGTCGGAGGGGTCGAAAGCCAAACGGCGTTGAATTTCAATTGATGCAAAAAGGCGAGCGGCTCTCCCCGGTATTCGATCGCCCGAACACCGATCGCGGTTTCCTTGGCCCGTTCGGGATCACGAACCCGGATCGCCTGTCCGGCGATTCGGGTGTTTTTGATCTTGGCTCGCTGATCGGCGAGAGCGGTTTCCGTTCCCGCATACAAGACGGTGGTGCTCGCTTCGGCCCCATTCGGCGAAAGGTAAGGCTGGTAGGTGTTCGAATCGCTCAGCCGCATCGGTTGATAGAGCGTACCGCCCGGAGGTGTCGGAGGGGATAATTCCGAAAGGGCCGGATTCTGAGGCTGATTCCCGGAATCGGAATTTCTCGTCGGACCGGTTCCGCTCATAAGCATAAAATCGCGATTCGGTTCCTTTTTGATATTGGATTCGTTTTTCGGTCGACCGATAAGCACCGAATGTTCCCAAACGGCCCGGCCGGAATCATTGATACTCGCATAGGCCGCGAAAACCGGTTCCGAAACCGCATTGGCCAGAAAACCGCCCATGTTGATCGGATCGAAGCAGGGCCGGATTCCGGTTGTTTTTAACTTGGCAATGGGATCGTTGTCCAATTGATGGTCGTTCAAGCCGTTGACGACTTCGATCCGCTTGATCTTGGAAGCGGCCGCGGTCTTCCCATTTTTTCGGATTTCAGCCGAGGCGAAATCGGCAAAATCGGGAACGGCTTCCGGATTTTCCGATCGTTCTTTTTCCGCGACAAACGAAGCTTGTTCGCGATCGGCGCGAATGTGTTGCGGGCTTCCGTCCGCTAGTTCTTTGAGAGCGTATTGGTAAGCGGCGTATTCCGGTTCGAGTTTGGCGATTTCGTTCGGCAAAATCGACCAAACCGGGGCATGCCCGACGATTTGCAAATCGTCGATCCAAATATTTTGGTTGGCCGGTCGGCCGTTGGAATTCGGAATTCCTTCGACAAACAAAATCAGCTGCCGGACGTACATATCCCTGGAGTCGAATTTGACGTCGAACTCGCCCCGAAGCATTTTGGCGGTTTGAACGACGTTGCGAAACAGGCCGGGATTACCTTCGGCATCGTTAAAATGCAACGATTGCCAATCGCCGACATCCGTATATTTCGATCCCGCGACCAAAAATGTCAGCGGCCGACCCGTTTCAGGGTTGAGGGTCCGGGGCAGGACGATTTGAGCACCCAAGACCAGGCCGGGGCGGTCCGATTTGACCCAAAGGGTGGGGGAAAGTTCCTCAATCACCCAGGGAAAATCGATCGCATGACCGAGGAAAATGTCGGTTTTTTTTGAAATGACGAACTGCCATTTTTCCGAGCCTTTCCCGTTGTGTGATTCGTTTTGGATCCTTTCGCGTTTGAGAACCATCGTCCGGTTTTCCCGAAGGAGGAGCTGCCAACTTGGAATATCCGATTCGAACGAATCGACCCAACCCGGTGTCAGGGATTTCGGCCCTTTGTGTTCAACGGCGAGGAGCGGCACGACCGTTGAAAAAAAGCTGAAAAGGATTAGTATTCCAAACCGCAACATTACGCAAATAAATGGTATAATGAATCGGGACGCAGAACGCCAAAAAGTTGCAAAACCGCCTATTTCCTGAAAACCTCGGATCCTCAGGATTTCTGGAAATGGGAATATAATGTCTCTCTTCGGAGAATATCGATTTTTCCGACGTGTGAAAAGAGCATTTTTTGCGGTTTTCCGGATATGAGGACACTAACTCGCGCTGCATTTGTCTGAAATGCCCCTTTGCCCGGTTGGTTTTGCTCGCTTCCGCAGTACTTTTATTGACATTGTTTGCGAGGCAGGTTTCACTATTGTTGTTATTTTGACTTATTGCTAAACTCGCGACATTACGACCAGTTTTACTATTATCGCCAACTCGCCTATTCGATGAGTGATTCCGATCTTGATAAAATTGATGATATTCCTCCCACAATCGTTGAACTATCGGAGCTTGTTTCCCTGATCGAGGCACTTCCGGAGGAATACCGAGACTCTTTTCAAAGTGCCGTTCTCAAGGCCGCGGAAAATATTGATCGCAGGCGGCGTATTCTCGGTTTTGTCCGGGAAACGCTTTCTCAATTTCGCCTCGATATGAAATACCTGATGTTCGATCTCGAAGCAACCCGACGCGAAAGGGACGAATTACGACAGCAATTGGAAGAAATGCTTTAAGGGATCACCCGAAGAGCCCATCGCACACCCCACGAGCTGGGACCTGCTTGCACGACCTTGATGTTTTTTAATCCAAAATCAAGATGTTGAAACTTTCCCGATTCCTCTCTGTTCTTGTTTTTCTTGCTTTCTTTTCGGCCTCTTCCATATTTTCGCAAGACACCTCTTTTCTCGAACAGGGCTTTCGCGCGCCCGAAGGGGCTTCGCGATCCTGGACCTATTGGTGGTGGTTGAACTCCTACGTTTCCGAAAAGGGGATCACCGATGAGCTGGAGGAATTCAAGCGGCAGGGGATCGGCGGGGTCCTGATCTTTCCGGCCGGCGGCCCCGCCGGACCGATGCCGGTCGGTCCCGACTTCATGTCCCCGCGTTGGGTCGAGTTGTTCAAACACGCCCTCAACGAAGCCGAACGGCTCGGCATCGAAGTGAGCATCAACCTTTGCGACGGTTGGGATGCCGGCGGCCCTTGGATCAGCGCCGACGCGGCCAACAAAAAACTGACCTTTACGGAAATTCAGGTCGAAGGGTCAAAGAATGTTGACGACTCGAAAAACAAAGAGCAGGAAAAGGGCAAGAAAATCGTCGTTCCGCTTCCTCCGACGCTCAACAATTATTACAAGGACGTCGCCCTCGTCGCGATTCCGGAAAACCAGGACCGGCCGGTCCGACCGGCATTGGTCGCGGCCAACAACACGCTCGGGATGTATTGCGACGAATACAATTGGCCGATCGAACAGGCGTTCGACGGCGATCCGAATACCGTTTGGCGGGCGAACCCCGGTTTCCCCTTGAGCCGCGAGACCCCGCTTTGGTTCCAGATTTCCTATCACGAGCCGATTGCCGCCCGATCGATTTATCTCGCCGGAGCCGAAGGGGCCGGACCGAAAACCGTGTACCTGCAGCAATCGCAGGACGGGTCGCATTACGAAGAGGTGACCCATTTCGATATGGCCCCGGGCCAATCGATCCGCGTCGAATTTCCCGAGGTCAAGGCGAAAGATTTCCGGATCATCCTGCATTCCGCCCACCAGTCGGACGTGCAACTGGCCGAATGTTGGATCCTGCGCGAAGGGGACGAGCCGCCGATCCGGCCCGGCATCAAATGGTGGTTGTTCAAATCCGGCAACCGCAGCTTCTGGGACTGGCCGAAGGAGGGCACGGCGGTGCTTAACGACGAGTATCAGGAAGAGAGGACAGAGGACAGAGGACAGAGGACAGGAAGATCGGCCTCGCTTCCCACTTCCCACTCCCCACTTCCTGCTTCCTGCTACGATCCGGAGCGGCTTGTCGATTTGACAGGAAAAATGGACGCCGACGGCAATCTCGACTGGGACGTTCCGGAAGGGCGATGGTCGATCATTCGTTTCGGCTATACGATTCAAGGGCAGCGGACCCGCTGCGGCAGCACGACCGCGCCCGGTTACGAAGCCGATATGCTCAGCCCGCTCGGGATCGAATCGCATTTCGAGCATGTCGCCCTGCCGCTGTTGGAAATCGCCGGAGAAAAAATCGGCAAAACGCTCAAATACCTGCACATCGATTCCTACGAACTCGGGGCCGACATTCGCGGCCAACAGCCGACGTATTCCCACGTCTTTCGCGAGGAGTTCAAAAAACGTCGCGGTTACGATCTGCTCAAATACCTGCCGACGCAAACCGGCCGGATCGCGAGCGACCGCGAGATCACGAACCGTTTCTTTTGGGATTACCGCCGGACGATCGGCGATCTGATGTGCGAGACGTTCTTCGAACGGTATGCCGAACTCGGACACGAGCACGGCATTCAAGTGCATTCGGAGACGGGATACGGCACTTACCCGCATCCGCATATCGACGGCCTGCAATGCGCCGGCCAAAACGACATCCCGATGGGAGAGTTCTGGTATGGGACCGACATCATGTCGCAGTTTTACCCGTTCGTCAATTCGATCCGGACGAACGCCTCGGCCGCTCACATTTACGGCAAGCCTCTCGTTCAGGCGGAATCGTTTACGACCTGGTTTCATTTCAGCGAATCGCCCGACGCTTTGAAACTCGTCGGCGACAAGGCGTTTTGCGACGGACTCAACCGGATTGTCTTTCACCAATCGACATACCAGGACAACACCACGGACAAGCCCGGTTTTCAGTACGGGGCCGGCACGCATATCGACCGAAACCTGACCTGGTGGGAGCAGGGGAAAGGCTGGTTCGAGTACCTCGCCCGTTGCCAACATCTACTGCAACAAGGCCGTTTTCAAGCCGATTTCGTCTATTATTACGGCGAGGGGGCGACGACGTTCGTCCCAGACCGGCCTTACCTTTCGCCGAAGTTGCCCAGCGGATTCAACGCCGATTCGATCAACACCGACGTGCTCTTGAACGCGAGTGTCAAAAACGGTCGGCTCGTTCTCCCGAACGCGGATGTTGCATACCGAATCCTGGTCTTGCCGGAAACGCGGGAAATGTCCCCAAAAGTTTTGACCAAAATCCAATCGCTCATCGCCCAAGGGCTGATCGTGTACGGCGATCGCCCCTTGCGGTCTTGCGGGTTGGCCGATTACCCGAAATCCGACGACCAACTGCGGGCCGTCGCCGATTCGATCTGGGGCCGACGGTCGACCGATTCCGGCAGCCGCAATCTCGGCCGGGGAAAAATCGTCTGGGGCATCGGGCTGGACGTATTAGCCCGACAGCTCGCCCTGTTCCCGGATTGCGGAATCGAACGACCAACGACGAAAGAAATCGTCGGTCTTTCCGAGATCGAATTCCTGCATCGAACTTCGAACGACTCCGAGATTTATTTTCTTTCCAATCAGACGGATCGGGAGCAGGCCGTCGATTGCAACTTCCGGGTGTTCGGCAAAACGCCAGAGCTTTGGAATCCGGTGAGCGGCGAAATCCGGGCCCTGCCTCGATTCCAACGCAATGCGAAGACCGGACAAACGACCGTTTCGTTGCGGTTCGCCCCGAAGCAATCCTGGTTCGTCGTTTTTCGCGATTCGCAACCTTCCGGAACAACACGACCTGTTGTCGGCAGCAAACCCGCTGCGGAAAATTTCCCGACCTGTTCGCAAGTTGCGGTGATCGACGGCCCTTGGACGGTTCGGTTCGACCCGAACTGGGGCAGCCCGGAATCGGTCGTGTTCGAAAAGCTCATCGACTGGACCAACCGGCCGGAAGAAGGGATCAAGCATTATTCCGGCAAGGCGACGTATTGCAAGACGTTCGATCTTCCGGCGGCGGCCCGGCAAAACGGAGAGCGGCTGTTCCTCGACCTCGGAACCGTTAATTACATCGCCGAGATCCGGCTTAACGGTAAGAACCTCGGCATCGTTTGGACCGCGCCTTGGTCGGTTGAGATCACCGATGCGCTCAAGGAAAGCGGCAACGCATTGGAAATCGACATTATCAACAATTGGCAGAACCGGCTGATCGGTGATGCGGCCTTGCCGCCGGAAAATCGCCGGACGAAAACGAATGTCGCCTTTTCGCCGCAAACCCCGCTGCAACCGTCCGGCCTGCTCGGCCCGGTTACGATCCAAAAATTTTTGGAGTAAACGAGAAGTCAACGAGCCGGGACCTGCGGTCCCGACTGCACCGCACACGAAAATAGGATTATAACTCAAGAGAGAGACAGTCGGGTGCGCAGCCCCCGGCTCGTATTTGCTCGCTTACGTATTGAATAATGTCCCAGACATACCACATCACATTCCTCCCTTCACAAAAAACGACGACGGTCGCCGCCGGTTCTTCGCTGTTGGAAACCGCCCGCGCTGCGGGCATCCCGATCCGCTCCGATTGCGGCGGCGCCGGGACCTGTGGGCAATGCCGCGTCCTGTTGGTCGAAGACACCGGCGAAACCGAGGTGCTCGCCTGCCAACAAGCGGTCGAGCGGGATTGGGTTGTGTTCGTGCCCCGAGAATCGCTCGAACAGGACCAGGCCCGGATCGTCGTCGATTCCGAACATGCTTCGTTCGAGAACGCCGATTCGCAATCGCCGCTTCGGTTGGTTCCACTCGAAATCCCCTCGCCCTCCCGCGAAGATCACCGACCCGATTCGGAGCGTTTCGCGAACGCCGCCCTCGGGCTGCCCACCCTTTCGCTTCAACAGTTGCAGCGACTGCCGGGCCGGTTGCGGCAAGCAAATTGGCAAGGGACCGCGGCTTTTCTCGGCGAGCGGTTCGTCGATTTTTTCCCTCGCGAGGAAACCCACGCCCCGCTGTTTGCCGTTGCATTTGACTTAGGGACAACGACCTTGGCCGCCGAGCTGCTCGAATTCGGGAATACCGCGGTTGCTTCGAATTCTGAAAACGGTCCGAGTCTTGGCCGCATCGTCGCGGCAAGGGCCAATCCGCAAAAACGGTTCGGGGACGACATTATTTCCCGGATCCAAAAAACGATCGACGATCCGAAAAACCTGGACCGATTGCAGCAAGCGGTTCTCGAAGCGGCCGCCGAAATGATCGGGGAACTCGCCGAACAAGCCGGGATCGATCCGCGACGAATGATCTCGTTCGTTCTCGCCGGCAATACGGTGATGCAGCAGATTTTTCTCGGGATCGATCCGAGCTTTCTCGGTTTTTCGCCGTTTGTGCCCGCGACGAACCGCTTTCCGGTCGTTCGGGCCGAAGAACTGCGGCTCCCGATTCACCCTCAAGGGCTGGTGCAAACGCTGCCGATTCTCGGCGGGTTCGTCGGCGGCGATCTCGTCGCCGGACTGCTTGCGACCGGGCTCGACCAGGGCGACGGCTCGGACGAACCGCGATTGCTGATCGATATCGGAACGAACGGCGAAATGATTCTCGTGCACGGTGAGCGGATTTGGGCGGCGGCAACCGCGGCCGGACCCGCGTTCGAGGGCGCGAGAATCGGGCACGGCATGATCGCCGCTCCCGGAGCGGTCGATCGGGTCGAATTCGGCGAGTCGATCCGGATCGGAACAATCGGAGATTGCGAGCCGGCCGGGATTTGCGGTTCCGGGCTGATCGATTTGACGGCCGAATTGCTTCGATCTGGCGTGTTGACGGCCCGGGGACAATTCGCTTCGGGAACGTTCCGGGAAGACATTCAACAACGGCTGGTTTCGTTCGAGGGCAAGCCGGCCTTTCGACTTTCGGAACCGGGAAAAAAAGAGGTCGTTTTGACGCAAAAGGATGTCCGGCAACTGCAACTTGCGGCCGGGGCGATCCGTTGCGGCGTCGAACTGCTCTTGCAGCAGGCCGGGTTGAAAGCGGATGATTTGCGGCGACTCGATTTGGCCGGAGGGTTCGGCAGTTTCATTCGTCCGGAAAGCGCGAGTCGCATCGGCCTGTTCCCGCCGGGTGTTCCCATCGAGCGCATCCGTTTTTGCGGCAACACGTCCCTCGCGGGGACTAAAAGTTTTGCGTTGGACCAAAGGCGGCAGGTGCGGGCCGAATCGATTCTCGAACGGGCGGAACACATCGACCTTTCGACCTGCCCGAATTTTTCCCAAGTGTTCGGGGAATGCATGATTTTCCCGGAGGCGGCCGTGCTTGGTTGACCGGTAATCGGCTGCCGACATTTTTAAAATAATTGCTGTCAATCGGGAACGAATCCTTCAAAACGAAATCATTCTCGTCACCCCCGCGCAGGCGGGGGTCCAGAGAGAAAGCGTAATCTCTGGATCCCCGCCTGCGCGGGGGTGACGGAATGTAAGATCAAACTTTTGTATAGTGTACCAAGAGCAAGCATCGGCATATCGGCAATTCCCCGTCCTACTTCCCATTGCTTTTCCGGCCGGTCCCCTGCATAATGTTGACACCGTAATGTTTTCCGGTCGCTTTCAGGACCGCAAGGCCTTTTCACTTACCTTAACCTATGTCCGATTCGCCTCTTCATATTCTGGTCATTGACGACGAACAGCCACACGCCGAGGTCGTCGCCGGGGCCTTGGAGCGGATCAACGCCGAATGCCAGACCGCCTTTTCCGAGCGGGACGCGATCGAGCTCATTACGCGAAATCCGAACGTCTTCGACGTCGTCGTCTCCGATCTGATGCTCGAAAATCCCCGGAGCGGCCTCGAAATTCTCAGCGCCGTCCAACGCGAATCCGAGGGGACCGAGGTCATTCTCATGACCGGACACGGCTCCGTCTCCCTCGCCGTCGAGGCGATGCGGCAAGGGGCGTTCAATTACCTGGAAAAGCCGCTCGACCTCGCCCGGCTGCGAACCGTCGTTGAAAAAGCGGGCGAAAGCTCCCGCCTTCGCCGGGTTAACCGGGAACTCTCCCGGCGGCTGGACGAAAAATTCGGGTTCGACGGCATTCTCGGGACCAGCCTGCAAATGACCGCCGTTTTGGAACGGCTCCGGCGCATCGCCCCGACCGAGGCAACCGTCCTGATCCAAGGGGAAACCGGCACGGGCAAAGAGCTCTTCGCCCAGGCGATACACCAAAACAGCCCGCGAAAAAACAAACCGTTCGTCCCCCTCAACTGTGCGGCCTTGAGCGAAAATATTTTGGAAAGCGAACTTTTCGGGCATGTCAAGGGCGCATTTACGGACGCCTCGGCAGACCGAATTGGCAAGTTCGAGTACGCCAACGGCGGGACGCTGTTTCTCGACGAGGTCGGGGACATGCCGATGATCACGCAAATCAAATTGCTCCGCGTTTTGGAGAACGGCGAAATCACCCGGGTCGGGGCCAATCATCCGGTCAAGGTCAATGTCCGCATCCTTTCGGCGACAAACCGGAATTTGGAGGACTCGGTCGAATCGGGTGCCTTTCGTCGCGATCTATACCATCGGCTCAAGGTCGTAACCGTCGGTATCCCCGCACTCCGGGAGCGGCGGGGAGACATTCCGCTCCTGCTCGATCATTTCCTGAAAGCGTTCGCCAAAAAGAACGGCAAAACGATCAAAGGTGTCGTTCCCGAAGCCCGAAAAAAACTTTTGGCCTACGATTGGCCCGGCAACGTCCGACAGCTCCGCAACGTCGCCGAGAGCATGGTCGTCGTCGACATCGACGAACGGATCGGGCTGGACGATCTGCCGGACGAATTGATCGATCCGAACGAAATTGTGGCCGAGACGACGACGGCCGGACCGCCGGGCGATTCTCCCGACTCGTCCGATTCCCTCTCCGCGCTGGTCGGTCGATCGTTGGAGGATGTCGAACGGCTCTTTATTGCTGAGACGCTGCAATCGACCGGCGGAAACCGGGAAGAAGCGGCCAAAATCCTCGGCATCGGCGAACGGACGCTGTATCGCAAAATCAAAGAATACGGGCTGTAAGGAGCGGACTACTACTGCTTTCCAGAAAAAAATTGAACGATTTCGTTCAGAGCCGCGCCCGTAAGGAAGCGGTTTTTGGTGGGGCACCGCTTCCTTACG
>JAVBQI010000004.1:0-3490 GCA_031549145.1 Thermoguttaceae bacterium | reverse complement strand
GGCACGTTTCTCGTTCCACGTCGCTCAAGCGGACAATGTAAATCTTTTTCATGGCGAAACCTCCGTATGTTGAAAACGTCAACATACCAGAGTTCACCGATTCGCACTATCCCAATTTCTTAATTTTACAACACTCTAGCGAAAAGATTATCAGCAAACTTTACGATACTCTTTGCGACCGGCCTAAAAAGTCGTTCAGTGCGTTCATCAACCAGGCGGAACCGGCCGGGTTCGTATTCTTCCCGCCGCCGGGAAAACCGGGCAGCCGGACCAGCGGGCCGCCGTCGGATCGCTCGACGATCACCGTGCTTTGCGGACAGAGCCAGGGCAGCAGGGAATCGAACGCGACCGGCCCGGTTCCTTTCGCGTCGTCGAACTCCTTTTCGTCGTTCAGGGAAAACGCGAAAATCCGGTCGCGCGGAATCGTCCGAACCGCTTTCCAAAACAAAGTTTTGCAGGAAATTTCAAGGTTCTTGCGGTCCAACAGGATCGACCATTTCGTGAAACGCCTCTGCAAGAGACCTGGAGAAAAACCAATCAGAAACAACCCCAAGAGAAATATGTTTGTGAACCTGAAGAAGCCGTCCTTCGAGAGGTCGCTTAATGATACAAACAGTATTACGATAAAAAACGGCTGCCAATAATCGAGCCATTTCCAAATCGACGGATCGGCGGCCCAGGTGATTTGAACCCGCTCGCTACTTTTTTCGATTTGTAGCCGGTTGGAAATCGGGCGGTCGGCTTCCGGAAAAACGCGGAGCGGCGATTCGGCGAACGTAAAGACCCGTCGGCAGGAGCCGCAGACGGCCTGCTGCCGGTCGAAATCGAGGTTGTCGCTCGGAGCCGGGCAGCCGCAATCGGGGCAATAGGTCCGGACCTCCGCGTATTCCGAGGTGCCGCCGCCGAGATACGTCCGCGTCTTGCCGCTTCGCGGATTGGCGGGCGGGACCGTGTACAGGTAGTGGTTCAAGATTCCGAGCAGGAACGAGCCGCCGCCGGGCATGATCGGCTCGACCAAAAACGACCCGCCGCGATAGTAAAGCCGGACCGCTTCCCGGTTCAGGGTACCGGCCTGTCCCCGGGCCGCCTTCAAAATGTCTTGCCGCGGAATCGTCTTTGTCCAGGGAATAAAGAACGGATTCCAGGTCAAGCGGCAACGCTCCGAATCGATAAAAATGGCCCGGCGATCGGCGATCGCCCAAAGCAACCACAACGAAAAGCAGCCTGTTGCGATTAAAATAACAGACACAAAGAAATGTCCGGAAAAATCTCCGTGTTGATAGTCGCCAATCAATGTATACATTGAGAGCCCAAAGATCGGCCAACAGAAAATCGCGAGCGGCAGCAAACGGTAATTACAATCTTTACGTACTTCCAACGTTTCTTCCGTTCGCCGGACCGTGTAAACGCCGTCCGGCGGCAAGGGAGCCGGGAATAGGTCCGTGAGTCGGCAGAGCGTCCCGCACTGCTCGCAAAGAGCGAGGCCCTGGTCGGGGAGCACTTTGCCGTGCGGGACGACGGCGTTGCATTTTCCGCAGCGGACGTAAGGGCGCCGGGCCCCGTCCGGGATTTCGGCATCGTCCGCTTTCGCGGCCTTTTCGGTCGGCGAAAGAATCCGCTCGAGCGTTTGACCTTCAAATTCTTTCGATTCGAGCAATGTTTCTCCGCAATCCGGGTCTTCGAATGTCGGCTTCGTCGGTTCGAACGAGCCGGTTGCCGCCGGGACGGTCGCGAGAAATTTTTGGATTTCGTCGAACACCCAGCGCTGCTCCTCGCTTCCGGACACGGCCCAGGAAACCGACCGCTCGTCGGTTCCGAGGATCAGCCGGTATTGTCCGTTGTCGTAACTCCGCTGTATCCGGGTTTCGGGCGTTCGTTGAAAAACGCGGCTGCGGCAAAACGAGAGAAAACGGCGGTCGAGCCGTATCGCCCGCGAATCGATCCGAATGATTCGCGTCGCGCAGCGGGCGTAGACAATCGAAAACGCGAAATAGAGGCTCACTCCTGAAAAACCGAGGGTTGCGACCACGGAAAACCAATCGAAACGATCGTCCGCGTCGCTGAAAGATATCCCTGCGATAAAAACCGTGAGCGCGATGTAAAGCAATAACATCCAAACCTGCATTCTCACCGGCCGACCGGGCAGATCGTGTATCAGGATCGCATTGTCCGTTCGATAAATGTCGGTCGAATGTCGGCTCATGATTTTTTCGCCTGTTCGCGTTCGACGAATTTGCGGTAATCTTCCGGCGTATCGATCCCGTGGGGCGCTTTTTCGATCGGCGTGACCATGATCGAATGACCGTTGTACAAGACGCGAAGCTGTTCGAGCATCTCCGTTCTCTCGATCGGGCAGGGCGGGAGTTTTGGATATTTCAGCAGAAAATCCCGGCGGTAGGCGTACAGGCCGAGATGCAGGTTAAAGAGGGGCGGCTCTTGCTGCAGCATCGTATCGTCCCAGGTTCGCGGGTGCGGGATCACGCTGCGACTGAAATAGAGCGCTTTGCCGAACCGGTCGCAAACGACCTTGACGAAGGCGGGGTTTTCCAAATCCGTTTTCGAGCGGATCGGCGTGCAGGCCGTCGACATCACCGCCTCGGGATTGTCGATCAACACTTGAATGACGGCGTCGATCGCCCCGGCATCCATTTCCGGCTCGTCCCCCTGCACGTTGACGACGATGTCGATGTGCTCGAGTTTCTCGGCGACCTCGGCGATCCGGTCGGTACCGCTCTGGGCGTTCGGGTCGGTCATATAAACCTGCCCGCCGAAATTCTTGACGGCGGAAAAAATCCGCTCATCGTCGCAGGCGATGCAAACCCCTTCGGCGAGCCGGCTGTGTTTGGCCGCTTCGTAAGCGTATTGGATCAGCGGCTTGCCGGTTTCGGAAAGCAGCATTTTTTCCGGCAACCGGGTCGAGGCCAGCCGGGCGGGGATAATGATGAAACTTCGCATGGGTGAAACGCAGAAATTGAAAATTGAAAATTGAAAATAAAGCCCAACAGACGGTTTTCTCAATTCTTCAACAGGGAAAGAATTGACCCCATTTTCAATTTTCAATTGTCAATTGTCAATTCCCCAAACAAGATTTGCGTTTTATAGACGAGGCAATAAAATTTGGCCCGTTGTCCGTGCCGCAATTTGGCATGGTCCGCGGTATTTTGAACTTCGTTACACTTCGTACAAAATACCGCTCGGCTCATTTTTATCACCAGCACAATAAAGCGGGACCAAAACGCCGGTCGGCAAGCGACCCACGGGAGCGTTGAAAGCCTATAGGATTTATTGAAATGGCCTAAAACACCATTTCTTTCGCGAATTCTTTCCGCAAAAGCTCATGCCCTTTGGCTCCGTCGGCGTCGTTGACCGAAATCTCGACGCACATCTCGCTCGTGCTGATGATGTTGACGTTGATCCCGCCGTCCGACATCGTCTTGAACATCCGGTAGGCGAGTCCGGTGTGCGACCGCAGCCCGGTGCCGAACACCGA
>JAVBQI010000133.1:0-5699 GCA_031549145.1 Thermoguttaceae bacterium | reverse complement strand
CCGGTTTCTTGACTTCGCCGTAAGACCAGCTCCGGATGTCGTTCGGCTTGGCCAAAGAAATCTTGACGGCGGCGTAATCGTTAATACGATCATAGGTAAAGTCGGAATTGTCTTGACTCACGACCGGGTTCTCCTGTTGATATGAAAATAATTGCGAAATATTTTATGTGATGATTCTCTAAGTACTGGACTTTTTTTGTTCGTACTAGCCCCAAGCGTGAGCGAGGGGTGATATTTTTTTGATCGATTTTATCACCCCTCGCTCACGTTTGGGGCTGGTATTTCAATGCTCTAAATCCGTCCCTTTTCCAACTGCATGTTGAGGGCCAGACCGCGGATTTCGTTGGTGAGCACGTCGAAGCTCGCCGGGGTGCCGGCTTCCAGGGTATTTTCCCCTTTGACCATCGATTCGTAAATCTTCGTCCGGCCTTCGACGTCGTCGCTCTTGACCGTCAAAAGTTCCTGGAGCGTGTAGGCCGCTCCGTAGGCTTCGAGAGCCCAGACTTCCATTTCCCCGAACCGCTGACCGCCGAAACGGGCTTTTCCGCCGAGCGGCTGTTGGGTGATGAGCGAGTAAGGTCCGGTGCTGCGGGCGTGCACCTTGTCGTCGACCAAATGGTGCAACTTGAGCATGTAAATGTAACCGACCGTCGTTTCCTGATCGAACGGTTCCCCGGTCCGACCGTCGTACAGCTTGACCTTGCCGTGTCGGGGCAGGCCCGCTTCCTCCAAACAGTCGTTGATTTGCGATTCCGTCGCCCCGTCGAACACCGGCGTGACCGCCTGGTATCCGAGTTTCGCCGCCGACCAGCCGAGATGCGTCTCCAAAATCTGGCCGACATTCATACGACTGGGAACCCCGAGCGGGTTGAGCATGATTTCGACCGGCGTTCCGTCGGCCAAAAACGGCATATCTTCCCGGGGGAGCACCTTCGCGATCACACCCTTGTTTCCGTGTCGACCGGCCATTTTATCGCCGACGGAAACAACCCGTTTCGCGGCGATGTAAACCTTGACCATCTGCAAGACGCCCCGACGGAGCTCGTCCCCCCGCTTCATCGAATTGAGGCGGCGGTCCCGGGCATCGATCGCCGATTCGACGTAATGCCATTTTTTGTGGTAAATCGAATCCAATTCGGCGGCGACCTTTTTGGTAAATTTCTCCGTTTGCAGGAACGTTTCCATTCGGAAAAGACAGGCTTGCTCGGCAATAAACTTGTACTTTTGATCGTGCACCAGGGCATTGCCGTCTTCGTCGGTCATTTGACTGCCGATCGCGCGTTCCATTTCCTCGACCATCATGCCGAACGCCTCGGAAATTTTTCGGTTTCCCTCTTCCTCGGCCTTGGCCAATTCCGCATCGAACTGCTTCCGTTCTTCTTCGGTCAAGCTCATCCGGCACGCGAATTTTTGCGCTCCGATCACGATCCCCTCGACGCCCGAGGGAACTTCGAGGGATTCGTTTTTGACATCTTCCCCGGCCCGACCGAAGATCGCGTGCAGCAGTTTTTCTTCCGGCGTCAGTTCCGTTTTCGATTTCGGAGAAATCTTGCCGACCAGGATGTCGCCGGGCCGAACGTAGGTCCCGATCCGGACGATCCCGTTTTCGTCAAGGTTGCGGAGGGCTTTCTCGCCGACGTTGGGAATATCGCGGGTAAACTCTTCGCGCCCGAGTTTCGTATCACGGATTTCGATATCGAATTCTTCGATATGAATCGAGGTGTAGGTGTCTTTTTGCACCAACTCTTCGCTGATGATGATCGCGTCCTCGAAGTTGTAGCCGTCCCAGGCCATAAACGCGACCAGCACGTTCCGGCCGAGGCAAAGCTCTCCGTGATGCATGCTCGCCCCGTCGGCAATGGTTTGGCCGGCTTCGACCTTTTGCCCGATCTGAACGATCGGGACCTGGTTTTGACAAGTCCGCTCGTTCAAACCGACGAATTTGCGAAGATTGTAAATGTCGTCGTCGTTGATGATGATTCGCTGCCCGTCGACATAGGTGATTTTTCCGGCACGTCGCGCCCGAATCAACAGGCTGGAGTTATAAGCCGCATTCCCTTCGAGCCCGGTCGCGACCAACGGCGGTTCGGAGATGAGCAGCGGGACCGCTTGCCGTTGCATGTTCGAACCCATAAGGGCCCGGTTCGCATCGTCATGTTCCAGGAACGGGATCAAACCGGCGGAAACGCCGATCATCTGGCTCGGCGAAACGTCGACCGCCTCGACTTCTTCGACCGGCACCGGATCGTAATCGCCGCGATACCGGACGATCACCAGGTTCGAAACCGGATCGGCAAGGATTTTTCCGTTTTTGACGAGCACATCGGCAGGAGCGACTTTGGTCTCGTGTTCCTGATCGGCGCGAAGCCATTCAATATTGTCTTGAATTTTTCCGTTTTTGACCTTCCGGTAAGGCGAGATGAGAAAGCCGAACTCATCGACCCCGGAATAAATCGCGAGGGACGAAATCAAACCGATGTTGGTCCCTTCCGGAGTCTCGATCGGACAAATCCGCCCGTAATGGGACGAGTGCACGTCCCGGACGTCGAACCCGGCCCGTTTGCGGTTCAAACCGCCCGGCCCGAGCGCCGAAAGCCGTCGTTCGTGCGTCAGCATCGAAAGCGGATTCGTCTGGTCGACGACCTGCGAAAGTTCGCCTCGACCGAAAAAGTACTCGATCGCCGCCGAGATGCTCTTTTGGTTGATCACTTGTCGCGGGGTCACTTCCTCGCGAAGGCTCATCCGCTCCTGCACCGTCCGACGAAGTTTCAGGAAACCTTTCCGGAGTTCCTCGCTCGCAAGCTCGTCGATCGTCCGCAAGCGGCGGTTGCCCAAATGGTCGATGTCGTCGATTTCCGCTTCCCGATCGCCGGTCCAAAGCCGGTTGAGGTATTTGACCGCTTCGATGATATCATCCGGCCGAAGCGTCATTTCCTCAAGCGGAATTTCAAGCCCAAGCTTGCGGTTGATCCGGAACCGGCCGACCCGACCGAGCCGATAACGGTTGGTGTCGAAAAATTTGTCGCGGAAAAGTTCTCTCGCCTTGTCGAGCTGAGGCGGGTTGCCCGGCCGGAGCCGTTGGTAAATCCGCATCAGCGCTTCCTCGTGCGAAGAGGTCTTGTCCTCATCGAGGGAATAGAGCAGCAATTTATTCCGCGGATCGTCCATGACGTCGATTTTCTTGATTCCGGAGGTGCAGATGATCTCCGCTTTGCTCTTGGTGATCGCCTGTCCGCATTCGACGATCACTTCCCCGGCCTTGTCGGAATTGGCCGGATACACGATGTCGCCGACCGCGGCTTTGCCTTCGATTTTCGAAACATGGGAACCGCCGTCGGTTTTGACTGTGGTCGTTTTGTAGAACACCCGCAGCAGATCGGCGTTCGAGCTCAGTTCGGGGGACATCGCCCGGAGCAGCATCATCACGGGGAGCTTGCTGCTCTGGTCGATCCGGACGGAAATGGTTTCCTTGCGGGTGATGTGCAGTTCGATCCAGCTGCCGCGTTCGGGAATGACCCGGCACGAGAAGCTTTTCCGGTCGGCGTCGACTTCGGAAACGAAATCGATTCCGGGAGAGCGGTGCAACTGGCTGACGACGACGCGTTCGGCCCCGTTGATGATAAACTCCCCGCCGCCGAGCATGATCGGCAGATCACCGAGGTAGGCGTCTTCCTCGATCGATTCGTTTTCCTTGACCATGCGAAGCCGGACCTTGAACGGTTTGCCGTAGGTCAACCGCAATTGGCGGCATTCGTCCGGCTCGTAGCGCGGCTTTTCCAATTCATAATACAGGTATTCGAGCCGGGTTGATTTGTCGTAACTCTCGATCGGGAAGATTTCCCGCAAGACCGCCTCGAGTCCTTGGTCGGCCCTTTTCTTCGGAGGAACATCTTCCTGAAGGAAGTTGTTGTAACTCATCGTCTGCAAAACGGTCAGGTCCGGGATCGAATGGGTCGTTTCCTGGGTACCGAAATTTCGAATCTCTTGAAATTGAATACGCCGTTGGGACGGAGTCGCCATAAAACTGATCTCCAAAAAAGAATATTAGGAAAATGATTTGGGAAATTCTGTTAAACAGGAGGCAAAAGCAAAACGGTGTCGGACTTCGCGCTGATCGGTCGATCTCAGGCGATTCGAGGAAGGCAACGAACGGACTGCAACCGAAAAGCCTGACGGAGAACAAGCGTCATGGGATTGTGTCGGACAAGGGAGAAAAGGGTTTCGATCGCGATCGACCGAAAACGAAGGACGGTGAGGCCAAAAGATACATTAACCGGGCGCGATTTGACCGGCCGGATTGCCCGCGACCGCGAAAAGGGGAGAAAAACCGACAGAAAAAAGAATAAAACCAGCACCAATCCTCAACGACATGATATCCTCTTTCATTCGTCATCTCCTCGGGCAGCGTGAGAGAAAAAGATTAAAGATGGTATTTTATACCTTTTTTCCGGGGAAACAACCGGGGGTATGCAAAAAAAAGGCCAAAGAAAAAAAATGTTGGCCCGGAGGGCAAAATTCCGTCCCTCGAATCGTTGTTTGGGTGAAATAAAAACATATAATACTTGAAAAATGCTCGTCTCAGGCCTTGGTTTTGCTTCAGATCGTAATTATTTTTCTATTTTACCCCTACAGCCCAAAAAACCGTAACAAAGTGGTCTTTTTCCCGAACCGACACCATCATACCTCGCACGTTTTTCGTCGGCTGGACCCCCGGTCGCGGATTTTGGGCGCCGTCGCCTTCGCCGTTGTCGTCTCCTGTTTGTCCGGCTGGTTTGCACTTTCGGTCGCATTGGGGGTCGCGGTTTTGGCCGTCGGGCTCGGTCGGATTTCCGGCAAATCCGTTATACTCCGAATCACGCCGCTTAATCTGGTTGTTTTGACAACCTTCCTGCTCATCCCCTGGTCGTGGTCGAATCTCGACCCGGAAACCCGCGACGCCCTCTTTCAAATCGGTCCTTTGGATTACGACCGGGAAAAATTCCGGCTCGCCCTTCGTTTCGCTTTGACGGGAAACAGTATCGTTCTCGGGTTCGTCGCGATGCTCGGCAATTTGGAGCCGGCGACGCTCGGCCAATCGCTCGGCTCCCTCGGTTTGCCGTCGAAATTGACGCAGCTTTTTCTTTTGACGATTCGTTATCTTTCCGTGCTCGAAGAACAGTGGTCGCGAATGCAGCTGGCCGCGAAAGTCCGGGGATTCCGACCGCGTTTCAATCTTTTGACGTACCTAACTTACGCGGCGATGATCGGGCATTTGCTCTTGAGGGCTCTCGATCGTTCGGAGCGGGTTCTCGCGGCGATGCGTTGCCGGGGGTTTAACGGCACCTTTCGCAGCATCGAACGTTTCCGATTCGGGGCGGCGGACGCATGGTTCGCTGCCGCCCTGCTGTCGCTCTTCGCGGCCTTTTTCGCCCTGCAAGGCTGACGGCAAGGAAAACGAACGCGAAATCCTGACTTTGTATACTCAAGCCGGTTGAAAATTTCCGTCTTCAATACGGCAGCGGCCCAACGAGGCCGCGGTTTGACAGAGGGCGAAGCCTACCGCCCATACCGGCTACGGTATCAGACCGCCTTCAAGTTTCACGTTTTGAATCCGAGTCGTTTTGCGGCGGGACAGGGATCGGCTTGGCATTTTTCTCGGACCTCGCGTAAGGTTCGCTCCTCCTGTCGCAGCAATCCCGTCAACGACACCGCGATATTCG
>JAVBQI010000126.1:0-8565 GCA_031549145.1 Thermoguttaceae bacterium | reverse complement strand
ACCCTTCGCTCGCACACCCCCCCACTCGTTTTTTCACTATATCTTTTTTTAAAAAAAACCGCGGCGCGCCGCGCTTTCGGCGCCGCGCCCCCGCAAAAACCCGGTGGCCTGCCGCCCGCGGCTCTGATTCGGTTTTTTATCTGAAGGTCAATAATCACGCCAAAGGAAAAAGCAATGACAAGGAAAGACCACCTCAATCGTCGGGAACTTTGCGGGTTGCTGGCCGCCGGAACGGTTGCCGCCGCTTTCGGAACGACCGCCGCAACCTCGGCACTGGGTTATGAACTCAGCGTTCCGCCGAAACGGGGCAAAGTGCTCATGCCCCTGGGGGATGCGACGGAAACCCTCGACACGTATTATGCGTATTTCCGAATCGCCGAAGACGGATACGAAGTCGTCGTCGCCGGACCGGAAGCCCGGCTGTACCATACCGTGATGCACGAAATTCCGCCGAATTCCGACGTCCCATGGGACATCACCCGCGAATCGCCCGGTTACCATATTCAAGCGAAGGTCGCCTTTCGCGACGTCGATCCGGCCGATTATGTCGGGCTGTACGTTTCCGGCGGCCGCGCCCCGGAGTATTTGCGGTATGATAAGGATCTGCTCAAGATCGTCCGAGCGTTCGACGCCGACAAAAAGCCGATCGCCTCGCTGTGTCACGGAGTTGAGATTTTGACCGCCGCCGATGTGATTCGCGGGCGAAAAATCTGCACCGTCCCGAAATGTGCTCTCGATGTCGAACAGGGGGGCGGAATTTATCCGGAAGAAACCTGCGTCGTCGACGGGCATTTCGTAACCGGCCGGGGACACACTGAGATGCCGATGATCCTCCGCAATTTCATGATCATGTTGAATGCACGGAAGTAGGTATAGGCTATAGGCTATAGGCTATAGACTGTAGGCTATAGACTGTAGGCCATAGAATCCGTTTTCAACCATTCCCTACAGCCTATAGTCTATAGTCTACAGCCTTACAACAATGAAAATCTCGAAAATCGACGTTTATTTGACACAGATTCCTTTTCGCAAGCCGTTTCGTTTCGCCGATACGCTTCTTGAGGAAATGGAAACCGTATTCCTTCGGCTTGAGGACGGCGAAGGGAATTGCGGTTGGGCGGAAGTTTTTCCGGGCAACAGGCCGGTGTTGACTGCGGCCTGGTCGGCGGGGGTATTTCATGCTCTTCAAGAATGCGTTCTCCCGCAACTCGGCAAAACCCTTTCGATCGATTCCGGGCCGCAGTTGTCGGAAAAGTTGGAAAAAATCCGGGGCAACCGGCACGCAAAAGGGCTTCTTGATCTCGCCTACTGGGACTTGTATTCGAAACGTCTCGGCAAGCCACTGCATAAGGCGATCGGGGGAACGCGCAAGGAGATCGAGCTGGGGCTGTGCTTCGACCGGTATGATGATTTGCCGCCGTTTCTCGAAGACCTCAAACGGGCGATCGCCGAAAAATATAAGCGGATCACGCTCAAGATCCGACCCGGTTGGGACTTGCAAATTCTCGGTATCGTGCGAAACGAATATCCGATGCAGATGATTCAATGCGACGTCGAAGGGGCCTTGCTTATGGAAAGGCACTCCGATTTGATTTATCGGTTCGACGATTTTTTTCCTTCGCTTTTGGAGCAACCGCTCCCGGCGAGCGAATATGTCGGGCACGCGATGTTGCAGGACGGAATGCGGGTCGGCATCGGCTTGGACGAATCGATCACGACCTTGCACCAGGCGCAAATCGCGATCGACCTGCAATCGGCGGGGACGTTCTGCCTCAAGCCGGGCAAAGTCGGCGGGCTGACCGAAGCGAAGGCGATACACGATGCGTGCGGCGCCGCGGAACTCTCCTGTTATTCCGGTTGCGACGGGGCGACCTCGGTCGGTTACCGTTTTGTCGCCGCACTCGCCGCGTTGGAGCGGTTTACCCTGCCGACGGATTACCTGCGGTTGGACGAAATTCTGGTCGCCGATCCGGGCATGCCTTTGCATCCGATCGCGAAACCGGACGAAAAAGGGAACCAGCGGATGGTGCTCGAACTCTGGGACGAACCCGGGATCGGAACCGAACCGGACCTCGGGTTGATCGAAAAACTTTCCGTCGCGAAATGTTCTTGGGTTTCGGAGTAACACGACAACGAGCCGGGACCTCCGGCCCCGACTGCCGGAGCATATTTTCGCGATTTGCGTTCTTTCAAAAGGCGAAACAAAAAATGAGCCGCAAGTGTAGCGCAGCGCAACTTGCGGACCTTGTACTCGGCCTGTAAATTATTATAAAGTAACGAAATGACCTTGCGTCACCCCCGCGCAGGCGGGGGTCCAGAGGGAAAGCGTAATCTCTGGATCCCCGCCTGCGCGGGGATGACGGATATTGTTTTGCCTTCTCGAAGGTCATTATCCGAACTTTGTACGACGTTGGGATATCGACGAAACTCGCGACTCTTTTTATGCTATTATTTTGCCGGCAGTCGGGACCGCAGGTCCCGGCTCGTTTTTGTTTAATTCCACACAAATCAAAACCATGAAAAAAATCTGCTGCCTTTCGATGCTTTTGTTGCTTGTCGTTTCTTTTGTCTCAGCTCAAGAGGGACGTCAACGGCGGGAGCCGAACACGCTTTCGAAAACGGAAAAAAACATCGGTTTCCAACTTCTTTTCGACGGCAAAACCGTCGACAAAGACATTTGGCAAGGAGATGTCGAGAATTACAAGGTCGTCGACGGAACGATCGTCTGCGAAGGAAAAAATCTCATGACGAAAAAAGAGTATGAGAATTTCGTCTTCCGTTTCGAATTCAAACTCCCCCCGGCCGGGAATAACGGGGTCGGCATTCGCACGAAACTCGACGCCAACGCCGCTTACGACGGTTACGAGATTCAGATTCTCGACGATACGGCCGAGCAATACAAAACCCTGCTCCCGTACCAGTTTCACGGTTCGGTGTATCGTTTCGTCCCGGCGAAACAAGGCTCGCTGCGGCCCGTCGGGGATTGGAATCGCGAAGACATCATCGTTTACAAAAACAACATCCGCGTCGTTTGCAACGGCCAGATCATCGTCGATACGGACATGACCGAGTTCGTCGAAGGAAAGAAAAAATCCCTCGACACCGATCATCCCGAGCACGTTTTCAACGAAAAGGGCCTGGTCGGATTTCTTGGGCATCACGATCCGGTCGCGTTCCGCAACATCCGGATTTGCGAGATTAAAAGCGACTCCGAATACAAGATGCTGCGCGAAGCCTCCGAACGGGCAGGCCAACGTCGCGAACGAGGCAACTGACGGGATTTGCCCCGGCAATAAAGGCCGGGCGACAACAGCCGGAAAGGAGCGCAGCGCATTGACGGTGTGTTGAGATTGAATGCCCACACACCGTCAATGCGCCGGGTACGGCTCCTTTCCGGCTGTTATTCGGAATGATGCTGCGCTGCATTTTAACGCTCTCGGAAATAATTCTCATGCGACCCCCGTTTTCCATTTCAATCGGTCTTTTCGTCTTTGCATTCTTTTTTCTGTCGCTTCCGGCTCATGCGGAGGCCGTCGGGTTTAAGGCCGCGCCGGGGACCCGGGCCGTTTACCGTCTCGAACGGGAAGGGTTGCCCGGCAATACCGTAACGCGGTTCGCGTTGACGTTCGGGCCGGTCGAAACCGTTGACGGGAGCGAAAGCCGTTGGTACGTCCTGTCCGCCGAAAAGGAGAGCGGTCCAACGTTTACACTTCGGCTACAAGGTTGCGAATTTCCGCCCCGAACGGAGGTGGGTCGTTATCTCTTTCAGGAAGCCGATGCCGTTCCCTTGGAATACTCGCATCTCCGCTCGGGCAAGGCGATCTTACCTGAAATCGTGAGCGCGGAAAACCTTTGGCCGCGACCGCTTGGGACAAACCCCGAACAAAACGCTCTGCCCGCGAGGGCGGAATGGTTGGGGCAGACTTATACCTTGGAAACGACGGAAAGGGATACTCCCTTTGTCTTCCCCGGGGAAATCAAAACGATCCGGCTGCAGCCGGAAGTCCGGATCGGCGTTCCGAGCAACTCGCGAACGAAAGACGACACCCGGCGGTACGACGGCTCCGATTACGAAATGGTGCGGCTCACCCGCGAAAATTATGAGGAGATGATCCGGGCCGGTTTAAACTGCCTGCGGGTCGACGCAGAACAAGCCGGTTGGATTCAAGAAGAGTCTGTCTTTTATTGGGGATCGGGCGGGAGCGAGATCACGTTTCCGGAAGCGCTTTTCCGGAGCAATTATCTCGGGTCGGTGATCTTTTTCGACGAGCCGGGCGTTTCGACCCGCGATTACGACATTCGGCCCCGTTTGGAAAAGGAGCCCGATTTTCGCAAGACGATCACACCCCAAGTCGTTTTGGAAGAGTTTAAGCGGCATTATCACCGCTCGGCGACGGAAGGGCCGCCGTTCGTTTTGCAGAAAGGGTTGCAGGCCCGGTCGGATATCGATCTCGGTTCCTTGACTCTCCCGCAACGGAATCTTTACATTTGGGAGACGATCGTCCCGGCGGCCGCTTGGGAGTTGACGGCGGAACCGGAATTCGGGCCGCAAGCGTTTGTGTTCGAACCGCCGGGCCGGATCGGTTCAATGCGTACTCTTCCGGAATGGAATATGAGTTACGGTTGTCAACTTTCTCCGGAAAACCCCGCCCATTTCGCCGATGTGATCTTCGGCTTCTTGCGCGGGGCCGCCCGGGTTTCCGGCAAGGGTTGGGGGGTCAGCATTTATGGGGCCGTCGACCGTGCCGATGCTCCCTGGTTGTTGACACACGCCTACGACCTTGGGGCGACACACTTTTACTTCTGGGACAATTACCAAAGTGCTTGCGTTCCGCGCAACGAATACCTCGCCTTAACGCGGCATCTCCGGAATCACGTTCAAGAGCGTCCGGAGCGAAATTTGGAGCGGCTGAAAAATCTCGGCGAAACCGTGATCCTCCTGCCGCCCGGCTATGATTTGGGGCACACGCATACCGGTCGCGGCAACCTCTGGGGCTTGGGGGAATTGAACCTCGAACGCGAGAACCGGTTCGGCGTCCAATACCGACAGGTGATGGGGAACTTTTTTACGGAAATTGAGCGCTGCCTGCGACTTGGTGTCCCGTTTGATTTGCTTTGGGATTTGGACGGCCTCAAATTGGACGGATACTCGGAAATCGTGCGAATCCGCGAGGACGGTCAAGTCGAAGTGATCGCGGGCGGGCAAAAGACGACGCTTCCCGGACCCCGCATCTCCGAACGGGCGGCCGGTGATGCCCCGGAATTGATCGTCGACATTTCTCCGACGGAAGATGTTGCGCCGTTCGTGTTGACGGCACGAGCCCATCTCAAGGAAGGGTCGGCTCCGATCTATTACACGACCGGAACGGACCGTCGAGGGGTGTATCCGAACGTGATGGTCTTGTGGGAACTGTACGGTCCGAACGAGGAAGATTACCGCACGTTCTCCGGCCGGCTCGTCGAAGGCCCTTCGGCGGACGGACGGGCAACGCTTGAGGCGAAAGTGCCCGTTTCGCAGCCCGGACATTACCGTTTGCGGGCGGCGACGACCGACCTGCTCGGTCGCTCCCGCGTCGTTTGGTCGGAATTCGACGCGAAATGAGGGGTTGGACATTTTCGTTAATATCATTTCAAATACTAAGCCTTCCCCACATGATCTCCCGGAACACGAAAGGACTCCTTTTTGGCGTTAGCGCTTACGGTTTGTGGGGAGCGTTTCCGCTTTTCATTTACCAACTGAAGGCGATCGACCCGATTGCGGTGCTCGCCTTCCGTTCGATCAGCGCATGCCTGGCGATCCTGCCGATCATGCTTTTTCTCGGCCGCGGCAAGATCGTTCTCCAAAAGTTGACGAATTGGCGCAGCGTCGGTTTCCTCGGGCTCAGCTCGTTTCTGGTTTTTATCAACTGGGGAGCATTTGTTTACGTTGTCAGTTCGAACCAAACGTTGCAATCGAGTTTGGCCTATTACATCAACCCGCTGTTGAACGTGCTGGTCGGCGGCCTTCTCCTCGGTGAACGTTTCCGGAAAATGCAATGGGCCTGCATTCTCATCGCGATTTTCGCGGTCGTCATCTTCGCCTGGGAAGTCGGACAAATCCCGTACTGGGCACTGTTTCTCGGAGCGACGTTTTCCTGTTACGGGTTGGTCCGGCGTTCGAATCCGGCGGATTCGCTCACCGCTTTGACGATCGAAACGATTTTCATGTTCCCGGTCTCCCTCGCGTATTTGTATTACAACGGCTCGTTGTTCGAGTGTTGGCATTACACGCCGACCGAAAAATTCTGGCTGATTTCGAGCGGTCTGATCACGGTGATTCCGCTTCTCCTTTTCGGCGGGGCGGCGACGCGGTTGAAATTCTCGACGCTCGGCTTGGTTCAATACCTGACGCCGACCGGGCAGTTTCTTTGCGCGGTTTACGCGTTCGGGGAAACGATGCTTTTCTCCCAATGGGTCTGCTTCGGCTTGATCTGGTTGACGCTCATCCTGTTCAGCGTCGACACGATCCGGGCGACAAAAGAAAAAACGGTCGGGACCGATTAGCGGCTCAGCAGCCGTATCAAAACAATCTTTACAAGGACACAAAAAAACGATTGTAAATGTTGTTTTGTTATAGGTCCTTAGCAGCTTGGAAAACACGATTTGCTAAGCTGCTAAGCGGCCGCTCGCCTCATTGCCCGTTGCCGATCGCGGTCAGTTCTTCGGCGGAAAGGCCGAGGGTCCCCGAATCCAACTCGCCGGTATATTGATCCGGATAGGTGATCTCGCCGATGCTCGTCGTCCCCGTCAGCCCTCGCAAGCGGACCTCAAGGCAACGGCCTGTACCGTTTTTCAACAGGGCGGCCGCCGTCGAAGTCGTGCCGTCCGGGAAAAAAAAGACCGGGGCCGACCAGGTGATGCCGTTTCGCGATTTGGTTTCCCCGAACCGCGTGTCGCGATTGGCGACCGGGTCCTCCTGAACGCCGTTCTCTTCGTCCCCGACCGTAAAGCCAAGGTAATAGGCCGCCCTTTCGTCCGGCACGGCCAAAGCGTCGGAAAAGAAAACCCCCTCGGGCAAAATGATGATCCGGGCGCCCGTCGCCTCGGATGCGGACGAAGGGTCACGCAAAATGAAATCCTCCTCCTCGCCGGTAAAGCCTCCCGCCTCGAATTGGTCCCTCTCATAAAATTCCGGCGTCCCCTCGGCCGCCTCTCGCCGGGAATGCCGCGTCTCGTCGGTCATTCGCATTGCCGCCGCGAAATGCACGTCCAACACCCGGTCGATCAGGATGCGGTTCCCGCCGATCATGCCGCGAAAACAGAATATCTGCCCCACTTCCATCGCCTTGATTCGCAGTTCGGTCCATTCCGAACGGAGAATGTCCGCCGATTTACGAAGCCGAAAATTAACCAGCGAATGGTTCAACAGCGGGAGCGAGGCCGAAGCGAGGATCACGATGATCGCGAGAACGATCATCACTTCCATCAGCGTGAAACCCGGCTTCGATCGGGAAGGAGACATTTTGGTTTGAGGACAGAGGAGAGAGGACAGAGAGCCGCGACCTGTGGTCGCGAAGTGCGGTACCGTTATTGTAAGCGGCGAAAGTCTGAAAAAGAATCACGGCCCCTGTTTTTTAGTGCTGTTTCTGATAGGATAATATTTTTGTTTTCCGTTACGATGTTCTTGAAACGAAAAAATCGGGCAGGTACTAAATCGGGCCGGTAGGTTTTTTTATGAACTACGAGTATCTCACTCATTATCTGTACGAAAGCCTCGACATTCTGATTCTCGTCGCGGTCGCTTTCGTGTGCATGGTCGGATTCTCGTTCTGGTTGGCCTTGAGCGGTCGCGGCGCCAAATTCAATCTTTGCGTCTGGGCGATTTTCCTCGTCCTTCTGGGCAGCGGAACCTGGCTGATCGTCTCCGTCGATCACACGGAACGCGACTTTCTCAAAGCTTATCTCAACAATCTCGCGAGAGCCTATGCCTTGGCGACGGAAAAAATGGGGCATGAGACGATACGTATCGGAACGCCCCCCGATGATCCGACCTACCTGAGCGCGAAAAAATACTTTCTCGACTGGGAAACGGGCAACACGCTGATGGCCTCGATCTACACCATGCGAATCGGGGAAAATGGCGGAGTGGAGTTCGTCGTCGTTCCGGCCATCGATTTGGATCATAACGGCGTTTACGAAGGGGAAGAGGAATGGGCGGGCCTGCCGATCGGATTTCCCTATACCGATGACGCCCCGGAAATCAACAAAGCCCTGGAAGGGAAAGAAGCCGTTACGGACTTTCCGACCAAGGACGAATACGGTTATTGGATGACCGCCTGCGTGCCGCTGCACGATCGCGAAGGACGGGTCGATGCGATGTTGGGGGTCGATTTTTACGGGCGGGATTGGTACGCACGGATCGGGTTGGCCAAACGCTGGCCCAAAGTTTCCGTTGCCGTCCTGTTGCTCCTGTTTTTCGCGGCGACATCGATTTTCGCGACGAACCAGCGTTCGCGGGAAGTCCTGCGGACTTACGCCGATGAGCTTGAGGCGACGGTCCTCGCCCTGGAGGCGGCGCGAATCGAC
>JAVBQI010000141.1:0-26567 GCA_031549145.1 Thermoguttaceae bacterium | reverse complement strand
TAATTCGTCGGACAGGAGGGAAACGCTGACCCGATGATCCCCGGACGCCAGGCACCGGGCCGTAAACTTGTAAGTCTTTTCCTGTTTCGGGTCGAGCAGATCGAGCGAATCGAATTGAATGACCCCGCCGTTGACCCGATGCTTCGTCGGCCCTTCGGCGTTGGCGAACTGCATCCCTTCCGAAAGACGGACGGAAATCGCGACGTTTTGAGAGGCCTTGGTTCCCCGGTTCGTCAACTTGACTTCGTAGGTCGCCGGCTTGCCGATTTCGACCGGATCGGAGAGACAGAATACTTCAAACGAAAGCGCCGGAAGCCCCGAAATGCTGACGGCATGCGAGGTTTCCGCTTTCAAATTCTTTTGGCCGATCCCCTCGAATCGGATCGTGTGTTCCCCTTGCCGGACCGGCAGGGCGATCAATTCGATATCGCCCGCGTCCTGGGCCGGGAGCTCTTCCAAAGCCCAATGCACCGTATGCGTTCCGGCGTCGTACAGGCCGTTTTGATTCGTGCTGACGAATTGCAATCCCGTCGGCAGATGGGCGGTCAACGCAACGCCGTAGGCGGACGCCGTTCCCGGGTTGGCAACCGAAAGGGTGTAGACGGCTTTGCGTTCCAAATACCGTTGTTTCGGCCCGGAAATTTGCAGCATCAGTTCGGGGCCGAGCACATCGACGGCGTAGGCCGCGACCGATTCGAGTTGATTGTTGCCGCTTGCCTTGATCTGGCCCGCGATTTTCCCGAGGGCGAGACATTGAAGCGACAAGGGGAAGCGTTTCGTTTCTTTCGGTTTCAAATCCCCGACGTTGACCTTGATCTCTCGCCCTTTTTCGTGGGCCAAACCGTCCGGAACCTGGAGTTCGAGAACGATACCACTCGCCGTTCCCGATCCGGGGTTCGAGAGCATAAGTGTCAAGGTTGCCTTTTCGCCGAGCAAGGACGGTGCGGCGGGAGTAATTTCCAATTCGAGCATCGCCTGGGTTGCAACGGTCCGGCCGGACGCTTCGGCCGCGAATTGCACGGTTGCGACGCTTCCGAATTCCCCTTCCCTGTTCGGGATCACTTCCATTTCAACGGAAATTTCCTCGTTGGGATTGAGCGAGCCGAGCGACCAGGTCAGTTCGCCGTTGAGCTGGGGCGAAACGGACGGTTGGGTCGAAACGAGCCGTGTTCCCTGCGGTACGGCATCGCGCAGGACGATTTCTTTCGCGGTCGCTTTGCCGACGTTGCGAACGATCGTTTTGAAAACGACCGGTCGTCCGAGCTGCACCTCTTGGGGAGCGACTTTTTCGAGCATCAATTGCGGCATCTGGGGTCCGTCCAACTGCTGCGGGCCGGGCGTTCCGGTTCCTTCGACCGATCGCGGCATCTCGGCGGCCAGGCGTTCGCTCCGATTCTCATTTCGCGTGTTGGAAAACGCGCTCGATCCGGCGACCTTGGGAGCACTTTGGGAAGGGACCGGCCTCGCTTTGGGGTTCGCCGCGAGCACCGGAACGGCCGTCGCCGACGGGTCGGGCGCCGCGAGCGGGCTCGCGTTTTGCGGGGTTACAATCGCGGCGACATCCGAGGGCGGATCGTTCGGAGCGGCCGTTCTTAACGTGTTCGGGCGAGCGGCCCGACTCTCACCCGGAAGCGGAGCGGTCGAGCCGGAACGCAGGGCGGGGGGATAATTAACTTCCCGTTCGGAAAGATCGACCATACCCAAATGATGATCGTCGACCGCTTCGGTAGGCCGAGGTGCGGGAACGGCGAAATCATCGTGCAATTCTCCGGCCGGCCCATTTGCCGTCAATGCAGGAGGATCGAGTTGGTAGGGATCCGCCCCGCCAAAATCTTCCTGCGTCAATTCGAGGTTGTCCGAAACAGCCGCGTCGAAATCCAATTCGTCGTCCGTTGCTGCAGTAGGTGCTGCCGTACTCTGCGCGGCGAGGGTGATCTGGGATTGTGTCGGTTGAGTCGGTTGGGGACGCCGCAATTGTGATTCGGACGGTGATCGAAGCGGATTGTCCCGGGTTTTGGCCAACGGAGCGGGCGAAACGGACGGGGAAAGGGATGCGGACGGGGCGGTGGGAAGCGGCGAAACCGCTCCCGGCCCTCGCTGGGGAACCCTGGGAACCGATCCCGCATTGACTGCGGAAGGGGAAACGAGCCGGCGCGGGGTGGGCGAAGGGGCAGCCGTCGCCGAACCGACCGGAGCAAGGGGCGGATCGTTTGAAATGTCCAAGGTCGGATCATTTTGCAATAGTTCGTTGGCCGGCGTTGCCGCGTTTGCGTGATTCTTTGGTGTCCCGAAAACGAAAACGTAAAGCAAAACGGGGGCAAAAGCCAAGCTCAAAGCAAAAACGGAGGTTCCTAATGTCGGGCGTTTCATATTCCGCGTATCCTGTTAGATCGTTCGAATAATAAAATCAAAAGACTTTTGAAGGTCTTTGGGGGATTATTACCAAATTCGAGAGGATAGGAAAAGGGCAATTTGAAAAGAAATCAGGATTCTTGCCCCGGAATGTGAGATTCGCGAAAAAGAAACAGCCTATTCTTCTTATTCCCCCACGCTGAGCAATTACAGATCCTTACAAAGAATTCCGGATCAGGACAGCAGCCGGAAGCGCCAGCGCCCGGTTGTCCAATACGGAAATGTGGGACCAACCCGGCGCTAACGCTTCGGGCTGCTGTTGCTGCGTTCAAAAAACAGAGCGGGAAGCGTAAACGAGCGATCAACGCACTCAATTACACTTCCCGCTCTATCGAAAGCTGAAAAAACGCGGGGTGCCGGCTAAATGAGCCTATTGGGCAAGGATCGTGTCCATTTTTTCGATCACCGCTGCGGCCTTGTTCTTCACTTCCCCGGAAACGCTCGATTTGGAAAGCATCTCGCAAGTTTTGTACAAGGCTTTCCCCTTCTCGCTCAGCGAATACTTGATGTCCGACTGCAACCGCCCGCCCGAGGTCGTAAACCAAGGGCTGCTCAGCGGCCGGTTTTCGAGCTTCAGCACCGAATCGCAAACGGCGTTGAACTTTTTGCCGTCTTTCAACGCCGATTCGCTCACGATTTGCACGATTTCCCGCCAATCCGATTGGTGCACGAACTTGGGAACGAGGTCGGCTTCCTTGTCCCAACCGGCGGGAAAGAGGCCGTATTGCGTCGTGCTCGACATCTCCCATTCCTTATCGCACTCCTCGACCGTGTACCGACCCGTCGCTGAGGACGTTTGATCCTCTTTCGCCGGTTGCACCGTGCCTTCATGCTCAACGAATGGGTGATACACAATCGCAGGCCCCCTCGGTGATAGGGGTTTACCGCTCATCGGCGGCATCATGTGAGGCACAAAGGTCGGCGATCCGTCCGGCAAACGGTCGGCCAGTTTTTCCAAAAGCTGGAGCTGTTCGGGAGACATTTCCTCATTAAGATCAAAAAGGCTCTCTAAAATCATCCCTTGCAACGGAGGTCGAACTTTTACAAAATTTCGTTCGACGTCCTCATACATCCCTATTTCGAAATAGTACAACACCAACTTGGCGTAAACCCGATCTTTCGGAGAAGGTTGCCCGCCCATACCCAGCTGCGGCATCATCGACATGCCCTTGCACATTTCGCATTTTCCGCACATTCCGCCTCCGCCCATCATCATGCATTGCATTGGCATACCGGGCATTCCCGGCGGTTGCATCATTCCCGTGCCCATTCCGCCCGGCGGCGTCATGCCCACGGCCGGCATACCCGGCGATTGCATTTGCCCCTGCATTTGCGGCTGCGGCACCATCGGCGGTAACGGCGGGCTGGGAACGACCGGAGCACCCGGCATGCTCATGCCCGGCATGCCCGGGGCGACGGCCGACGGCGGCGCGGGAACCGACATCGCCCGAGCGGGCATCGGCTTCGCGGCCTCGGGAGCCGCGGTGATCACTCCGGTCGGTTTCGGGTGCGAGGCGAGCGTCGGGGTTCGCTTGTCCCGAACCGCGACTTCGACGATTCCCCGCATCTGGTCCGGGTCGACATTTGGGTCTTCGACCTGAATGTACTCGCCGTCCTTTTTCGCCCGGCTCAAAAGCCAACTGAAAATGTCCCCTTGCAGCATCGCCGGGGTCCAGGCATTATGCCCGCAAAGGCCGAATTCTGACTTTTTAACGTTGCAGCCCTCTTTTTCGACCCGGGCGAAATCTTCCCGGGCGTTTTCGATTCCGCGGTCGTCGCTGCTGTAAATCGCCCAAATCGGAATTTTCTTGAGAACGGGCGATTTTTGGATCGCGGTCTCCTTGAGGGCGACCCAACTGACCAACGGGACGGCGGCCGCGAACAAATCCGGCCGTCGTTCCAACGCTCTCCAGGTTCCATCCCCGCCGGTGCTCAAACCGCTCACGGTGATCCGGTCCGAATCGACCGGGTATTCCTGCATCACCTGATCGAGCATCGCGAACGAAAATCCGAGCGGCGAATCGGCAAACGGCTCGCCGTCCGTTTCAACGAATTTCTGGGTTATTGTTTTTTGGGTCCCGTCGGGCATCACCTCCGTGTAAGTGCGGGTAATCACACCCCCTTTTCCGTCCGCTTTTTTGTCGTCAACTTCGCGAAGATGCGAATAGGCGTCCCAACCGGTGTGATCGCTCGGGGTTTGCGGAACCAGCAGGAAAAATTCCCGCTGCTTCGGTCCGGTCAGGTAAGTGATATTGTGGTGCAAGTGTACCAACTGATCGAGGTTGTTGTTCCCGGCCTCCCCGACACCGTGCAACCAGAGAATAAGCGGATATTTTTTGCCCGGCTCCATTTTCGCGGGAACATGCAGACGATACTTGAGCGTTGTATTCTTGTATTTGTTCTTACCGGTGTAGTTGATTTCCTTTTCAAGGAAGAGCGGGAGCATTTCCGGGATGATCCGGGTTCCCGGGCCCGCGTTCTTTTTGGCCGGTTGGTTGGCGATCTCCTGCAATTCGTCAAGCGAGAGTTCTTTCGGAGGGGCGGGAAGCGACTCGACGACGGTTACAGTTATTGTCCCATCCTCTGTACCTTCGACCACCGAACCGGTCAACACGCCCGTCGCATATGGAACGTGCCGAGCGTCCCCGCTCTGTGGGGTTGCGACGGCCCTGTATCCGAGCAAAAAGACAAATAATCCGACGACGACCATTAAAAAACGCACGGCAAAAGAGCGAAGTTTCATAATCAGGTTCTCCCGGAAAGATGTTAAGCGATTGAAGTCGCGAATCGACGATCAATGCGGTTCTACGTCACGGCGAAACAATTGTTCGAGCTTCGCGTCCAGTTCTTGGCCTTTGGCCTCGATCAGGACCGTTTTTCCCTCGCGATCGCGCAGCAACACGACCGGGATCCGCTTCGCTCCGTAATATGTCGAAAGCGGCATCGGGACGGACGTCATTGGAAGGGAAAGTTCCTTCGAAAGGACCGGCCAAGGCAGCGGCCGCTCCTGCAAATAACTATACGCCTTTTCCCAATCGGAATCAACGTTATAGCCGATAATTTCGAAACCTTTTTCATGGTATTTTTCGTACAGCTTTTTAAGGTGCGGGAATTCGGCGACGCAAGGGCCGCACCAGGTTGCCCAAAAATCGAGTAGCACGACTTTTCCCTCCAGCGCTGCGGGGTCGAGCGCTTTCCCCGACCGGTCGCGGTCGAGCAAGATTCCCCAGATCGGCATTTCTTTCCCCAGAAGCCGACTTCGCCGGATCATCCCCCGTTCCGTTTCAAGCAGTTCAAGGAGGTGCGATTTTTCCGGCGATTCTTTGAACGTCGCGGCCTGCCGAATCGCGGCCTCCAAAACCGAACCGAGCCGGTCGAGCGTTTCCGGAGCATGTAACCGCAGAGCCGAATCGATCATCGCCTCGCCAAGTTCAGCTTCTTTCAAACTCAACCGGTCCGGCAAAAACGCCTGGTAATCAAACACGACCTTCGCAAGCTCGGTTTTCAACGGCCCAAACTCGGCCGCGTCCGATCCGACCGCGTTTGATTCGACCGTGCTCGATTCGAGTTCGTTCGATATCGGCTCTTTCGACTGTTTTTCCGTGATCGCTTTCCGCTGTTGTTCGATCAGCCCGAGCGAACGACCGTACCAGGTTCGTTTGATCGCCAAATAAAGCGGTTGCAGCCGCTCGTAAGAACGGAGGTCGGCGGCATAAGCGTTGATCGAGTCGAGAGCCCGAAGTCGCGGCTCCCAATCGGGCGGCGCGGAATCCGGGAATTCAAGAGCGAGCAGTTCGGCTTCGAGCGATTCGGCGTCAAGCAAGTGCATCAAAGCCCGAAGTTTGAGAAAACAGGCTTCTTGCCAAAGGTCGGCGGCGTTGAACGGTATATTCTTGTAAAGGTTCCAGGTTTGGGAGATTTTGTACTTGGGTTCCTTTTTCAATTCTTTGCCGTCGGAATCGACCAAGCCGTCAACCGAAGGACGCAGCTCCGGCGCTCGGGCCAAATCGGCGAGCACTTCCCCCAGCCGTTCGCAGAGGACGGCCCGCTCGCGCTGATCCTCCCGTTTCGACTTGAGCCTTTGAGCCTTTGATTCCGCCTTATCATCATCGTCCCGACCGGGAAGCTTTTTCTGATAGTGCAAGTATTGCTGGTAATAATCGAGAAATTCCGCGAGCGAGTTTTCCGGCACGTTTTCCGGAACCCAACGATCGGCGTCCTCGTTTCCGAAAACGGTTGCTCCGAGCAAGAGCAAAAACAAAAGCAAAACCGCAAGCTCGTTTTTTAAAAACATGGGAGATGAGAAACACCGAACCGCGATCACTGATCGCGGCATTTGAATCAAAATTATTTCGGGACAACATACATGCAACCGTCGCGGCCGGTCAACAACAATCCGTTGCCCAGGAACACCGCTCCCGTTTGCGGGCGGATGCCGCTCTCCCGCGATTCGATCAATTCCCCGTTCGTCCGATTGAATTTTTCAATCGCCCCATCCGCGGAGAGGAGGATCAGTTCGGAATCGTCGAACAGCGGTTTGCCGACGATCGGGGCGGACGGCAGCTCGGCCGTTCGAATCACCGTTTCCGACTCTTTGCTCAAAAGGTGCAGCTTTTTATCTTCCGTCGCGAAAGCAAGCTGCGAAACCGGCGTTCCGATCGGCTCGGGTCCCCAGACGATTCGGCTTCCCAAATCATGGGTTCTGCCGGGCGAGAAGTTCGATAGGCCGACCTCTTGAATCACTCCGTCGGTTTTCGAAAAGACGAAAATATTTTCGCCGAAACAGCAGATCGCTTCCGGGCGGGGGATAAGATTCGCGAGATTGCCGACCGTCCGGAAATTGACTTTCTTATTGTCCTTAACCGATCCGACCCGATACAAAACCGATTGATTTCGGTCCAGAATCAGGAAATCGAAGAGGGAATTGTCCGAGAGTCGGTCGATTTGAACCGGCGAAGACCATTCGGTTTTTTGACCGGGAACGATTGTCCCGGCAAAGGGCTCAACGGCCAAGGGAAAGCCGGATTTGGGGTCGAAAAACTGAACCAGCCCGTTGGTTAAAGGCGTCAACAGCCCGGGACCGAGCGGGATCGGGTCCGATTGAATCTCGACGTCGATCGGAATAAAACGAAAATGTCGGGCATTGTTCGGGTCCGGGTCGTAAACCGGAATCGATTTGTTGGCGTTCGTCCTTTCGACCCAAGCCTCGAAATTGTTTTTGAGCGGGACGATCAACCGGATCGGCTGCCCTCGTTTTTCGCTTCCGAGCTCCGCGGTCGGTCGGTCGAGAACCTGCATCGAACTCCGATCCGCCGGAATCGTCGCCTGGTACATCTTGCCCGATTGCGTTACGGCCCGAAGGGTTTGGGACGACGGATCGAACGTCGGTTCGGCGACAACCGTATCGGCAAGCTGCGTTTCCCAATAGGTTTTGCCGTCCGCGATCGAAATCCCCTTAATCGAAACGTTGCTTTGCCCTCGGTATTGAAAAACGCGGAAGATCGCATTGTCGACCCGCTGCAACGGGGCGAGCGTCTTCGTCAACGGATCGAGGACCGTTCGCGGAACAAGTCGGCCGCGAGACTGTTGAATATCGAAAGAGATCAGCTCCGAGCCCGCGACCCAAAGAGTTTGGTCGAAAAGCCCGAGAAAGCGAACCGCCCCCTTTTCTTCCGGCTTATCGGCATCGGCGAGCTTGCCTTCCAGGTCCTTTCGGGAACTTTCTCCGGCGAGTTTGACCGGGGCCTTGGGATCGGACGCCGGATCAAGCGAGAAAAGATAAACCCCGCCGAGATCGCTCGCGAGAAACATCCTGTCCCGATCGACGACCGGGGGCGTGTCGACAATTCCCTTGACCGGAATTTCCTGGATCAATTGGAGCGGCGAGGCGGGCGATTCCGCTCCTTCCGTCGCCCCGGAATTCTGAAACCGATAAACCCGGATCGTCGAATTGAGCGGATCGCTTTGGGCGACAACCAGGAAATAGGCTCCGAAAAAGAACGGGGAGACCCGAACCGTCCCGGGCTGGTGTCCCAAATAAACGCTTTCAATGGTCGGGCCTTCTCCCGGCGTTTTTTCCTTGCAAATATAAAGCGTTGAGTGTCGCGCGATTTGCAGGATCTGTCCGTTTTGCATGTCGTTGGTTGGAGCGACATCGCACGGTTGCGGAAATTGAATATGTCCCTTGACATTTCCGGTCTTCAAATCGACGACAAACAGCCGGCCGGAGTCCGTCGTCAGCATCGGCGCATGCGTCGGCCCGTTTGCGAGACGAAACGGCTCGCCGATCGAAACTCGAAATCGAATTTTGCCGGAATCGGCCTCGATCCGAAGCAGTTCCCAATTTCGGTGATCGATCAACAGGGCGTCCTGGGTTCCGGCGAGCGGGAGCACCGTCGGAGCAAGACCGCCCGAGAGCGGCGAACCGCCGATATCTTTTTTCCAGAGAATCGCTCCGTCGGTACTCCGGATCGCGAAAACGGCTCCCTCGGCGTACACGAAAAGCGTTTGTGTCGAACGACTCGCCGGTTCCTCCCCTCCGATCCGGTTCGCGAGCAACAAAACCGGTTGCGGCGGTTGCTTTTCCCAAACTTCGGCTGTCGCGTCCGGGCTCAACGGCTCGGCGACCCAACGAACGGCCTGCTTTTCCCCGAGGCTGATCGTCCGGAGGAGATCGATATAACGGGGATCGTCCGCGAGGACGGGATAATCGCGGAGCACTTCGGCCGCGAGATCGTAAGCTTCGCGAATTTTTCCCTCGGGCAAAAGAGTTTGAATTTCGGACATCGCGGAAACCAATCGGCCGTCTTTCGCGATTTCCCGTTTCGCGAAGTCAATATTCATTTGCACTTTTTGCAAATGTTCTTGCGGCTGGGTCGAGAGCGGGACGTATTTTTGAATCAGTTCGAGCGCTTCTTCGGTCGATTCGATGAGGCCGGTGTCCTTGTTTTTCTTCGCCTCTTCCCCCAGCCCTTCGGCGATACTCGGGAGCATCGCCGTCAACTCCGGCTGGGCTTCCTGCCGGTAATCCTGGTTTTGGACGATCTTGCCGATCTCCTCTTTCGCGACGGCGAGAGCCTTGGGCCAGTCCGATTTGCTTTCGAGGGCGAGCCGCATTTTCGACAAAGAGGTCCGGATTCTGGCCTGGGTTACGGCGGAGTGATTGGGAAAGGATTCGACGAATTTGCTATAGCCCTTGACCGCTTCGGAATACTGCCCCGAATCATAGGCGGCGTTGATTGAATTGAGAAACTCTCCGGCGCTGCGACGATAAATCGCAGAATAAAGGAAAACCGCAAGCACAAGCAAAAGAATCAGAATGCTCCCGCCGAACAAAAACAACTTCCCTTCCCAGGGATTTTTCGATTTTTTCCTGACCTTGATTTTCGAGGCGATCCCGGATGAGCTGGGGAGCGGCGACGGTTCCAAGGAAGAAAGTTCGGGGAGAGAAACGGGCGGTCGCGGCAAAGCCGACGATTTTTTCGGCGACTTGAGCGCCGGATCGGATTGGAGCAATCTTTCTCTTTCAACCGCGATCTGCTGCAACGCGGCATCGGCGATTCCCCGATCGATCACTCCGCGTTCGATCAGCCGTTCGGCAAAGACGTTCGCGGGGATCGACTGCGGCACCTGCGTGATTCGTTCGCGTAATCCCGCGGCCAGTTCCTTGGAAATGTTTCCGTTTCTCAAGAGGAAAGCGACAAGTTCTTCGGCATGGTCCATATTTTGATTCAATATTGTTTGGCGAATCAACCTCGCGATCGCGCGGCCTGAGCCGGTGTTCGCGTTGTTTTCAAAATTGAGATCGATCGCCGGATGATTGCGAGTTCGTTCCGAATCGTTTTTGTTATTCGAACGGGATGCTTGATACCGACAATTATCGCCGAATCAATCGCAAAGACAACGCTTTCGAAAGAAAAAAAGAATATTTCCCAAATCGAAAGTCGCGAAAAACAGAGCCGCGAGCTACGCTCGCGAATTACGCAACCGTAGCTCAGTACTGCTCCTCATGCAAAACCGAATACGGCAAACAGCAGCCCGAAGCGTCAGCGCCGGGTTGAATTCGCATTTTCGTATTGTATAACCGTTCACGGTTTTTCGTTGGAGTGCGGGCGTCTCGCCTGCAAAGGGGGTGATAGGAAACGAATTTTCCTGCTCCGAAGCGTCTCCTCGCGAAGCGAATTTCGGCGATGCAAAGGAATTTCCGGCCACCCTCCGTGCGGGCGGGACGCCCGCGCTCCAGGATTTTGCATGAACGCTTACGTATTGGATAACCGTGTGCTGACGCTGCGGCTCTTCTATGCCTTGTCGCCTTGAGCCAGCTTCCGGAGCACGGCCGGTAAAATGCCGCCGCCGAGATAGTACGTCAATTCGACCGGGGTGTCGATCCGAACCCTGACCCGAAACGTCGTTTCGGCGAACAACCCGGGCGAGACCTCTTTTTCCGCACGGACTTCGATCTCGCTGCCCGGAACGAAATCGGGGCCGATCGGGTCGATTGAAAATTGTTCCGTCCCGTCGAGGTTCAACAGGGCGGCACTCGCCCCGGCCGCGAACTCAAGCGGCAGCACCCCCATCCCGACGAGGTTGCCGCGATGTATCCGCTCGAAACTTTTCGCGATCACGGCCCGAACGCCAAGCAAAGCGGTCCCCTTCGCCGCCCAATCGCGGCTGCTCCCGGTCCCGTATTCCGCGCCCGCGAGAATGATCAGCGGCGTCCGGTCCTTTTGATACCGCATTGCCGCATCGTAAATCGGCAGCACCTCGGAGCTCGGGAAATGCTTCGTCATTCCCCCTTCGATTCCGGGCACCAACAGGTTGCGGATCCGGATGTTGGCGAACGTCCCCCGGCTCATCACCCGGTCGTTGCCCCGCCTTGCCCCATAGGAATTGAATTCTTTCGGCTCGACCCCTTGAGCGACCAAAAATCGTCCGGCCGGAGAATCGGCCTTGATCGAACCGGCCGGGGAAATGTGATCGGTCGTCGTCGAATCGCCGAGAAAGGCGAGCACTCGGGCATTTTCGATCGGCTTCGGCTCCGAAGGTTCGAGCCGAATGCTCGAAAGGAACGGCGGCTCTTGAATGTAGGTGCTCGAACGATCCCAATCGAACAATTCCGACTTCCGGGTCGCAATCGCGTTCCATTTTTCGTTGAGCGAATCGACGGCCGCGTATTGCGAACGGTACATTTCCGGATCGACCGAGGTTTTTTCGGCGGCGCCGAGCTCCGCTTCGCTCGGCCAAAGATCGCGTAAGAAGACCGACTCGCCGTCGGCTCCCGTCCCAAGCGGTTCGTGCATCAAGTCGATCGCCGTCGTCCCGGCCAAAGCGAACGCGACAACCAGCGGCGGGGAGGCGAGGTAATTCGCCTTGACCAAAGGATGAACGCGGCCTTCGAAATTGCGGTTGCCGCTCAGCACGGCGGAAACCGTCAGGTCCTTGTCCGTGATCTCTTTCGCGATCGGCTCGGCGAGCGGGCCGCTGTTGCCGATACAGGTCAGACAGCCGTATCCGACGATTTGGAAGCCGAGTTTTTCGAGCGGGTCGAGCAGATCGGCCCGGCGAAGGTATTCGGCGACGACACGGGAGCCGGGGGCGAGGCTCGTTTTGACGAACGGCGGGACCGTGAGCCCTTTTTCGACCGCCTTTTTCGCGAGCAGCCCCGCCGCGAGCATCAGCCGCGGATTGCTCGTGTTCGTGCAGCTCGTAATCGAGGCAATAACGACGGAGTGGGAAGTGGGAAGTGGGGAGTGAGGAGTGGTCGAATTCGAACTTCCCACTTCCAACTTCTCACTTCCCACTTGCCGAAGAGCGATCCTATCTTGCGGTCGTTTCGGGCCGGCGATCGAAGGTTCGACGCTCGCAAGGTCGAGCGAAAGGGTTTTGGTGTACTTCGGAGTTGGAGCATCCTTTTCGCGAAACAGGGCGTTGGCTTTGGCGTAGGCTTCGACGATCTTGACCTGGTGCTCGTCCCGGCCGGTTTCCCTCAGGAACCGGATCGTCCGTTCGTCGATCGGGAAGAAGCCCATCGTCGCTCCGTACTCGGGCGCCATATTCGCGAGCACGGCCCGATCGGCGACCGGCATCGTCGCGGCCCCGGCCCCGAAATATTCGACGAACTTGCCGACGACCCCTTCTTTGCGCAAAATTTCGGTGATCGTAAGCACCAGATCGGTCGCCGTGATCCCCGGCTGCAATTTTCCGGTCAACTCGAACCCGATCACGGCTGGGGCGAGCATGTCGTAAGGGAGCCCGAGCATCACCGCCTCGGCCTCGATCCCGCCGACTCCCCAACCGAGTACGCCCAGCCCGTTGATCATCACGGTATGCGAATCGGTCCCGACCACGGAATCAGGGCGGAGCAGTGGGAAGTGGGAAGCGGGAAGTGGGAAGTTAGGATTCGAATCCTTCTTATTTCCAACTTCACACTTCTCACTTCCCACGACCACGTTAGCGAGGTATTCCAAATTAACCTGGTGTATGATCCCGACCGACGGAGGGATTACGCGGAAATTGTCGAGCGAATTCTGAGCCCAATGCAACAGGGCGTACCGCTCGCCGTTGCGGGCGAATTCGAGTTCGACGTTCTTTTCGAGGGCGTCCGCGCTCCCGGAAAAGTCGGTTTGAATCGAATGGTCGATGATGAGATCGACCGGAATTTGCGGGTTAATTTTTTTCGGCTCGCCCCCGAGCCGGCTCATCGCGGAGCGCATCGCCGCGAGATCGACGACGGCCGGCACGCCTGTAAAGTCTTGCAGCAGAACCCGGGCCGGCTTGAACGGGACCACGATTTCCTTCCCCGCGTTCGGCTGCCAGCCGGCGAGATCGCGGACGTTCTGTTCGGTTACGACATTGCCGTCGCAGTTGCGGAGCACCGATTCCAACAGAACACGGATCGAATACGGCAGTTCCGAGAGCCGAAGCAACTCTTGCTCTTCAAGGGCGGAAAGCCGATAATAACCATACTGTTTGTCGTCGACCGAAAGCGTTGCGAGAGCCTGAAACATGAGCAAAACAATGTGTATTGAAAGTTGTTGCTGGAGAAACCCCGACGTTTTTGTAATATAAGGGATCAATTACGATTCGTCAATTCGTGCGATTTGCCCATTGAGCGGGGGGTTCTTTCCCCGCCTCGGGAAAACGGATATAATGCGACTCACGTTTGTTGACTCGGTTTATCCCGCCCGATCGATTGAACTTTTGCCCCCATCAGGAGATTCCGTTGTGTATGTAGCCGCTTCGACAGGATGTTTTCCGGAACTGAACCTTCAGGAATCGTTTGATAAGCTCGCCGACCTCGAATACACGACCA
Source organism: Thermoguttaceae bacterium (assembly GCA_031549145.1). GTDB lineage: Bacteria > Planctomycetota > Planctomycetia > Pirellulales > Thermoguttaceae > JAVBSX01. Next base: position 12,844 of record JAVBQI010000141.1, on the reverse strand, counting down.
CCGAAGTCGTCGTCAACGAAGAGCACGGCCAAATCCGCCCTTCGGAACTGGCCCGCTCTTTCGATTCGTTCGTCCAAATCTGCCGTACCTCACGGCGGATCACGCCGACCTCTTTCTTTTTGGACATCGATCCGAACGACGAAAATTTTCAGGAAACCTTTTCACTCTGCGGCCAACTCGCGAAGGCGACGAACATCGTCGTTCTCGCCGTTCATGCTTCCAAAATCGGCACCCCCTTCAACGGGGAATTGGAGCGATTGCAAAAACTCATCCAAACCAGCATTTTGCAGGGCATACACCTCTCCGTTTTGACCGAACGGGGGACGATTTCCGAAAATCCCGAGACGCTCCTGAGCCTCTGCCGCAACATCCCGGGCCTGACCGTCTGCCTCGACCCCAGTCACTATATTTTCGGGCATCCCAAGGCGAAAGATTACGATTGCCTGATCGATCTCGTCAGTCACGTTCGCTTGCGGGACACCACCAAAGACAATTTTCAGGTCCAAATCGGCCAAGGGATCATCGAATACGGGCGGCTGGTCATCCAACTGAGCAAAGCCGGTTACAATCGTTCCCTTTGCGCCGACCTGAAGCCGCTCCCGAACCTCGATCCGATCGCCGAACTCCGTAAAATGAGACTTCTCTTGGAGAGCTTGCTGTAAGAAATGGTTGTCCCCGACCAAAATTGACCATGTCCGACCGTCTTTCTCGTGATGTCCAACAAAGCTTGCAATTCTGCCGGGCGGTAACCCGGAAAGCGCGGTCTTCGTTTTTTCCCAGCTTCCGCTTTCTCAAATCCGAAAAACGCAAGGCTATGGAAGTGCTTTACGCGTTTATGCGTTATACGGACGATCTTGTCGACTCTTCGCCGGACCAATCCGCCGAAGAGAAATTCGCCCTGCTCGACGATTGGCAAAGCGCCTTGGATCGGACCTTCGGGGAGCCCTCATCCCAGAACGAACCGTCCGTCGAAATCGGAGACACGTCCCTTTCGCTTGCGGAACTGGTTGCCGAGTCCCCCCACCTTCCCGGCGTGCGAATCCTGCCGGCGGTCCGCTATTTTACCGAACGGTTCGGCATCCCGAAGCAGGTTTTTTCGGAAGCCCTGCTCGGTGCGCGGTCGGATATCGAACAGACCCGGTTTCAGGAATTTGAAGACTGTGCGGACTACTGTCATCAAGTCGCGACTTCGGTCGGCGTCGCCTCGCTCGCGATCTGGGGAACGAAAGAACCGCTTTTTTCCGCCGGCATCGTCAAGGCGGCGAAAGCCTGCGGCATCGCGATTCAGTTGACGAATATCGTCCGGGACATTCTCGAAGACGAAAGAAACGGCCGGTTTTACCTCCCGCTCCAGGAATTGGCCCGTGTCGGTTTGACGGAAAACCAGTTGATCAGCCTGATCGAGTACGAGAATTTCGGAAAGAAACGGGATGCCAAAAGAAAATCTCCGGAAGATGCCTTTGCCGAACGGGAATTTCAATCCCAGGCGGCCTCGCTTTACGGCAAGTTCGACCGGTTTATCGACAAGGAGCTGGACCGGATCGAAACGCATTTTTTCGTCGCCGCTCGGCTGTACGAGTCGATCGACCGGGACGCCCGACGGTCGTTCGGGATGATCTGGGACGCCTATTACCGGCTGTTCAGAAAAATTCGCCGCAATCCCCGGAAAATTCTTTCCTGCAAAACGCGTTTGTCCCTCTGCGACAAACTGCGACTCTTCGCCCGTTGGACCTTTTTCCCGCCGAAGAAATTGCAAAAGTGATTTCAAATTCGCGGTGTCCGACCTCAATTGCGCGGAGTACCGGCTAAATGAAATTTTCAATTCTCAATTTTCAATTTTCAATTCCATTTAATGCCCGTCTCACCCGATTGTATCCTGTGCCTTTGCCGCCAATCCCTGGATGCGGCCCGATTCGCCAGTTCCGATCCCCGCCTGCACGAACAGGTGCTCCGGCGTTCTTTGGAATTGGCTCTCGAACGGGGGTTCGCCGATATTCCCCCGCTGCTGGGTCAGGAAATACACCGGGAAATCCGGCGAATCACCGGCAACGCGGACCCTTACCTCGCCGTCAAGCGGCAGTTCAACGACGTCATGTTTTCGCGGATCGAGGAACTTCGCGCGATGATCCGCCGGTTTGCCAACCCGCTTGAAGGGGCGGTCCGGCTCGCGATCGCCGGCAACACGATCGACTTCGCCCTCGGGACCTCCTTAACCACCGAAATCGTCGACGCCGCGATTCAAAAAGCGATGCACCAACCGATCAACGGCGATCTTGAGGCGTTGTTTCGGGCCGTTTCCGAAGCGAAGAATGTTCTTTATATTGCGGACAATTCCGGGGAAATCGTTTGCGACCGGCTGTTGGTCGAAGAAATCCTGCGGGAATTTTCTCCGCGATTGACCGTCGCCGTCCGGGGCGTTCCGGTGATCAACGATGCGACGCGGGAAGATGCCGAGCGCATCGGCTTGACGACGCTCGTTCCCGTGATCGACAACGGCAACGACGGGCTCGGAACGATTTTGGAACAGTGCTCGGACGAATTCCTGAAAGCGTTCCGCGAGGCCGATTTGGTGATCGCGAAAGGGCTCGCGAACTTCGAAACGTTGATCGAATACGGTCCGGACCGAATCACGCAAAACGTCGCCTACCTCTTCAAGGCGAAGTGCCCGTTCATCGCCCGGTTCTCGGGGACCGAACTCGGCGATCTGGTCGTCCGAATCGAAAACTCGGCCGCCCGCAGCGGTTTGGGACGTTAATGAGCCCCAGATTAGAAGTGAACTGATTTCCGTCATCCCCGCGCAGGCGGGGATCCAGAGGTTGCGGTTTCTCTCTGGACCCCCGCCTGCGCGGGGGTGACGAAAGTCATTACAGAGCTTCGCAATGAATATCGAACCGGACTGTTGTCGCCCTGCCAAAAACTCTGATTTGTTCTTTCAGGAACCCCGCGACTCCTGCCGGCTACGGTAGTCCCAGCGGACGCCGAGCAACAGCGACGCGTTGAAAACGACCAGGACCGAGCCGACGTTGTGTACGAGCGCCCCGATCACCGGCCCGATGAGCCCGGTCGTCGCGAGCACGATCGCGACCGCGTTGATGCTCATCGAGAGAGCGATGTTCCCTAAAATCGTTCGAATCGTTTTGCGGGAAAGCCGGACCAAAAACGGGACACGCGAAATGTCGTCGCCGACCAAAGTAATGTCGGCCGCCTCGATCGCCAAATCGCTCCCGATCTTCCCCATCGCAATGCCGACATCGGCCGTTTTCAGGGCCGGAGCGTCGTTGATTCCGTCGCCGACCATCGCGATTTTTTCTCCCGATTGCTGCCGGGCAAGAATCAGCCGTTGCTTATCTTCCGGAAGCAGTTCGGTTTCAAAGTTCGCAATCCCGGCCCGTTTGGCGATGCTTTTCGCCGCCCGAGGGTTGTCCCCGGTCAACAGCAACACCTCGACCTTCTCCGCCTGCAACTGCCGGACGGTTGCCGCCGCACTCTCGCGGAGCGAATCCGCGATTGCAAGGAATCCGGCGATTTCCGGGCCGATTGCGACCCAAACGACCGTTTCCCCGCGATCGAAGCATTGTCCCGCCTCGGCTTTCGCCGCCTCCGAAATGTCGATCCCGTTTTCCCGCAGCAGTTTTTCGTTGCCAATGAGAACAGTAGAGGACAGAGGACAGAGGACGGAGGACAGGGGGGGGGAATCAGGGGTTGAGGTTTGCTCCGAGATCATCGGTCTGTTTTGTTTCGCGCAACAACACGACGGCTCCGCATCAACAATTGACTTCTCGTTCCTTACCTCTTGCTCTCTACCCTCTTTCCCTTCTTCCCTGTCCTCTATCCTCTTTCCTCTTCCTACTATTCCCCGACCGGGTATAACCCGACTGTCTTCGAACGCGAACAACGGCAGGCCTTTCGCGGTTGCGGCCTCGACGATGCAGAGGGAAAGCGGGTGCTGGGAAGATTGTTCGAGCGAAGCGGCCAGCGTTAGCAGTTCCTCTTCGCTCCGGCCGTGCGAGAGGGATCGGACCCTGCTCAAAGTCGGCTTCCCCAGCGTCAACGTTCCGGTCTTGTCGAATGCCAAACTCTTGATTCGTCCAAGCAGTTCCAAAACCTCTCCGGAACGGATCAAAATCCCGTACCGGGACGCATTCCCGATCGCGGCGATGATCGCGGTCGGAGTCGCGAGGACCAGCGAACAAGGGCAGAAAACGACCAGGATCGTAACGGCCCGCATGATATCCTGGGTCATCAGCCCGACGAGCACGGCGGTCAGAATCGCGGCCGGGACCAAATACGAGGCCCAACGGTCGGTGATCCGTTCCAAACGGGCTTTTTTCGCTTCCGCTTCCCGGACGAGCCGGATCATGCGGGCGAGAGAACTGTCTTCCCCGACCTTCGTCGCCTGCATTGTAAAGGCTCCGAAGCGGTTGATCGTGCCGGCAAACACCTCTTCGCCGGTTTTCTTATCAACCGGCAGCGGCTCTCCGGTCAACAGTTGCTGGTCGATCGAAGTGTTTCCGAAAAGAATACGACCGTCAACGGGAACGGCGTCGCCGGGCAGGACCCGGAGCGTCTCGCCGGATTGAATTTCGCTCACTTCGACAACGTTTTCGCGACCGGTCTCGTCGATTCGCCGGGCCGTTCGCGGCGTGAGCCGGATCAGTTTTTCGATCCCCGCCCTCGCCCGACGAATTGTCCAATTTTCGAGCAGATGTCCGAGCATCATGATAAACGCGACCTCGCCGCCGGCAAAAATCTCGCCGGTATAAATCGTCGCGAGAATCGCCGTCGCAACGAGCACTTCGGCCGTGATCCGCCGCTCCAAAATCGCTTGAATCGCCCAAACGAAAAGCGGCGTTCCCGAGAGCAAAATCGCGACCCAGGCCGGATCGAACGGCAAATGCCCTCCGAGCAGCCCAAAAAGGCTCACGAAAAGGCAAACCCCGGAAACTCCGGCCAAAATCAACTGACCGGAAACCGATTCAAAGAACGACAACAGAATCGTAACCGGCGTCTTTTTGACCGGACCTTGTTGGTTATCGCAAGGAGCTTCGCGAATCGAACAGCAACAATTGGATTTTTGGACAATATTTTCACTCATGAATATCACCTCACAAGATGATTTTTTGCATTTCATACCCTATACCCCTATAGGGTATTATACAGGTGCAAAAAATATTGGCAAGAGACAATTTGGGCAGACGAGATAAAAACCAACACGAGCCGGGGGCTGTGCCCTCGACTGCCTCTCAATTTTCTCGAAATGATGTCTTTTTTCACAAGAAAAGCCGTCGGGACCACAGGTCCCGGCTCGTTGTTGTCGCGAAGATTTTTCGCGGCGTCCTCTACTTGAAATTGGCCATCATTTGGCTCAGTTCGTTGATTTCTTCGTTCAACTCGTTCGCAACCGTTGCTGTCGCGACCGCGGTTTGAGAATTCTGTTGGGTTACGACCTCGACCTGCTTCAGCGTGACGTCGATTCGTTCGACGCCGCTCGCCTGTTCGCGGGAACTCTCGGCGATATTCGAGACCAGTTCCATTGCTTTTGTAACCTGATCGGAAATCGCGTTCAAGGCCGAGGCCGTTTGATGAGCGGTTTGAACTCCGGCATCGATCTGCGAGTTGCTCTTTTTGATCAGCTCCTCCGTTTCCTGCGCCGCCTTCGCACTCCGGGAAGCGAGATTACGGACCTCTTCGGCGACGACGGCAAACCCTTTGCCGTGCGTCCCGGCCCGGGCCGCCTCGACGGCGGCGTTAAGGGCGAGCAGGTTCGTTTGGAACGCGATGTTGTCGATCGTCTTGATCACCCGTTGGGTATCCTGGGCGTTGGCGTTGATCTGATTCATCGATTCGATCATTTCGTTCATTCGAACCTGCCCTTTGTTCGCCGCTTGAACCGCTTCGTTCGTCAGTTCGTTCGCCGTTTTCGCGTTCGCGGCGTTCTGCTTCGTCTGTTCGCTCATCTGGTTCATATTCGCGGTCACTTCCTGCAAACTCGCCGCCTGCTCTTCGGAACCCGCGGAAAGCCGTGCCGAATCGGCCGTGATTTCGGCCATTTTCGCGACCGCGTTTTCGATCACCTTTTCAACCCCTTCGGCAAGTTGGAGGATGTTGTCCCGATCGGTCACGTCCTTGAAAAACTCGATCATCCCGCTCTTTCGGCCGTTGCGTTCGAGAATGAAATCGGAACAAACCTCCCAACTCAAGGACGCGAAATGTTGCTTGGTCACATTCCCTTGATTCTTTTCCAAAAGTTCGAGCGCGGAATCGAGTTCCGATCCCCAAACGGAAGCATGAGACTGCCCGAGACACGCCGCCTCCGTTTTTTTCAGGTATTCTTGAGCGATTTTATTGACGAAAGTGATCTTTTTATTTCGATCGACGACGGAAATCGGAGCATGAACCGTATCGAGCATTTGACGGTACCAGTAATCCCGTGCCGCGACCACGTTATTGACATTGCCCGCGAACAGGACGCCGACGATCAGGGCGACGACCAAAACGGCGACCCCGACGACATACGCCCGGGTCATCGATTGAGAGGCGTCGTCCCGGGTCTCATCGCGGGTCGTTCGCATTTTTCCGAGAACGTCGTTAATCGCCGCTCCCGCCTCGTCCCGGGATTTCATCACCTGCGAGAACGGAACGGCGACGACGACGGTCCATTTTTTCGGAAAACTACCGAACTGGACCGGAATTTGAATCACTTGCATCTCGGTGTCATGACCCGGCCCGAGGATCGTTTTGCTCGTATAAACGGTCGTTTTTTCCGAAAGGAGGTTTTTCGCGGTCGCTTCAAGCCCCGGAACTTCGGAAATGAGCGGTTTGTGAGTGTCCTTTTCCTCATCTTCCGTCATCCAAGGCCGATAAGGATGGGCGACGAATTTCCCGTCCGCGCTAATCAACATCGCGGTCCCCGTTTCGAGCGGCTTGCTCGCCTCGATCATCTCGATCAGATCCCCCATCCGAACGTCGGTCCCAACCACCCCAACGAGCTTATCCTTGAAATAGAGCGGGGCAGCAAAGGACGACATCTGGACCGTGCCGTCCGAATACGGTTCCGTGATATACTCTTTGCCCGACTCGAAGGCACCCAGATAATATTCACTTCCGGGATCTTTGTAGTCGTCGAGAATGCTTTGGAGGATTTTTCCGTCTTCCTTGTAGAACCAGGGGTAGAAGAGACCTGTCGAGACAAAATCGTCCACGTGTTCGAGGATTGATCCCTCGTCGATGATCTCTTTGCCCACGAAAGCGGCGTCGTTGCCGTCGAACTGATCCGGTTCCCAGCCGACCCAGATCGCCTGCATGTTCTCATCAAGGAGCAAAGAACCCCTGAGCAAGGACATCACCAAATCGCGGTTCGGCTCCTCTTCGTTTTTTTCGCAGAACATTTTGTAGGCGATGAGCAAATCGGCGATCGCCTTGGTCTTACCGAAGTGCACGTCCATTTGCCCTTTGATCCGGTTGGCGATTTCCAACGCAACGGATTCGACCTGCTCCTGCCCGGCCTGAGTCGTAATTTGAGTGACCCGGTCCCCTAAAGTCGGGTATTCCGGCTTGGTTTTGGCGTCCGCCGGGGTAATACCGACCTCTTGAATGAACGTCCCGAGAGCCGTTTGTGTTTTGCTCGAGAGCAGCCTCATATCCCGGGTCAGCAGTCCGGTAATCACGGTTGAAATAAAGATCGCAAGGAGGATAATGCCGACGACTAATTTTCGCCCCGTACTCATAATTCCCAAAAAACCTTTCCCGAATCGAGGATGCTCAACAACAAGGCTTTCGCCAGTAAGTTTCGTGCCCGTTCGACATTGCCGAAAGCCCATTTGACCGGTACACCGGGCCTTTGAGCGGGCATGTTACCTTTCAGTGAGAGCCTAATACCGTATTTATTGATCTTCATGTCAATAATCGGACATCGCAAACAGCAGCCCGAAGCGTCAGCGCCGGGTTGGCCCCGTGTCGACGTTTGGAAAACCGGGCGCTTACGCTTCCGGCTGCTGCCCAATTCGATATTTTTTGTGAAGATCAGTAATGAAATCGCGATCGTCGTACAACCTGCCGCAAGAAGTTAAAATCATTGGCAGATTGACTCGATCGTACAAACTGTGAAAGCATAGCTTGCAATCGCTCTTTCGGCCAAGGCAAACAGCGTTATTTTGAAAAATTCTTCGAACAAAAATCGAAAAAAACGATAGTGCAAGCTTACGGACACGACAATCCGAAACATCGCTACAATCCTAAAAAATGTTAAAAGACATAGAATCCTTACATTCCGAACGCAACGCCGTTTTCCTTGCCGAGTTTGAGCAAATGCAATCGGCAACGTTCATACTCTTCCGCATTGGCCATATGCTCGATCATGAGCGGCACGTCTTTGTCCGGAAGGGCGGCCATTCGCTTGAGATAGCTCACGAAATCGATTTTCCCTTCGCCGATCACGCATTCGGCGAAATGAATGCTCGACTCCTCGATCCATTTCAAGTCCTTGGCATGGGCGCTGACGATCCGGGGACCGAGTTTGTCGAAGGTGTCGTTAATCAGAGCGGTCGTATTCCAAAAAACGCGAGGGCTGTTGATGATGTTGCAGATATCAATATGAAAGCCGAACCCTTCCCGGTCGATTGCCCGGGCCAACTTGAGGTAGGAATCAGCGGAATCGGGGATCGCCCAGCTCATCATTTCGATCGCGAATTTGGCCCGTTTGGGCTTGACCGCGTCGATGATTCTCCGAGCATTTTCGACCGTCTGTTCGAAAAACTCATCGCTGAAATTCCCGGCGGCCGGCCCGGCCCAGTTCGTCGGGTTGTCGCTCCCGGCGATGTTGACACAGCATTTCGCGCCGAGTTCCTCGGCCAAGGCGAGCCCTTCGGTCACGCTTTTGAGGTTGGCCTCCCTTTTGGCCGGATCGGCGTCCAACATGTTGTTCCAACGACCGACCTCGGCGATCACCAGATCATGCTTTTTGACGGCATCGACGACGGCCTTGATTCGATCCCGGTCGCCGAGCGCGACATTCGGAGCGTAGACGGCCCGATATTTTTCCCGTGCGGCCGCCGCCCAAACATCCGGGTCGGTGTCCGGGACGAAGACCGGCCCGCCGAGCCGAACCGAATGAGCGGAGCCCGCCGCCTGCGGTTCGGCCGCTTGGGAATAATTCCGGCTGTTCAATCGCGAGATCGCGAGTCCGGCGCCGAGACCGGCCGCCGTTTTCAAAAAATGTCGTCGTTTCATGGTCGATTCCTCCGAAGGTCAATAGGGTATCACATGCCCAAAACAAAGATTCCTGCGAACATCGTCGATTATAACAATTGTTCGCCCGATGATAAACGACCGAAAAAAAAGGAAGTACACTCATCTCCTTTCGCCTTTTTTTCAGAAAATCATTCCTTCTTATCCAGTTTTGTGGTTTAATGATCTTCAGAGAAAAACAAATCAGAGCCGCGCCCGTAAGAAGCGGTTGCCCCGCGGTTCCACTTCCTCACGGTCGCGGCTCTGATTGCGTTGCTCGGAATTTCTCCTGAATAGCAAGGAAGAAGTGATCGTCGGTTCTCTCAATCCAATCGCAACATGCCGGAATATCGATATACCGCCCGCAACGAATCGGGACAGAAAATCACCGGAAAGATCGATGCCGCCAACGAAACGGAGGCGGCCGCGTCGCTTTCGGCGAACGGGCTGTTCCCGCTCGAATTGGTCCCCGACCTGAAACAGGTTCGTAGCGGCAAGGTCCGCCGGATCGGCGGGCAGAAATTGGCCGCCTTTTATTCGCAGCTCGCCGACCTGCTGCGAGGCGGGGTTCCGCTGCTCCGCTCCCTCCGGATTTTGCAGGATCAAAGCTCCAACACCAACCTCAAGTTCGTGCTCGACCAATTGTATCGCCGGGTCGAAGAGGGCGAAACCCTCGCCGAGGTGATGGGCCGCTTCCCGGTCGTTTTCGGCGATATGGGTATTCAAATGGTTCGGGCCGGAAGCGAAGGGGGCTTCCTCGAAGAATCGCTCATCCATGTCGCGAAATATACCGAGGCCCAGGACGATTTGAAAAACCGGATTACCGGGGCGATGGCCTATCCGATGGTGCTGACGAGCTTCCTCACCGTCGTGATTATCGCGATCCTCGCCTATTTCGTGCCGATGTTCGAGCCGATGTTCGACGGATTGCGCGCCAAAGGAAGTCTCCCGGTCCTTACCGAATGGTTGCTTTTTACCGGTCGTTGGATGGGGGTGATTCTCGCGGTCGGAATTCCGATTCTGATCGGCCTGATCATCTGGTTCCGATTTTGGTGCCGGACCGATCGAGGTCGGCGGATCGTCGACCTGATTAAAATTCGGGTCCCGGTGATCGGCCCGATTTTCGAGGGGTTCGCCGTCGCCCGGTTTTGCCGGGTGCTCGGGACGCTGCTGCGAAACGGGGTCCCGATCCTCAAATCGCTCGAAATCGCAGCCGATGCGATCGGCAACAAGGTGATCGGCGACGCCGTGCTGCAAGCCTCGGAAAATATTTCCTCCGGACAGCGACTGGCGGAGCCGCTTGCGGCCTCGAACTGCTTTCCTCGTTCGGTCGTCGAGATGATCGCCGTCGCCGAGGAATCGAACACGCTCGATTCGGTGTTGCTCGACATCTCCGAATCGCTGGAAAACCGGAATTGGCGGGCCCTCGACCTCGCCGTCCGATTTATGGAGCCGGGAATGTTGATCGTTCTCGGCGGCATCGTTTTGGTACTCGTTCTCGCCCTCATGCTCCCGATTATGAACATGAGCGGAACGATTTGAAGGAAGCATTCAACAAAAAAACTAGCCCCAAGCGTTAGCGCGGGGGGATTGAATCGTTTATATTGATCTTCAGGAAAAAAACAAATCGGAGCCGCGCCCGTAAGGAAGCGGTTGTCCCGCGAAACCGCTCCCTCACGGTCGCGGCTCTGATTTCGTTGTTCGAAATTTTCTCTGAAGATCAGTAAACGCAAATATCACCCCGCGCTGACGCTTGGGGCTGGCACCACACGAAATGACCAGAATCGCAGGAATACCGACATGATCCGTTTCGAAGAAGAAATCATCGACGCCCAACCCAACCCGTTCGGCTACAAAGCGGTTCTCGCGGCTGTTGCCGGGCTCGTTCTCCTGCTCGCGGCGTTTTTTGCCGTACACGCTCTCATGGTGCGTGAGAGGAATCCTGTTCCCCGGGAAACCGGACCGAGCGAAATCGTGCGACTCGACGAAACGAATTTCGAAGAAGTAACCCGGGAAGGGGTCGTGCTCGTCGAATTCTGGATGCACAACTGCCCACCCTGCATTGAAATGGAGCCAAGCTTGGAAAAAATCGCGAGAGAAATGAAAGGCAAGGCGATCGTTGCCAAAATTAACGGCCCGGAAAACATGTCCGTCGCCCGGCGGTATATCGACCAAGGCTTCCCGACGCTGGTCCTCTTTAAAAACGGCAAGGTGATCGATGTCGCGATCGGCCTTCAATACGAAGGCCAAATCCGCTCAATGCTGAAAGCGGCAATCGGGAACGATGCTCCGGGGGTACAGGGCAACGCGAGAGATTGAGCCGTGAGATTCGAGAGACCGCTGCGCGTCTGCCCGTGTCGTTTTACGAACCGCGGCGCACGGGAAAACGACCGGTTTCCAAAATCAGTTCGCGAATCCGCTCTTCCGAAAGACCTTCCGGCGATTTCGAGCCGGCTTCGTGATGTATTCGTTCCCGGCGGACGGTCCCGTCGAAATCATCGGCTCCGTATCCGAGCGCGATTTGCGCCAATTCCGGGCCGAGCGTAACCCAGTACGCTTTGACATGCGGGATATTGTCCAACACCAAGCGGCTGATCGCGATCGTCCGCAAAATCTCGTCCGGCGAAATCATCGGTCGATCCGAAAACGCCGTCCCTTGCGGATGAAATACCAGCGGGACGAACGCTTCGAACCGGGCCGGCCGCTTTTCCGCGATCGATTCGCTCTGCAAGGCCCGAAGGGCGAGCAAATGTTCGACGCGATGTTCGACCGATTCCAGCCCACCGAAAAGCATGGTCGCGTTCGTCGGAATTCCCAGCTCATGAGCGATGCGGTGTACATTCAGCCAATCTTCGGCCGTCGGTTTTTTCGGGGCGATGATCGTTCGGACGGACGGTTCGAAAATCTCGGCTCCTCCCCCCGGCAAAGAGCCGAGACCGAGCGATTTCAACTCTCCGAGAATGTCCCGGACACTCCTGTTCGAAGTTTCCGCGAAGTGCAGAATCTCGACCGCCGTCCAAGCCTTGATTATAAGGTCGGGAAAACGACGATGTATCGCGGCAAGCCTCTCCAGGTACCAGGAATACGGCAGATCGTTCGGAATGCCGCCGACCCAATGCAACTCGGTGCAACCGGCGTGGGCCGCCGCTTCGACCTGTTCGAGAATTTCCGCATCGGAAAGCCGATAGGCCCGGCTCTCGCCCGGATCGCAACTGAAAGCGCATAACGGGCAACGGAACTTACAGACGTTCGTCGGATTCAAGTGTACATTGAGCGAATAATACACGTCCGAGCCGCTGATTTCCCGTTTCTTCCGGTCGGCCCACGAACCGAGTTCGTGCAAGCCGGTCTCCCGTTGAAAAAGAGAGATTGCCGTTTCCCGGGCAAGCGGAAAAGAAAGAGATGATTCGTTCGAATTCTGGGTCATAAGGCTTGGCACGGTCCTGGTGTACAAAAAAATTTTTTCCTGACGATTCCTCATTCTTCCTTTCTTTGTTATAATCCCAAGCACTTCTTTGTAATACCTCCCCCTAAAAACAACGGCAAGAACCATGAAAATCACTTGCGAACGGGATAAGTTTTCCCAGGCTTTTCTCTTGGCCGCCTCCGTGAGCGCGAC